>JANQLH010000189.1 GCA_028280735.1 SAR324 cluster bacterium | reverse complement strand
CCCTGAAACGTTTGCCGGTTGTACGGACAGCTTCCATTGAGTCCAGTCCGGCTTCCTCGAATGCTGCAAATGCGTCGGCACTTAGCACCTCTGCCCATTTGTAGCTGTAATATCCTGCAGAATAACTTCCCGAGAAAATATGGCTGAACGAACAAAGAAACTTATCATGTTCGTAGGGCTCGAACACCGAATATTCCTTGGCGAGTTCCCGGTGCAGATCAAACGGCGATTTTTCGGCTGAGGGATCAAACTCATGATGCAGTTTCATGTCCACTGCACCGAACAAAATCTGACGCATGGTTCCGTAACCGGTTTGGAATGTTTTTGCTTTTTTGATTTTCTCAAACAACTCGTCCGGTAAAGGCTCCCCGGATTCGTAATGTTCAGTCATTCCTATCAGTGTTGGTTTATGGTAGCACCAGTTTTCCATAAATTGGCTGGGCAGTTCCACCGCATCCCACTCGACGCCTCCCACACCTGCGACATCCGACTCGTTTACCGTGGTCAGCATGCCTTGTAAAGCATGCCCGAATTCATGGAATAAGGTTTCAACCTCTCGAAATCCCATCAGGGAGGGAGTCTCTTCAACGGGCGGTGTCCCGTTGCAGCAGATATGAATAATAGGTAAGCGAACTTCCTTTCCTATCACTTTGCGGTTTAAACACTCATCCATCCAGGCACCGGCTTTTTTCTCATGGGATCGGGAGAATGGGTCGAGATAAAACGAAGCCAGTTTTTCCCCTTTTTCGTCTTTTACATTAAAAAGCCTTACGTCAGGATGCCAGACCGGATATTGCCCGGTTTCCAGTTCAACCGCGACACCGAATAAATTAGATGCAACAGCAAACAAACCGTTCAGCACTTTCGGCAGCTGGAAATATGGCCGTAGCTGGTCATCTGTATAATCAAAGGTTTTCTCTCTCAGCCTTTCACTCCAGAATGCCCAATCCCATTGGGCCAATGGTTCTTCCTGGCCTGATTCCCTGGCCAGCCGGCTGGTTTCTTGGAAATCCTTTTCGGCATAAGGCCTTGCCGCATGTGCCAGTTCAGAGATCATTTTCTCCACAGCCTGAACATCGGGAGCCATCTTGGAATCAAGGCTCAACTCCGCATGTGTGCTAAATCCCAGCAAAGCAGCCTTTTCTTTTCTTAGCTCCAAAATACGTCGTATGATAGGCTCATTGTTCCATTCTCCTTGAGATGCCGTTGTTATTTGGGCATGATAAACCTGCTTTCTCTGCTCTCGATTTTTGCTGTGCTTCATGAATGGCATAAAATTGGGAAAATCAAGTGTAATCCGCCAGGGACCGTTTTCCGGATCGATTTCGGACTTATCTTCCGGGTGGGCCATTTGATATGCCTGGGCCGTAATTTGTTTTAAGTTGCGCGGCCAACCCTCGGTATCCTGCTTGTTTGTGATATCCAGAAAAAATGCTTTTGTGGCATCCAAGACATGGTTGGAAAAGTCTGTCGACAATTTGGAAAGCTCATTAGCAATTTCATTAAACCGTTTCCTGGCCTCTCCTTCCAATCCTACACCGTCATGAATAGAACCTTTAATCCTCAATTCAACAGCCCGTTTTCTGGCCGGACTCAAACCGGACCACTCTTTACTGTTTTTGATGGTATTCAATCCTGCGAAGATTTCAGGACTTTGCCTTAGTCTAAGCATAAAAGTGACTACCTCGTTGAGCACGGTTTGATGGGCTTCTCTAAGTTCGGGGCTGTTCTTCACCCTGGTCAAATGCATAACGGCCTGCCAACCGTATTCATACGGTGTTTCCAAATCCTCAAGCGGCTTGAGCAGACCTTCCCAGGTGGGCTTATAACTCTTTTCAAGATCGGACAAGATACGTTCTGCTTCCTGCAGGTTATATCTCACAGCAGGTACAACGTGCTCAGCCTTTATTTCGTCGAACCGGGGAAGTCCTTCTGTGACTATAAGCGGGTTGTTCTTCAAATCCTGATTTTCCATAGTACGAATTGGGGAGTATGTTGAAAAAAACTATTGAACGATAGACGATTAAAAGGTTTTCTTCTTTAATAGTATGTGCCGGTCGGACAAAAGTAAATAGTGGAGGCTGGTCAGCTTCAAACTGCCCGGGTATAATATGATCAGGTAAGTGTGATTCACACGGAGAGTTTTTCAGCCTGCCAACCATCAGAGGAGTCATGAATACCAAAAACCTGTTAAAAAAGAAACTGGACGAATTGGATCAAAAAATCAAAGCCAAACTAGCCGTCCACGACATGGACCCGAAATTAAAAAAGATGTGGAAGCTTCGCGAAAGCTACAGGAAAATAGGGAAGGATGCCGATGAACAGGTAAACCTGATCGAAAGAATGAAGGAAAAGGTTGAAAAACTTTAGTTTTTCAACCGCTATCAGCGTTCAGCTATCGGCTATCAGTCTACTAAATATGTGAACAATTTCCAAATCTAAAATCTAAAATGTTCAAATAAATCATAAATCTAAGTTTAAAAATCATAAATATTTTTAAACCTTCCCCAAGAGTTTGAAGATTAAGGGTGCTGTTAAGATCACAAAAATTAATCGAAACAAGTGAAAGCAACTGATCACGGTAGCATTGGCATTGTTTTCAAGTGCCAACACTATCAGAACCGTCATTGCCCCGGGACTGGTCCCCAGGTAACCGGTACCGATATCCAGGATACCAAGCTTGGACAGCAACATGGCAATCACTACACCTGTCCCAACCAAAATCACACAGGAGACGATTACCGGAATGATAATCTTATAAAAGGTAGGCAGTAGGGAAGGATGAAACTGGGCGCCCACCATGATCCCCACGGCGACCTGCAATAAAAACACTACATTTTTCGGTAGTTCCCATTCGGATTTTAAGATCAGTTTCACGGCAATTACTGCAAGCATTGCCCCTATCAAAGCTCCTGCCGGTATTTTGAATTTTTGTCCAATGACTCCTCCCACCAAACCTACAAAAATAAACATTGCCAGATTGCCCACGTTTGCCATGATACGTCCTCTTTATACCTTCCCTGTTAAAATTAAAGTCGCCAAAAGCGCCTTGTGCCAGATCTAAGCTTACTTATTTCAACCCGAATATGTCAGAACAAGACCATCAAAAGCTAATCGCTGTCATCTGTCTGCTGAAAAATTGAAATCAATACCTTGAAGAATCGGGTCAATTTGACTAGACTGTCTCATTATACTGCAGCAATTGTGGCACAACCTACCTGCCAATTAACCTATCCACACAATCGGGGTGTAGCTCAGCCTGGTAGAGCACTGTCTTCGGGAGGCAGGGGCCGGAAGTTCAAATCTTCTCACCCCGACCAGGAATGCAAAACCATCAGACCAGACCGTCCTACATCTTTGGAAAATCATTTCTTGTAACCCTAAGTTGCATTTTAAGTTGATAAATGATTAAACTTATTGCCTTAAGTAAATTCGCAACGAAATAATTCAAGAGTGATTAACCTATAAAGAAAACTTTTTTCAAGTACTGCAATTGGAAGTGTTATGCCTAAAAAAAAGCCAGTCAAGACCTTCTTAGGTGACGGTATCTAAGAGTTTGTGCTCTCATCCTGGAAGTATTTTCTTGAATTTATGAACAACGAGCTGCTGGATTACCCGGGCTATATTTTCAGAGGACACGGTCAAGAAATTTGGCTACTTGAACCGACTCTCGATAGATTTATCAAATCTCTCGGAAAGACTAATGATGAAACGTTCCAGGAAGAACTGTTAGAGGAGTTTAAAAAATCAACACGTGGTCGACTAGGGTATGAGCGTAGTAGTATGGAGGAAAAAGATTGGTGGGCACTAGGACAGCATCATGGGCTTAAAACCCCCTTACTGGATTGGACGTATTCACCTTATATTGCAGCTTTTTTTGCATATAATGAAGAAATAAAAGAGAAAAAAAACGTTGCCATTTGGGCACTCCAAGAAAAGCATGTAATTTGGAAATCTGACGAAATTAAAGCAGCAAAAAGAGATCAAAAAAGCAATTTTGGACCAGTTGAACTGATTCACCCAAATACTGATGAAAATCCACGATTGGTAAGTCAAGCAGGTTTATTCACTTGGTCTCCACTATTAGTGGATATTGAAAAGTGGGTTCGTGCAAATTTTAAAGGAGAATCTGAAAAAACTATATTGTTTAAAATACTAATCCCACAGTCAGATAGAGAGATGGCTTTGAAGTCTTTAAATAGAATGCATATCAATTATCTCTCTTTATTCCCTGACCGTGAAGGTTCCTCAAAACATTGTAACATGAAGTTTTCAATCGATGCTTATTAGAATCAAATGAGTAGAAGTAGTTTTTTATTAATTAAAATATCTAAACTCTCTTGAAAACATATACAAAAGAAGACTCATGATAGATAATCAGAAGATAGAAAAACTCATTGAAGAAATCTTTGAAAATGAAGATGCGATCTTCTTGAAAGTCGAAACGGTTAGAAAGTTTTTGCCGCCAGACATTAAAAAGGCTCTTGGCATTAATCCAAATGGAACTCCTCAGTATAAGAGTGTCGAACAGTTGCAACCAGCTTTGGGTAAACGATATAAAACGTTTACAAAAGGTTTAACAAAGTATATTGGCCTAAATATTACAAAAAAGGAGTTAATCATTAAACAAATGACCCGCTCACCGGGAATTTCGTCAAAAAAACTTAAAGAAAAACTACCATTAAGTCCTGATGATTTTCTATGTTTGTTGAACGAATTATTGGAAGAAGGTTTGGTTTGTTGCAAAAGAATATATAAAGATCACGTTGTTGCCTCTCTTCACATTAATCAAAACCCCTCAAATCAACAAGACACTCATGAAGGATCACTTATTGATGCACCCGAATCATTGGAAGACCGAACCCAAAAATTTCAAGTGGCTTACAATTCTGCTGGTGGAGGGGAACCTTATGTCTACATTCATAGAATCCGTAATCTTTTGAATTGGAAAAAAGAGGATTTTGACCAAACTCTTGAAGACTTGGCTAGAAAAAAGATTATCGTTTTGCAGGGGGGCAATCCAAACAATCTGTCACAACAAGAATTGGACGAATCATACAAAGATAGATTTGGTTACCTTCGAATCACAGTTAGTTGGAGGAAGTGAAGATGAATAGCGATCAGCTTGCAGATGTATTAAAGAGAAATAATCCATTTGCTTCAGGAAATGTTGGGGACCCTTGGGATAATTCATCACCGGATGTTCCAGCGATCTATAGCGCTGAATTTGAGCAGATCACTAATTTAATTCAACAGAAACGAAGCAATCCCAAAGAAAGCTATGCCTGTCTGATAACTGGAGAAGCCGGGGCCGGGAAAACGCACTTGACAACACGAATTCTCAACTACTGCAAGACGATTTCCAGTTGTTCTTTCGCTTATATTCAACCGATTGAAAACCCGCGGTACCCTTTCAATTATCTGGTGCGAGAAATATTCACAAACCTTTGTAGGCCGATAAACCAACAAGGCAAGCATAGTCAGCTTGATAGATTAATAGGATCACTCTTCGCGAAGGTGCTACCAGTCTCATTAAGAATGACGCCAAAAGCAAAAAAACTATTAGCGGCATTAAAGGAAGATCCTCTAAAAGCATTCAACTCAGATATTTACAACATCATTAAAGATCCTAAATCCAGACATTTTGGAATAAAGCATCTAAACGAGTTTGATGTTCAATTTGATAATGAATTCCTAGAAGTGATCTTTGCCTATCGGATAAAGGAAAAAAGGTATTCCGCAATAAAATGGTTAAACAACACTTTCCTGAATGACGCAGACAAACGGCTATTAGGAAAGGCAATTCGGGGAAATCATTCCGAAGAAGAGCTAGAGGCAAAATCGCTTCGGATTCTTCGTTCCTTGGGCCTATTGTTTCGATATACTAAGCATATCATGGTCGTTTGCTTTGACCGCCTGGAAAACCTTGAACGCGCTGATCAGGTGTCAGCATTTGGCAAAAGTGTGGAATTCCTTATTGATGTTACGCATTGTTTTCTGCCGATCATATTTTACAGAGGCGAAACCTGGGAAGGACAAATAAAATCAGCTTTGAATCAGCATGTAGTAACACGCCTCCAAACCAATAGGTTAGATTTGCAAGGCTGCGATTACGAGCAATCCGTAGCAATCATCAAATCACGTATAGGGACTGTCGTTAAGAAACAAAACATGGATGGTTTTGGCCCTTTGGACGAACAGGAAATCTATAAAAGGTTTTCAGAAGAAGTTTCTCTACCAAGAGAAGTCATAAACGAAATCAATATAATGCTAAAAGAAGTTCTTTATGGGAAGAAATCAATCAAAAAAAAGGATTTGAATGAGCTATTAACCACTTACTTTTCGAATGCAATTTCTAAAATCGAATCATCTTTTGATGAGGATAATTTGGATGGTAGCAAGCTAATCAAAGCATTAAAACTTTACGTTTTTAATACAAATCCTGAAGCTGGCTTGCTAATAGATAGCCTTGAGTATTCAAAGAAGAATCTGGGCGGATTACCTACGGCCGGAACCGACCACAAGGAGCTGCTGGGAGAGGTTACACAGGGGAAGAAAGAGACATACAAAGTGCTTTTTATTGTGGATGATGCAGAACAGTTTCAATCAATAAACAAGTTTCTTAAACGAGCGATTGCCTTTTTGAAAGCATATGATGAAGCAAAAGTGTTTTATATAAGGGATGCAAGAAGTACTTTTCCTCCATTGCCACATTGGAAAGGGACACACAAAAACGTTGACCTGTTGCAAAAAGCCGGAGGTTGTTTTCTTAGGCTTAAGAGGTCAGAGGCTATAGGTTGGTATGCCTTATGGGAATTAAGTAGTCAGGTCAGTTCCAAAGAACTAACCTATCAGGACACCAACGGACAATTGCTTGAAATAAATCGACAACAACTCTGTGGTTTTATTAGTACAAGGTTGCACGATAAGGAATATCCGTGGTTCTATCAAATAGACCAACTGCTAAAAAAAGACAGATGTGATCTTAAAACCAAACCGCAAAGGCCCATAGATAAAGCACTTCCAATCCAGGGAACCCAAAAAAGCGAGAAGGTAGATTCACCAGCAAAATCAAATGCTCAAAAAAAAACATCCGAGATCACTTCCAATCATCCCCAAGCAGTTCAATTAATAAATGCACTTTCCACTCAGGGACTTTCAGCCGAGGTTATCGAAATGGTTGAAAGTTATAGGTTTACCCGTTTTAAAATAAAACCAAATCTTGCGAGGGGTACTACAGTTAGGAAAATTAAAAATCAAAGTGAGAACTTACAAATCGAATTAGAGCTTGATTCAAAACCTTTGATTCAGACACAGGCCGGGTATATCAGTATAGATATCCCGCAAAAAAGGTTTAAACCGCTTTTTCTAGAAGATGTTTTAAAAACAAAAAAGCCAAAAAAGAATGACCCAATGCTTACTTTCCCATTGGGGATGTCTATCGATAATGAGCCGTTTTGGGCTGATTTCAGTGACCCCAACATGTCCAGTATTCTGGTTGGTGGAACCTCTGGTAGTGGAAAAAGTGTTTTCCTTAAAGCCGTAGTGTTAGGACTTGCTGGCCGTTATCCTAAAAACGCCCTGCAAGTTTTATTGATTGATCCTAAAAGAGTCAGCTTTGCTGATCTTTCAAATATTCCTCATCTGGCTGAGCCTATTATCATGGAGAACAAAAAGGCGCTAAAAGCTTTAAAGCATCTTGTTGCTCTAATGGAAGAGCGTTACAAGCTTCTTGAAAAAGCAGAAGTGATTGATATTGCTGAATATAATCAAAAGAATGAAATGCTTCCAAGATTTGTTATTGTCATTGATGAATATGCAGATCTGATGATGGGCAAAGAGGCAAACAGGGAGCTGGAACAAGCGATTCAGAGAATAGGACAGAAAGGTCGTGCGGCCGGTGTACACTTAATTTTATCAACTCAGCGACCTGACTCAAAAGTCATAACACCACTCATTAAAGCCAATCTTCAGTTAAAAATTGCCCTAAAAGTAACATCAGTTAAAAACAGCATGATTATTTTGGATGAGCCAGGTGCTGAATGTTTGCTGGGAAAAGGAGACTTGCTGGTTGGAGGCAGCTTCAGTATCCAGAGGTTGCAAGGGCCAATGGTGGGAAAAGTTAGGCTAAAATAAAATCATTTTCCATATTCCAATGTAATTTTATACTGCTGACAATCATGCTAATGGAACTGGTCAAATGAGTCATCAATCAAGGAGTTAAGAAAAGTTCGAAGAATATCCTGGTCAACTTGCCCTTCACCAAACATATAGCCATTAGCATGTCTGCTAAAGGTCGGGGTAGTCAAACAGACCGCCAAACCAAGTTTTTGATGGATGATAGCCTTTTCATCAGATTAATTCGAATTATGAAAAGAATATGTTTAAAAACATACTATTGAATCAGAATTTAATCATATCTAGCAGGTTTGTGATGTCTTGAGCTGCAACCAAACAGATCTTGCTAGTATTGTTAAAGTTTTAGAAAATTTGGTATAAATCAAGAAAATGTGTTTTAGAATATTATGAAATATATTTCAGATTCAATTAAGGGAAGAAACAGAGCAATTAATAAAGATCGGACACTTATTATAGAGTCAGAAGATTTCCATCTATTCGCACTATTTGATGGAATAAGCTCAGCTAAAAGTTCAAAAAAAGGGATTCAAAAATCTATTCATTTCATTAGAAAAAACTACAGATTGTATCTGAAAGACTTACTTCCAGAAATAGACAGGCTATTATTTGATTTGAATTCAGATTTAGTCTCATCGAATCTTGAAGATCCATATTCAACATGTAGTTTGCTGCTAATACCTCAAAATTCATGTAAATCAATTCAATATGTAAATATTGGGGATTCAAGGATTTATTCCATTTCTAACCAGTACCTTAAACTGTTTTCTGAAGCTGAACAATCAGAGCTAAACAAAAATCAACTCTCAAATTATCTTGGTAAACCTGATTTAGATTCAAGGATTTTGAAAATTAGTACAATTCAACGTAAGTCCGAAAATTTTATCATTTGTTCAGATGGATTCTATAAGATAATGGAGAATCATAAACGTCAGTTTTTTAAGATATTCCAATATGGTTATTTAAAAAACCTCCAAAAAGCATTAAAGAAAGAAATATCGAAGAAAAACACTGATGATGCAACTTACATTTTTATAAATACTTCCTATGTTTGAAACTGAAGATCAGTTGGTTACTACTGTATCTAATCAAATCAGAAACCGCGTAACATACTTACCTTCTTTTTTGAGAAAACCTTCTCTGTATTTACTTAATGAGGTAAATCTGGGGTATGGAATTGCAGATATTGTAGTCGCTGATAAAGCTGAAATATACAAAGAGCGCTCTTATGTTCTGAATGATTTTCAGGTATTATTGTTTGATTTGATTTTGGATAAACCGGGAGTATCACTAAAATGTATATCTAATATTACTCGAACATCGACGAAAACAATTGTAAAGAGTTTGGATGCTCTCATAAGTGAGAATTTTATTTCGATGCAATCCAGATCCTTCTTTCCCGTAAGAAGATATGAAGATGTAACAGCAAAATCTATTGCTATTGAAGCAAAACTTAAAAATTGGAAAAGAGCTTTGAATCAGGCGTATCGATACAAATGGTTTGCTGAAAGAGTCTTTGTTTGTATGCCAGAAGTAAATATTGGACCAGCTATGGCTAATATTTATTCTTTTAGGAGAATGAAAGTCGGAATAATATCAATTAATGATCAAGGAGAATTAAAATTTTTATATTCTCCACGAGCTTTGCAACCAATAAATAAAAAAATGCAAGTTTTGATGAATGAAAAACTCCTCACGAAGTATGGAACTTTCTTAAAATAGCGTCCCATGTACCCAAATGATAATCACTGCTTTCATCATTGAGATATACTTTATAGTCTTCTTCCAATCTTCGATAGAGGGCTTTAGCTTCAATCACCTTTTTTTGTAAGATCTCAATCCTAGATTTTAAACTTTTCTGATTACAGATTTTAGATAACAACCTCGAAACGGCCAGCAAATAGTTCTTATGAACATCTGGTTTGTGGGTGTTCCAAGGGTACCCATCCTTCAAAATAATATCAGAAAATATATTGTCTTTATTGGCAATTAAATTCAAGCAATTGCTAAATCTTAAATTATCTAACTCCTGAGCTTTGACAAAATTCAAAAGTAGTTCAGAGAAATACCAACCTTTTGAAGGTCCTCCACCAGAATCTTCGGTAAATCTTTTGATATTGAAATTTCTTAGATTTTCATATGTTCCTATTGTTAGGTAATCAATATCACACAGAGTACAGAATATTAGTGCATCCCAATTGGCATATCCGTAAATAATCTTAAATTTTTGTTTTTGCAGAATCCTGAAAATCTTGATCAAATGATAATAGTAGGTGTAGTTAACACTGATTTTTTTCTTAAACTCTGGATTGGCATCACAAACAATATAATATCCATCAAAAGCAATATCCATGTCTGTTAAAGTCTGTAAAATTCTCTCTACATGTTTTGCATTTGTTATGGATGGGAAAGATAGTGGTATTGTCATGTAAAAAGAACCACTTTGTTTTTCCTTTTTTTTGCTGACCCTTTTATTAATTCTATTGATGATATCTATCTGATAATCAATATCATCCTCTTCGTAATAAAAATGAGGAATAATTATGTTGTTGAAACCAAGGCCTTTCTGATAGTCAATGGCAGAATCAACAGACTCAATCCCACTAATTTGTGTTGTGTTTGAACGATTTAAATTAATGGGATGGAAAGGATAGGTGTCTAATTTTCCTCCTTCCGAATCACGATTTCCATAAAATTGAAGATCAATCATAAACTCACAATGAATCCCTTTTTTTGATAACGTGACTATTTTTTTATCAATGGTAACGTAATCAAAACTGTAAGCATTAAAGATAAACCCATCTCCAATTCCGTTTTCAAAGCAACTATCGATAGCCCATTTTGAGTTATGTCCGAGTTGATGAAGTATTTTCATAATTTGATTGCTATTCACTTATTAGGCTAACAAACATTTCTGTGTTTCTTGGACGGTGTGAAACATCGATGTGGAATACAGACAGAAATAGTCGATTCAGTTTGCAAGTTTTATCTTTTTTCCAATCTAAACTTCCACTCTTAATCTGTTTTTCTATATCTTCTTTTGTTTGTCCAAATGGAAGTTCTTGATAAAAAAGATAGTAGGCAATAATTGCGATACTGAAGAAATCAGTTCTATATGAAATAGAATGCTTATCACCCAAGTATTGTTCCGGTGCGGCAAACTGCCAGCTATTCGGTTGGAATCCTGTTTCAGTTATTGTTGAATCCGCAGGATCTTTTATTATTCCAAAGTCTAAAATAACTGGCATCCCGTCTGATTTGATTATTATGTTTAAAGGCTTCAAATCTCTGTGTACTTTTCTTTCTTTCCAGATTGGAGTCATGATATCGACCAGATCCTTGACCAGTTTGCAAATCATATCACTTTGTTTTGCATAGCTGGTCAATATGTCATTTAAGCACTCTCCTTCAACATATTCCTCTACTATAGCAATCTCGTTTCCTGATTGAATTGCTTGAACAATTTTAGGTATTCCCGCTAAATAAGGGTTCTTCGCATAAAATTCAAGTTCTCTTTTATCCCTTTCACCAAATCCATAGCGGAATAGTTTAATAGCTCTTTTTACACCTTTACAATTAGCGATAAACACATACTTTTGCCCTCCTGTAAAGGTCTGATATACTTTAGTTACATTAAGTTTTGCTTTTAACTCAGATGGCAAAGATAGGCTTGGTTTCATAAAATTTCGCCAATTGATCACGGAATTATGAAATTAAATCACTAAGATAATACACTTTATGTGATTGCTTGAAAAGGACTTGTTTAAAGATGTTTAATATTTTACCTACCTTAAGAAACTGATATCTGAGTTCATCCCGAAATGTGGAAATGATCAAATGTAAGCAGGAAAAAGAAAACCTGGTGATGAAATAAAGCTCTTGATTGACGGAATCAAAACATTTTCTTCTTACTTGTGGCGATAAGACGACTGTTTATAGCGAGGCTTCTGGCAGTTCAGGCTTTGCTTGAAGGTTCATCAGGCAATGGAAACCTGAGGATGAAAGTAGCGCCTTGGTTTGGTCCTTTGCTTTCGCAGTGGATTTGCCCGCCGAGTTCCGAAACGTAGTTTCCGCAGGTGTGGAGGCTGAAACCGGTTTTGTTGGCGTTTGTGGAATAACCATGTCGAAAAACCTTTTTTATGTCATCATTGGGGATGCCTATACCGGAATCGGTGATCTCCACTTGCACGGACCCATTAACAAGCGATATGCCAATGAATAGTTTCCTCTCGGGAAGTGTCGATAATTCCAGGGAATCAAGCGCATTGCTGAGGATACAGGAGAAGATAAACACCAGCTTAGGTTTTTGGCTGTCAATACCGGGGACAGGTTTAAAGGTTTGTGAAACTATTACTCCGTGGTCCGTTATTTTTTGATTGTGAAGCGCTAACACCTCTTCCATGATATCAATAATACTGACGGACTCTTTCATGTATCCTGTCGTTGCATACTCGTTCTGAGCTTTAATTACAGCGGAAATTTCATCCGCTTTTCCGGATATTCGTGAGATATTTGTGCTGAACTCCTCCAATGTGGACTCTATGGCTTCTTCCAAAACCTGGTAGTATTGCAACAGCATTCTGGCTTTCGATTCCTCATCGCTGGAAGGCTGATACACCATTAGAGTTTTTCCCAACAATTTGTTTGCCTGTTTGAACCTGCCGACTATATCCTTGACCCGGATGTTCCGGAGGTCATAGATAGACGTATAAACGCTGTTGATGACGTTTCCGATATTGTGCATGGTATCACGTGCCATGTCTGCCATCCCTGCATTGTGGGCAGCCTGCAGAAGATTCGCCTGGGTCATACCCAATTGCTTCGTTCTCTCGTTTACTTGTTTCTCGAGATCCAGATTCAGTTTGTTCAGTTTGTTTTTCACAATAAACAACTTATCGGGAAGCACCAGTGATAGCATGACAACTTGCAGGCCGGCCCCTATCAGTATCAGGTATTGGGTTATGAGAGTGTTCGGGATCAGGGAAAACACTCTTAACACATAAAGAAAAATCCCTATAAGGAAAACAGCAAAAGATGCCAGGAAAAACCGGGCTTCGCGTATCGGATACTTTTTTGACACCGAATGATACAAGGAAAAGAAAAATCCGGATATCGATGCAACGCCTGTCAGGGTTGTGGCTAAAATGATTGCTATGGAATGCTTGTTTACCGTGATAATGGTAATGACAATAATAATCAAGCTTAAGGCGAGATAAAACTTCAATGTGTTATCGATAAACCCGGTTAAAGATTTCATTCCGAGCAAGTATCTTGCGAATTGTACGATGGAAAAAACAATTAGTGAAATCAGAATGGGAGGTCCAATATTGTTCAACCAGACGGACTCCGGCCAGATATATTGCAGGGAAAGTCCATTAAGTGTCAAAATCAGCAATCCGAAAAATGCAATATAGGAAATGTAATACAGGTAGCTGGTGTCTCTTGTGTAAAACAACACTGCCAGATTATAGATAAACATGACGAAAAATGACCCGGCAAATCCCCATAAGATGGGGTTTTCCATGTTTTTGCGTTTTTCTAATCCTTCATGGTTATAATATGTCAGCGATAAGTTCATTGAACTGTTGGAACTAAATCGTAGCAAGTAGGTTTGCTCGGCAAGAGGTGGGGTTTCAAGAGGAAAAATTACGCACCTGTAAGCGATTGGCCTTTTTGAAAAAGGGAAGTTGTCACCTGCCTGGATTTCCTTGAATCCGCCATGCTTTTGCGGTGCGTAGAGAAATATTTGATTTATGAGGGGATCTTCCTGCAGAAGTAACCATTTTACAGTCTGTTGCGATACATTCCGGACAGTAAAGCGGACCCAGTAGACCCTTTTTGTGAATCCGAATCCCGGGTTTTCAACGGTAGAAGGCTGCCATTTGAGTCCGGGAGAATCGGAATTACTGACAATATCATCAATTGTCAATTGCCCCGAGTTGTCTTCCAGGATGTCCAGGTATTTACCAACTTTGATTTCGGCAAGGCTTGGTTCAATAATAATCGGTGCGGCGAAACTGACAATGGCTAATAAGGTATAAATACAGAACAATATGCAAATCTTAACCATTGCTATCGGTATTGTAAGATTATTCAGGAATCCGGGTTATCGTAAACTATTGGATAAAATAACAGTCTGCCACCGGTAATTTGAAATTTGTACCAATTCAAATCAGATAAATAAATTATACTTTATAAATCGCCTTGATTCATACTTCGTTATAATATTCAGTTCCTTAATCGTATAAAACGGCTTAAGCTGGTATGAAAGCGATATGATAGAGTTGTTCTCATGAAGAGAGGGCAGTCAGAGCGACTGTTTTAACTAGTTTTCATGAAAGAAAATTCAGAATCAAGGGCAGGGTGAAAAGCGACATTAATGTTGAAACAAAGACAAGCTCTGCCACTTCTTTTGAGTTTTTTTCGTACTGTTTTGCCAATAAATAGTTAAAAACGGCAACGGGCATGGAAGTTTGCAGGATTAAAACGCCCCTGGCAACACCTGTCAATCCGAAAACTTCGGCGATCAAAACACCAACTCCGAATCCCAAACCTAATCTCAGTGTTGATGTGAAAACTGCTCTTAACAGACTGTCTACACTCAGATTACCCAGGGAAATGCCGAGGGTGAACAACATCATGGGAATGGTAAACTGACCCAGCAAACGGGTTGTTTTAAGTACCAAGTCCGGCGGTTGTTTTCCAAGACCCAGGAAAACCATTGAAAATATCACCGCATATAAAACCGGGGACCTGGCTAAATGCGCAGGATTTTTAACCCCGGAATAAACCCAAGGACCAATGGTCATCATACTTAGCGCGTATACGGCAAAGACGATGGTTGCATAGGTCAGTCCCTCGTTACCAAAAGCGAAGAAGCAGACCGGAAGTCCTATATTGCCCACATTACCAAATACTAAAGGAGGCAAAAAACTTTGCACTGGGAGCCGGGTTATTCTCAAAACGATAAACGATGTCAAACCCATAGTAACAAGGGCTACAGCGGCTGCAAGACCTACTTGCCCCAGCACCTGTTTTGAAACCGATAATGAGCTGATATTGGAGAATACAAGACAGGGAACACCAACGTTCATAACCAGCAGGGTGATGGTTTTGGCATCGTAATGAAATTTCATACGATTCCAGCTCCAGCCCAGGCCGGCAATTATAAACACCGGTGCTACAACATTTGAGAACAGCTCAATCATTTTTATGTGTTGGGTGAGTGAACTCTTTCAGGATAGACGCAACCAAATATTTCAAATTACTCTTCGCAATGCCTTTTGTACAGCACTACTGTGTCGTTCGAACAATAAATACTGAGTGTCGGGAAAATTATGCTTAGCCTGAAAAAACGAAATTCGATGATTTTAGATATTGGTTCCGGTTTAAAGGTCAATACATGACGAAGCATATTCTTTTACCGGCAGATGTGAAACAGGGGATGGAAACAGACCTGAGATTGAATAGGGAACCTATGGAGTCACCTTATTATGCGACCATGGCTGCGGTCAAAAGACGATTGAAACTATCAGCCATTGTTCCGAAATAAAAGCTACAATTCTAAGGTGTTAATTTTATTTGGAAAGTTTGTCCAAATGGGATTGCCTAAAACCTTTGAAAAACATACCAATTGTGTAACCGATAATTTACAAATTTCTAGCTGTTTATTAATAATTTATTAAATGTTTCTTGCCATGATACCAACCTTGGCAATGGTCACATTTGGTTCCGTTGCTTAAATTTCAAGGAAAAGGAATACGATGCAAATCTAATGTCAAAAAACGCAATCAAACAATTAATCTCCCCGTCGTTTAATATATGGAGTTATACATAGCGTGTATTATGGAGATGACACATCGATCAATAATTAAGAACACCTTGTCACCACAGATTCAATTTCATAACCGTTTAGTCTAACCTAGTATAATCCCTGCATAAAACAGGAGAATGTGAATTGTTACTGATCCCTTGCTAAAGGGGGAAGGGGTCGGTCAAATAATGAAGGAAATCTTTATGAAAAACAATAGTATCACCAATACAAAAAGTAAAAGAGGAAGAAAAACCAGAAACCAAGTAAAAATCAGTCGTGAATTTATTGATAACGCTGTTGAAGAATACTTGAAAAATGGTGGCAAGATAACCGAACTTAAACCTGTGGAAAGGAGTCTCTCAGAAATCATGGCAGGCCGGGATACCGTTGAAAATGTGGACGAAATACTCGGTAAGGCCTAATTTTTGACCTGTTCGGGATTCTTATTCATTTCCGGCAGCCTTCAAGGCTGCCGATTTTCTCGTCTGATTGACCCCACCTGGTAAAACAACCCTGATCACTACAATTAATTAGATATCCCACGGGTTTATCACATTCAGGTTTTCTATAAATTCAAAGTCAACGATATTTCTCGTTGCTAATTGAAAATCATGTTGAATGGCAATAGCGGCGATTTGCGCGTCAGCATAACTGATGGGCTTGCCAATGTTTTTCCTGTGCGCCTTCAGCACAGCGAAAGCAAGTGTTGAGTTGGCACTAAAGGGAAGAATGCGGTCTTTAAACAACTCTAAAACCAAACTTGCTGCTTCAGCCAGCCGATTTCTTTTATTCCCCGATGGCAGGATTGATATGCCAAACTCAATTTCAGCCTTGGATATCACGCTCATAAAAACCTGGTGTGGGGGATAACTATCAACCCAGTCATATACCTTTTGATTCCCCTGCTTTTTCATCAGTTCCGAAATGACATTTGTATCAAGCAATATCATTGTTCTTCCGGCAAATCATTTAATCTCCGGTCTGAAGTGTCACTTTTTCGATCGGGAAGTTTGAGTTCGACTCCTCCATAAGGAGCCACAATCTCTTGAATGGTGGAGGCCAGTCCTTTTTCCGATTCTGAATCAAGAAGACACCTTCGCAATATCTCCCTGGCTTCCGCTTCCATGGAGCGATTGTTTTTTGCCCCTTGAATCCTAAGTCTACGTTTAACTTCTTCATCTAAATTGCGAATAGTTAAGGTCGCCATACAGTATTACCCAAGGAGTTTATTTTAGAATACGTGCTTTGCTCACAATGTAAGCAATATCTGTATTGCTGTCAATGCTGTCGTCAAAAATAGGTTTATTTCGGATTTACCCTTTTTATTGCTCTCTCGAAGAATTTTCTTCTGTTCACCTGTTTTGTCCTGGTAACATTGATTTTGATTAGGAGATTGGACTTCAGCCGGATTGTGGATGCCTTCCGAATCATAATAAACTAATGGCATTCGTTTAAAATTGTCCGTTGACGACATTTTCAAATTCAAAGGCAATAATACTAAAATAGAGATACCCAATAGCTGCGGACGAGTGGAATCCCGCGCGACAAATTATCCCTCACTAAAAGATGGTGGCTATGTTGACAATAACCAAAGAATTTTTTTTCGATGCAGCACACAGGCTGTATGTAAAAACCCTTTCCGAAGAAGAAAACCGTGACCTTTACGGCAAATGCTATGAGCTTCACGGGCACACCTATCGACTTCAAGTATCCGTTTCAGGTCCTCTTGGCCCTGAAGGGATGGTCATGAACTTTTCAGAATTAAAAGAGATTGTGGGTGACCTGGTGATCAAGCGCTATGATCATGTCCTCCTTAATGACCTGGATGAATATAAAGATGTTCCTTCCACAGTAGAAAACATGGCACAGCAGATCTTTAATACACTGGATAACAGGCTACGGAGACAAGACATATTCCTTCAATCCGTGGTCCTATTTGAAACTCCAAGTTCTTGGGCGACGGTCACCAACGGTGCTTAAGATTAGTGAGATTTTTGCTTCGCTGCAGGGAGAAGGCCCCTTTGCAGGTAGACCGGCGGTCTTTATCAGGTTGAGTGGGTGTCTTGAACCCTTTTGTTCCTGGTGCGATACCCGGCATGCCTGGAAAGAGGGCACTGCTATGGATTCGGATGAGATTTGCAGGCAGGCAGCGGTAACTGGTACCCCGTTAATCGTTATTACCGGTGGGGAGCCGTATTTACAGTGGCATCTTGGTCTGAAAGAACTTGAACGACGGCTTTTGAACAATGGATATGAGCTTCAGTATGAAACCAGTGGTAAGATTCTGATTCCTGAAAATTCCAAAGGTTACAAGGTGTGTTCACCCAAATTTCTGAAGAACCATTGGCACTTTGACGAAAGAAATATCGATCGGGCGGATGAGTTCAAGTTTGTTTTTAGCGGAGATGGAGAAAGGATCAAAGACTTTGTGCAAAAACATGGCATTTCTGCAACCCGAGTTTGGATCATGCCGCTGGGTGCCTATCGTACAGAACAACTCGACTTGATGTCGGCAACCTGGGAGTTTTGTATTAAAAACAGGTTTAACTTTACTCCCAGGCTTCACACCCTGGCGTTTGACAATAAAAAAGGCATTTAGAGGTGCTTTTCCAATAGCGTATAAAACCTGTCCTTATCCACAGGCCTGTTGAAGTAATATCCCTGCATCTACATTCTTCCAAGTTTTTCCGGGAGTCCGATCTTTTTTTGTTCCCCACACTTTCAGCAATCACATTCAGATTACCTAATGATAGCGGTGAGTAAGAAGGTATTTTTTTATTCTCATGCAGGCCGGCAAAGAAGTCGATTTTGCAGAACAAATCTCCCGGGGGACATCCAACGGAAGACGAAATCCTGAAGGACTCGACTGAGGATGACCTGCAAAATGCCTAGAACGAGTAGTTGACTCAATAGACCGTTTAATCATTTAAAAAGCTGGTATCAAGTCAAACAATCTTCAATTTTACGGTACCCGGGTTGTTGGTTTCATTAACCGTTAAACAGTCGATTCGCCGTCGTTGAAAACTTATCTTGCCAAATTAAGGACAATCTTCATTGACATCAAAAAATCCGTTTTCTATTATCATAAATCGTCGAATGCAAGTGAGATAATGCGAAAATCGGATAATATCCGCTATAAACATGTATTCCTGCTGGCAAACTGTCAATCGTAATACATTCGCTGCATAGTCTGCAATTTTCAGAATTTCTGGTACCTGAGAGCGATATAATTCATCGATAAGGATAATTATGGAGAGAAGAGATTTCGTGAAGAAAGCAGCTGTTGGAACAGCAACGGCCGCCGCAATAACAACAACAATAGGAGCTCCTGCTATTATTGCTGCTCCGAAGATCCGATGGACAGCCAGTTCATTCTGGAATCCCAAAATCAAGATCATGTTTGACGGCATTAAGGAGTTTTGCCAGGTTGTGAAAGAAATGACGGATGGGCAGTTTACCATAAAATTATACGGCGGCGGAGAACTGATTCCACCACCGGGTGCATTTGATGCGGTCTCCAAAGGTACTGTGCAAATGGGTTCCGGATCTCCCTATTTTTGGGCCGGAAAGTCCACCGCATTCAACTGGTTCGGATCAATTCCTTTCGGGATGAATGCACAGATGATCAATGCCTGGTTTTACCAGGGAAATGGTCAGAAGCTGATGGACGAACTCTATGACAGATTTAATCTCGTCGGTAGAATTGTTGGGAACTCAGGTGTTCAAATGGGCGGCTGGTATCGAAATAAAATCAACTCGTTAAATGACTTCAAAGGTCTGAAAATGAGAATCGGAAGTATAGCCGGTAAAGTATTGTCAGAAATTGGTGTAGCACCTGTTTTCATGCCCCCCGGAGAGATCTTTCCTTCCCTGGAAAGAGGGGTGGTGGATGCGGCTGAATTTGTCGGTCCCGTGCATGATAAACTGCTGGGATTATACAAGGTAGCCAAGTATTATTATACACCGGGATGGCATGAACCGGGACCCGTTTTAGATATTTTCTACAATAAGAATGCTTACAACAAACTGCCTAAGCATTTTCAGAGAATACTGGATGCGGCCGCTGCCGAAATCAATCTCAAAACCTTAACGAAATTCGATGAGCAAAGTGGCAGGGATCTGGATATCCTGATCAAAAAACACGGGGTTCAAGTATTGACTTACCCTGACGATGTCATGAAAAAGGTAAAAGAGATCTCAACAAGAGTCATCGAAGAAGAAGCGAGAAAAGATCCGTTTGCACTAAAGGTTCATAAAGACTACAAAGCGTTTCAGGAAAAAGTCACTGTCTGGGGCAAAATGTCCGAAAAAGTATACTGGAACACGATGGCTTAAATCGGGTTGTTATTTCAAACCAATCTTGGGAGGCCGGAGTATCCGGCATCCTTTATCCAATCAACAGGTTCATGTTTTTTTTTAAGAAAGTCATCCAGGTTTGCGATGCAATAAACGAATGGATTGGCAAGGTTATCGTTTCGTTTGCAGTTGTTTTATTTGTCCTCATTATCTTCGGTAACGTCATTCTTCGTTATTTCTTCAACACCAGCTACGTCGCCCTGGCCGAATTGGAATGGCACGTATTTGCCTTCATTTTTTTAATAGGTGCAGGCTATACCTTGTTACACAATGGTCATGTCCGGGTGGATATCTTCTATTCCATGATGTCGGCGAAAGGTAAAGCCCGGGTGGATGTTGTCGGTGTT
>JANQLH010000118.1 GCA_028280735.1 SAR324 cluster bacterium | reverse complement strand
TGGCTGGGCAAGCCTGCAAAGCTCACCCAGGAGACTTTTGGATGTTGTTCCAGAAATTGGGCAAGTTTCAAAGCATTTTCGCTGTGTCTTTCGACTCTTAGGTGGAGTGTTTCCAGTCCTTGAAGAAAAAGAAAAGAATTAAACGGGCTGACAGCTGTTCCCAGGTCCCTAAGCAGGGTTACGCGGGCTTTACCAATAAATGCAGCATTTCCGAAGGCTTCTGTGTACACCACTCCATGATACGCAGGATCTGCTTGGGTTAACATCGGAAACTTTCCGCTGCTTTTCCAGTCAAAATTGCCTGAATCAATGATAATACCCCCTATCGACGTTCCATGCCCCCCGATAAATTTTGTTGCAGAATGAATTATAATATCAGCACCAAATTCAAAAGGTCGACAAAGTATGGGAGTGGCGAATGTGCTGTCCATCACCAGGGGAATTTGATGTTGATGGGCCAACTCTGCAAGTTTGGCAATGTCTGCCACATTACCTTCAGGGTTTCCGATGGTTTCCACATAAATCGCCCTGGTTTTTTCATTGATCAGGGATTTCAATGATTCAGGATCATCGCTGTTTCCAAACCTCACAGTAATGCCATAGTGGGCGAATGTGTGTGCAAACAAAGTATGTGTGCCACCGTATAAGCTGCTTGAACTGACGATTTCATCTCCGCTTCCCGCTATGTTTGTCAATGCCAGAAAAATCGCCGATTGACCGGAAGAAACAGCCAGTGCACCAATGCCTCCCTCCATTTCAGCCATGCGCTTTTCAAACACATCTGTGGTCGGATTCATGATGCGGGTGTAGATGTTTCCGGCCTCCTCCAATGAAAACAACCTTGCACAGTGCTCCGGGCTGTCGAAGGTGTAGGATGTTGTTTGATAAATGGGAACGGCTCGGGAATGGCTTGAAGGATCAGGGGATTGACCGCCGTGAACAGCAGTGGTTTCAATTCTGTAAGACTTTGTCATTGCTTTCTCTCATCTGGAGTTTCGTTAGGGGTAACGGTGAGATATGGCGACAAAGCTGAATAAGATCGACAAATTGATCAGGTTCAGCTTCTCGACCAGTTGTAGCTGGTTTCTGTATAGATGTTTTTGATCCACTGTCCAAAAAATTCATTTCGGTGGGAACGCCAGCAATTGACCGGGTTGGATAGATCAAAGTTAACCGGGTCTTTCACATCGGTGCGTTGTTTATCCCGATCTCGCCTGGTTTCTTCAATTAACCTGCCGGAATTGTATTCCGGGTGTCCCAGGTGCATCAAAAAGCGCATATCCGTGGTTTCAAAAATAACATAACCGGCATCCTCGGAATGCGCCAACAACCTTAGATTCCCTTTGTCCCTCTCTGCTTCCAGGACTCCATCCGAATAACCGGAATGTCTGCTGATAGGGCATCGGAATACATCATCAAGATCCCCGGTGACAGGATGAGTCTGTACCAGGTTTTTGGTCTCGAATATTCCGAACAGTTTGGTATCATAGGTGATTTTTTCAATACCAATCGCTTTTGCCAATGCCATGCCTCCCCAACAAATACCCAAAGTGGATATGATGTTTTTTCTGGCAAACTGGATAATACTTTGGACTTCGTCCCAATACTGTACTTTATCAAATTCCAGCTCCTCAACAGGAGCGCCGGTAATTATCAATCCATCCAGCGGTTTGTCATAGACGGCATCGCGAAAAGTAATATAGAGATCGTTAAGATGTTTTTGACTTGATGAGTTATATTGATGGGTGCTTAGCTTTATCCAGACAGGTATGATCTGCAAGATGGATTTCCCCAAAGGATATAACAAGTTAAATTCATAGGTCTGAACGTTCGGCATGATGTTCAAGATTCCGATCCTGAGGGGTCGGATATCCTGCCTGGCTGCGTCTGCCTCTGAAATGCAGGTAATGTTTGTGGATTCGAGTGCTGCTTTGGCGTGGTAGTGATCCGGAGTGATTATTGTCATGACGTGCAACCTGGTTGACCTAATTGTTTTATCGTAAGCTTAAGCTTTCTATTCTCCCAAGATAGCCCTTTAAAAACAAGACCAAATTAGACACCTGTTACCGGAGGTAAGGTTTATTGGCTTGCAAAATCAGGATTCAAAGTGAAGTAAACAATAGACTAGAGCTTTACACTTCAAAGGTTTGGTGGGGGGGATTTCTGAATCAAGATGTGATTGAACCGATTGTCTGTCAACCGGTTAAATATCGAAAGAAAGCGGTATCCCGTCCGTTTCCTTCTCCAACAAATCCTTGATGGTTACGTTTTTAAGAACATCTTCCTGTGCGTTTTTCATTTTTTGCCAGACCGGCCTGGTAACACAATTGTCAACACGATCACAAACGTCCGGAGTTGAAAGACATTCAGCAGGTGAAAGATCTCCCTGCAGGGATTCAATTACATTGAGCAAGGTGATATCTTCAGGGGCTCTTTTCAAAACAAATCCGCCTTTTGCTCCTCTTAATGCACCCACTATGTTTTTGTTTTTAAGGTCGATCAGGATATTTTCCAGGTAAGAATCATCCAGATTTTGACTTGCAGCAATTTCTTTCCTTTTTGTTGGTCTCTGTTGATAATTGCGTGCTATTTCGATTACGGCCCGAATGCCATATCTGCATTTGCTTGATAGTTTCATAGCAGTATTTTGCGCATCACAGGCGCAGTCAACCCGGATCTCCAGGCTAAAAATTTCTAAAGCACATGGTTTGGTTCCGGAAGAAGCCTGGCTTCTCCTAACGCCCCATAGAGTCTATAGTTAAATGTTCACAATACCTATAAACATTATGCTATTGTATTCTTGCTCTGGCAAGGACTATTTCAGGCATCTCGGTGCATTCCGCATGATTTCGGAATCAAAAGCAGTGGTTGTTTCCATATGTGAACAGCAAGACCATTCGTCAGTCAGTTTTTCATTCTTTCCATAACTTTTCCTTCCTTGATACTGATGATCACTTCTTCCAGGGGGATTTTTTTCCCGGAAAGTTCAAGTCCCTTTTTTACCATCAATGGCAATCCTGAACAACAGGGGACTTCCATCACGGCGATAGTAACGCTTTTGATGCTTGCGGTCTGGAAGATTGCAGCGAATTTTTCAACATAAGCCTGTCCATCATCGAGTTTGGGACAACCTAACAATAGAATTCTATTACGCAAAAACCCCTCATGGAAGTCGGGGCAGGCAGCAGGGACGCAATCGGCGGCTACCAATAAGTCAGCATTGTTCAAGAAAGGTGCAGTCGGGGGAATCAGGGCAATTTGAATTGGCCATTGTGCTAATGCCGAAGGACTTTCAGATCGGCTGCCCGCTTTGTTGGTTTCTTCGCTTACAGATGCGTTATCAAATTGCTGAATGGCAGCAGATGGACAACCACAGGCTGTAGGACTGGGAGGAGCCAAATTGGCATGACCCAATTGGGTTAAATGTGCTTTGACAGCCGCTTCATCAAAAGGTTCAGCTTCTCTTTCAATGATCTTCAGTGCGTCAACGGGGCAATCACCAATACAGGCACCCAATCCGTCACAAAATACATCATTAATAACCTTTGCCTTTCCGTCAATTATCTGAATCGCACCTTCCTCACAGGCTGTCACACAATCTCCACACCCATCGCAGAGCTCTTCGTCAATTTCGATGATTTTTCGTTTAACTTTCATGCCAACTCCTATATTCAATTAGGCCGGAATAACCTACAATATTTTTCAGGTACCTATTACCTCTTATCTGACTACTATTAACTCACGGATTCAAACGATTCGGTTTGACTTAAGTCAAGAAGCTTGATTATGGATAATATACTCGAAACCCTTTCAAAAACACCCCTGTTTAAAGGCCTGGATACGGACCATTTGGAAAAACTGGCTGCAATCACAATGCCGAAGGTGCTTTCCAAGGGCAGCATGGTGTTTTTTGAGGGAGACGAGGGGACCGGGTTTTATACCGTTTGCACGGGCAGGGTTAAGATTTTTAAAAACTCTTTTGAAGGGAAAGAGAAAATACTCCATATTATTGAACCCGGGCAGCCCTTTGGTGAAGTTGCGGTGTTTTCTGGTAAAAGCTTTCCTGCTAATGCCGAAGCATTGCTGGATACTTCATTATTGTTTTTTTCACGTCAAGAGTTTATCAGGCTGATCTCCGACAATCCTTCGCTTTCTTTGAACATGATGGCCTTGCTGACTCAGCGTTTGAAAGAATTTGCAAATCAAATTGAAAACCTATCACTAAAAGAAGTACCTGCCAGATTGGCTCACTATATTCTCTATCTGACAGAGGAACAGCGATCCTCCGAAAGCATCAGGCTCACTACCACAAAAGGTCAACTCGCCAGTATACTGGGCACTATTCCTGAGACCCTTTCTCGAATCCTTGCAAAAATGCAGACGCAGAAGTTGATTGATGTGAATGGTAAGCAGATTGTTATAAACAATATGGACGGATTGAGACTTTTGGCTGAAAGCGGAAGATTTAACGGGGCTTAGAAAGACCCGGATGTTACCGAATCATACCTGGGTTATTCTTGTTCTGCCAACCACCGTTCGGCATCCATAGCAGCCATACAACCGGTCCCTGCCGCAGTAATTGCTTGCCTGTAAACACTGTCGGTTACATCGCCGCAGGCAAAAACTCCTTCGATATTGGTTTTTGTGCTGCCTTGCTGGGTGATTAAATAGTTGCTGTCATCCATATCCAAAATACCGTCAAATATACCGGTGTTTGGGGTATGTCCAACGGCGACAAACATACCTTCGACTCCCAGGAGTTTGGATTCTCCTGTTTTGACATGTTTGATTTTCAAATCGGTCATTCCGTTGTCGTCACCGATAACTTCATCAACAACTGAATCCCAAATCACCTCGATGTTATTGTTTTTAAAAACCCTGTTTTGCATGGCTTTGCTGCCTCTGAACTCATCACGACGATGAACAAGGAAGACTTTTTCGCAAAAATTTGTCAGGTAAGATGCTTCTTCCAGGGCGGTATCCCCTCCCCCAATGACAGCTAC
>JANQLH010000108.1 GCA_028280735.1 SAR324 cluster bacterium | reverse complement strand
ATAGCTGTTAAGACAAAACCGAAATGAGTGTTAAGAAAATTCCGGAATTACTGTTAAAACAAAACCGGAATGAGTGTTAATTAACACCCGGAATACGCAATCTCATAAGATTCAAATGGCTCTACACGAAGTAACTGATCTTATTGGTTGGTTAGCAGGTGAAGCAAATCACACACAAGATTCAAGTTTACCAGATGAACTCAATCAGTTATGTGACCGACTTGAAACTGTTAAATTTCAAATAAAAACAAAGGTAAGGGGGAGCTAATCTATATACTAAAAACCACTTAACAAGTGCATTAACACGGACTTTTTTATCGGGTCAGTGGGAGCTGACGCTCCCGACTGCCCACAGAACCGTGCGTACGGGCCCGTACACGGCTCATCATGTCACCTTTACGATATGATCCAGACTCAACCAGTGTGGATGCCTTTCATGGGAACGTGTCTTTAATCCCATCGTCTCAATATACCAATAGTTATTATAAGCTTTGTGAGTCGCTGGTAGGGCAGACAGTGCCCAGCGGCCTTTATTGGAATAAACGTCGGCGGCTGATTTCTTTGAAGCCCCTCGACTGACGAGTTTCATCAGCTCACCTCACCGTTAGCATTCAAATAAGATGAAAGAGAAAAAAATCCTTATCTATGAGAAAGATAATAAAGTTTCAATAGATTAATTGTTTCTAAGACAAGTCCTGAAGACTGAACAAAAACAACTTCGTCATAGAGCGATTGTGGAATTATTCTTTGGATAGCAGGGGATCAGAGATTGGTAAAATGGGAAAAACCCTTAAAAAGCAATAAATGCACAGTAAAAAAACAACTAAAACAACCAGTGAGATGGAAACATCAAAAACACTGAAATAAGCAAGAGATATTGAGCCTGATCTCTCAAGGTGTAGTTGGATAGTGGGGACAGTTAAAAAGTATTTTTCAAGCCAAAGTCCGCTCAGGCTTATTGCTGCGACAACAGAGCTAACCAGGGGAGAGCGGCAGGCTTTTTTGGTGAGTAAGCCTATCAAGGGAATGGCAAACAAACAGACAAAGAGAAGGTTGAACATCCAGTTCCAGCGAGCATCCTTCATGCGCAGCAAGAGGTAGGGAGTTCCCTCGGGAAGATTGGCATACCAGATAACCAGAATTTGGGAAAACACCAGGTACGTCCATAAAAGGCTGCATACCAATAACAGCCGGGACAAATCATTCAATCTTTCCAGGCTGAAATAGGGCAACAAGGATTTGTTACGACGAGCAAGAGTAAATCCGAGCACCAGAAACGCGCAGGCAGCAAAAAGGTTTGCCAGGGTGTATTGAAATCCGAACGCTGTGCTGATCCATTCCTGATCCAGTGACATCATCCAGTCAAAAGCAACAAGACAACACAAAACAATAAAACATGCTGCATACAAAGCAGCCAACGGGATTTCGGAATCGCGACCCTTTGTTTCCCGGGTGTTTACCAACTTTAGCAGTCGTTTGGCGAAGCCACTAAGTGACCCGGGTTCCTTATTTTGAAGATAAACAAGGTCGGGTTTTAAAGACTTTCCTACATAGGCGATGCCGATCAGTCCTGTTATAAAAAGCAACACCACATTTCTGATCACAAAGAAAGGTTGGTTCAACCACCAGGTTTTTTCCGGAATACTATGCTGTGGATCGACCCACAAAAAAAGATGATCCATCCCGGTGAACAAGATGAGAAATAAGATCCAACTAATGGGGATAAACAAGACGGTGGATTCAGCCAGTCGTTTAACGGGTTTCCCCCATTTTGCCTGTGTCAGGGTCAGGATTACGGAAACCATCAGGCTTCCGTAACTGAGGCCGAAAAAGAAAAGAGTGTTTATCAGTAAAGCCTGAAACATTTAAGCCCCTTTATCCTCTCCTTTCTTTTTTTGTCTTCATGATGGCAGCGTGGGCTTTGAGGCGGATAGCATTTGTTTTGATAAATCCTTCCGAGTCCTGCTGGTCATACCCACCTTCAATGTGCATACTGGAGAGCTTCTCATCATAAAGCGATGTGGAAGATTCCCTTGCTAAAACGTAGGTATTGCCCTTGTAAAGCTTTAGGTATACTTTACCGTCGATCACTTCCTGGCTTTTGTCGATGGCAGCCATCAGGAAATCCATTTCAGGACTGAACCAATAGCCGTTGTACATAATTTCGGAGATTTTGGCGGTCAACATATTGCGCAACCTCATTACTTCCCTGTCCATGGCGATACCTTCAATATCCATATGGGCGACATGAAGGATGGTTCCTCCCGGTGTTTCGTAAATTCCGCGGGACTTGATACCGACATACCTGTTTTCTACCATATCCATTCTGCCGATTCCGTTTTGCGTACCCAATTCATTCAGATAGGTAAACAGTTCCAGAGGATCGGTTTTGATTGTGCCGTCATCCTGGTTTTCCACGCTAATGGGAATGCCATCTTCAAATTCGATAACAATTTTTGTGGCTTTGTCAGGGGCGTTTTCAGGCGATACGGTTTTGGAATAAACATCTTCCTCGGCCTCATAAAGGGGATCTTCCAAAATACCGGCTTCATGACTGATGTGAAACAAATTGTCATCTTCACTGTAGGGTTTTGATTCGGTGGCTTTTACCTCTATACCGTATTTTTTTGCATAGGCAATCATTTCATCCCTGCCCTTGAACTCATCAAGAAACTCTTTCATCTTCCAGGGTGCCAGTACAGTAATGTCCGGGTTCAGAGCATAATAAGCCAGTTCAAAACGAACCTGATCGTTTCCTTTGCCTGTAGCTCCATGGGAGACGTACTCGGCATTTTCAATTTCCGCGATTTCGATCTGTCGTTTGGAAATCAGGGGTCTTGCGAGAGCAGTTCCTAAAAGATACCGTCCTTCATAAAGTGCATTGGCTTTGATTGCCGGAAATATAAAATCCGTAACGAACTCTTTTTTCAAATCCTCGATATATACTTTGGAGGCTCCGGTTTTGAGGGCTTTTTCCCGGATTTTTTCAAAATCTTCCTGTTGTCCGAGGTCTGCAACATAGGCAATAACATCAAAACCGTTATTTGCCAGCCACTTCAAAATCACCGAAGTATCCAATCCACCGCTATATGCCAATATTACCTTTTTCATCTTAATACCCTGTGTTTCCAAACGAGATGGTTCTCGCTTCTCTTAAGTTTTAGTCGGCTGTTAATCGAAATTGTTTTTTTTTAGGGATTACTCCCACAAGTTCTCAAAATAAGGAAAATTGCCAACCTCTGTAAACGATAAAAATCTATAAACACATACATTTTAGGATTTGACTAAGACTTACCGGGGATTCAAATTGAGATTTTGAAATGGGTTGTCGGCTAGAAGTTATCAGCAAGTCTTTGCGCACGTCCGCAGATTAAAATGCCTAATTACAACTTGCAAAAAAAAATCGAAAGAGGAGCTTTCTTCGTTTTAGAGAAGCAGTGAATGCCTTTTGCCCTGATTTGACAACTGCTGTTAAATCACAAAAACTGGTTTCTCAAATCGCCGACTTGCAGTGTTCAATCCTTTATGTTGAGAAAATCATGGATTCCGTTACCTTTAAAGCTCCCGATTACCAGCCGGATGGTTCGTTCACTTTTTCAGAATACACGTTTGAGGGGGATGAATCCTCAGGATGGATAGTATCACGAAATGGAACCCGGGTTCTGACCCTGGGAACCGGTTATGCTCTTGTCAAGACTTTGCACTGCGGCGTATGTTCCACGGATCTGGCTCGACGCTTTCTTCCTTATCCCTTGCCCCAGGTGATCGGGCATGAGGTTGTTGGGACCCGGAAGGGCAAAACGGTAGTTTCTGAAATCAACGCTTCCCATTTGGCAAGAAACCTGGAGACGGATAGTTGCGCTCCTTGCAGATCCGGTATGGATAGTCATTGTCCCGAAAGAAATACCCTGGGAATAGATCGGCTCCCGGGTGGATTTGCCCCTTATTTCCTGGC
>JANQLH010000067.1 GCA_028280735.1 SAR324 cluster bacterium | reverse complement strand
GGTATGGGATGCTATGCTCCGGCACCTGTGGTCACATCCGAGGTAGAGAAAATAGTAACAGAGACCATTGTTGAACCCACCTTGAAAGGAATGGTCGAGGAAGGAAATCCTTATAAAGGTATTCTGTACGTGGGTCTGATGATAAAAGACGGTCAGCCCAGGGTGGTTGAATACAATATTCGCTTTGGTGATCCGGAGTGCCAACCATTAATGATGCTGCTTGACAGCGATCTTGTCGAGATTGCCGAGGCTGTTGCCGACGAAACTCTGGACCAGGTTCAGGTGCAATGGAAAAACAAAGCGGCAGCAACAGTGATTCTGGCATCCGGTGGTTATCCTCAAGCATACCAAAAAGGATTTACTATCCAGGGTCTGGAAGAAATAGAATGCTCTGACGAGCTGATGATTTTTCATGCCGGAACCCGAAAAGACGGGAACCGCTACCTCACCTCCGGTGGCAGAGTTTTAGGCCTGACAACAACGGGAGTCAACCTTCAGGATGCCCTTAATAAGGCGTATGACAATACCGGAAAATTATCCTGGCCTGGCATGCAATATCGCCGCGATATTGGTATCAAGGGTTTAAAGCGAACTCGCACACGACCGGAAAATATTACCTTGGTGGGTATTCTTCTTGGCTCGGCCTCCGACATGAAAATCGCAAACAAAGCAACCGATCTGTTTGACAAATTTGGTGTTGAATACGAACTGATTGTTTCTTCGGCTCACCGCACTCCTGAAAGAACACGGGATTTTGTCCAAAATGCACCAAAAAAAGGAGTTGAAGTATTCATTACTATTGCAGGTATGGCTGCTCATCTACCCGGAGTCGTTGCAGCAGAATCACAGCTACCTGTCATCGGAGTCCCCGTAAACGCCCCAGCTTATGCCGGTCATGATGCCTTGCTTTCTATCGCCCAGATGCCCCCCGGAATTCCGGTTGCCACTGTCGGTGTGGATAGGGGAGATAACGCTGCCTTACTGGCATTGCAGATTCTAAGCATCAAATATCCCGAATTCCGGGCTTGTCATATTGAATATCGTCTGCAGATGGAGCAGAAGGTAATCGCCAGTTCCAATCAAACCAAATAAGAAAACTTAAAAGCCGCTCATCTATCAGTTGAGCGGCAATATTAAAATTATTACTACAGGGTTATTATGTCTAACGTTGTTATAATCGGCTCCCAATGGGGAGATGAGGGTAAAGGTAAAATCGTTGACCTGTTATCTCAGCAGGCTGGTATGATAGTGAGGTTCCAAGGCGGAAACAACGCTGGTCATACAGTCATGTTTGGAGATAAAACCTATATTCTTCATCTCGTACCATCCGGAATATTGCGCGATGATACCAAATCTGTCATCGGCAACGGGTTGGTGGTCGACCCGGGTGAACTGCTGAAAGAGATCAACGGCCTGAAAAAAATGGGAATCGAATGCAGAGGCAAATTGTTTATCAGTGATGCAGCCAATGTGATCATGCCATACCATAAATTGCTTGATGGAGCGAGAGAAGACCGGTTAAAAGGAAATAAAATCGGTACCACCGGCAGGGGGATTGGCCCCGCGTATGAAGACAAAGTGGGCAGATCCGGGGTTCGATTCGCTGATATTGAAAACAATTCCGTGTTCAAAGAGAAAATAGATCTCTTTGTGGATGATAAAAACAAAATATTAAAATTTGTTTATGATTATAATGGCCCGTTGCTGGAAGCAGACCAGGTGTTTGAAGAATTAAACCAGCTGAATCTGGACCTGGCTCCTTATATTTGTGATACTTCCGAGTTAATTGCGGAAGAAATAAAACAAGGGGGGCATGTACTTTTTGAAGGTGCCCAAGGCACTTTTCTCGATATAGATCACGGAACCTATCCGTATGTAACCTCCTCCAACACCGTAGCCGGCGGAGCATGCAGTGGAAGCGGTGTGGGACCGACCAAAATCGATCGAATCTGCGGCATCGTCAAAGCCTATACCACACGAGTAGGGGAGGGACCGTTTCCTACGGAATTGTTTGATGATACTGGAAAATTTCTTGCCAAGGAAGGACACGAATTTGGAGCCACCACCGGTCGCCCCAGGCGATGTGGCTGGTTTGACGCCTGTATGCTGAAAAAGGCAATACGAGTCAATGGGATTACCGACCTGGCAATCACCAAACTCGACGTTCTGGACAAATTGGAAACCATAAAGATCTGCACTGCTTACCAGGACAAACAGGGGAATACCTATACGACCATACCCAGCAAGCAATCCATTCAGAAAGAATTAACTCCTGTTTATGAAGAAGTTCCGGGCTGGCAAAGTCAATCATCCGGATTAACGGATTACGAGGAGCTACCGGAGAATGCAAAAAAATACATTGCCAGACTGGAAGAGATACTGGGCGTTCAGACTTGTATTGTTTCAACGGGACCAAAGCGGGAAGAGACGATCGTAAGAAAAGATCTTTTCTAATCATAAAAAAAGGAGAACCTGAATCTTCAGACTCTCCCTTTAAAACATTCAATCAACAGAATTTTAAAACAGTTTCACACTTTTTTTCATGATCTCTTTTTTGAAACTGTTTACAATTTCTGTCACATCAGCCACCACAAGATCGCCCACAATTTTGATTCCTTTTTGTTTTTTAACCTGGTGGAACCGTTTATTTAAAACATTGTTGATCTCATGCCCGGGCTGACTGCGCTGTTCGTTCAGGATTTCCTTCAATCCAAAACGGATCCATTCCCAAAACCGGTTTTTGAAAACCAGCATGACAATTAATTGTTCCAGGGTGGGATCATTTTTAACCTTCTCAAATAGTTCGTTAACCACTGTGTCCTTCAGCTTTTCCGCTTCATTGACCGTGGCATGACTGATCTCATTCTTGACTTCAATAAGGGCAGCTTCTTTAATACATTTACGGCAATAGAACTTAAACTTGTCTACCACAACATCCACAATTTTTTGCTGATTAGCACCATAGACGGAATAAGCCCGGGTTACCTGGTCCGCATCCAAAGGTTCAATAAAGGTTTCCTTGGACATGATTTTCTGAACCAGCTTGTATCTTTCATCCTGAATATCCATTTCTTCTTCAGGAGGTGTTTCCGTATTTGATTTTTCGGGTATGATATTGTCAGACATGTTCAGCAATGAATGTGCGAAATAAACCCACTTGAATTAAACGCTGCTTTTTTACTTTGAATTGGCGATTTTTTTTATAAAGCTCACAAACGATTCTGCCCAGCCAGTTACGACTTCCGCATGAATATGAGTATAGGAAGCAAGGATATTGCGATACAAAATACCGTCACGCTTTCCATCGATACCGGTACCTCTTACAATATCAAATTTGTAATCCAGCTCCCGGTCAATGTTTATCAAACTGGAATAATGAAATTCATGACCTTTGATAACATCCGTACAATTTAACCAATCGTTGGTTGGGCGTACGTTTAGCTCTGAGTATCCTTTTCCCACAGGTTTTTCTTGAAATAATACATCAGCCGGGATGGCTCCTACCATCTCTTTTTTAATCCCGTGTCTTTCTATGGATCTTGTCAAGTACATTAAACCGCCGCATTCCGCATAAACCGGCAGTCCTTCCAAGATCTTCTGCTTTAAGTCTTTTCTGATTCCTGCATTGTTTTCCAATTCAGGTAGAAATGACTCCGGAAAACCACCTCCAATATACACACCGTCAACATCCGGTAGTTTTGCATCATTCAAGGTATTAAAAAAAAGCAACTCAGCACCGGCCGCTTCCAAGGAAGAAAAATTCTCCGGGTAATAAAAACAAAAGGCCCCATCATAGGCGACACCGATTTTGACAATCGGACTCGTTTTGATCACCGATTCGGGCAAATCACTCAATCCTTCCGGCTGCCTCAAAGGATGAGCAATGGATAAAACCTTGTCCAAGTCACAGTTTTCCAATACGACTTTACCCAATTCCTTGATCACCCGGTCGACATCTGAATTTTCATGAACGGTAACCAAGCCCAGATGCCTTTCCTTGATACCCGTGTCGGAACTGCGAGGCAAAGCTCCCACAACCGGAATCCCGCAATAATGTTCGATCGCTGCCTGTTGCTTTTCTGCCTGCCTGGGAGATGCCACATTGTTGAGAATCACCCCCGAAATCTGTACATCCTCATCCATCATTTGATGACCCAACACAACAGCCGCCACACCTCGATTCGCCCCTGATCCGTCAACAACCAGTAAAACCGGAATTTTCAGCAATTTTGCCAGAGCCGCTCCGCTGTTACTGCCTTTTAAATCCAGACCATCGTGAAGGCCATGATTGCCTTCCACAAAACACAAGTCCATTCCCGACGACCGGGAAAAAAAAGCCTTTTGGCACTTAGCTTCATTCATCCAAAAGGGATCAATATTATAACAAGTATTGCCTGATGCAGCCTTGTGCCACATAGGATCGATGTAATCCGGTCCCTTTTTAAATACTCTCACCTTGTTGCCTCTCTCAGTGAGGGCAGATGTTAACCCTAAGGTCACCGTAGTTTTTCCGGAACTTTTTTTGGGAGCAGATATCATCAATCCCTTTCCAACACTTGCCATTTCAACGTCCATAATCATTTAACACCAGACAGTCAAGATTGGAACATAATCTATGAACATTCCTTTCTGCCTAGTATAACAGGTTTTTTCGATCAGGAAAAATAAAAACTGGTTTCTCCTCTTATTGAACCATGGATGATCAAAAAATGAAATCCGGTTCTGACCGCATTTTAGCGACACCCTCAACGGACCGCGACTATTGAGTAAATGTGCCCCCAAATTTCTCAAAACAATTCAACATTTCTTGATAACCCCGGCAACCGGACTGTATTCTTCTCCTATCAAAATATTGCTCTCCTCGTTATGCTTACATTCCGGTCCATAGAAGCAAAAGGGTCAGGCTTGGATCTTTGGATTTTTGTTCACATCTATCTGAAAGTAAGTTGCTTTTTTATCCAGTTCCATTTCAGTTTCAACAATAGGGGACGTAGTTGAAAAGTTGACATTTGTATTACGATGTCGTGCACTTTTTACGAAATTCAATTAAACGTTGTTAAGTTGAAAGCCCTTTCCAAGCTCCCGCCGTTCTAAAATAATCTTTTCCGGTCAGATCGCCCCGGGATACCTCGTATCATCAAATGGAGCAGGCAATCTAAATCTTGAAGACGGGATTCCCAATTCATAAGGCTTCAATGTGACATTTGTATATGTCAAAAAACAAAGGAGATGAAACTATCATAAAAGTCAAATGTCAACATTTCAACTACGTCCCCTATTTTTTTAGGCTGTTCACCTTTGCGATAAGCTATCGATTCCCGAAATAGACAAAAATCTATCGTAGAACTTCGAAATGTGATAAACTACTCCATAAACCTGTATTTTAGCATCCCAGTCAGATTTGGCAGTTGTTTGGCTAAAACACCTGAATCCCAACCATGGAGCAAAAATGAAGTTTAAATCAGTTCAACTCAAAATCACATTTTTAACCGGCATGTTTCTTTTTTTAATTGTGTTAGCGTTAGTGGTTTACTCAGTTATTTCGTTGAGAGAAGAAAGTTTTGAGCTAGCCAAATCCAGAGCGCTCGGAAGCGCAAGGGAAAATGCAACAAAGATACAAGTTGAGATTGAAGTCGCATTGAATTCTGCTCGAACCATGGCGCATTCACTCACTGTAGCGGGAGATAATTCAAATGAAGTTGGTTTGACGAGGGAGATGGTTAATAAGGTTCTAATCGCTGTTTTAGAGAGAAATGATTCATTTTTAGGGACCTATACCCTTTGGGAGCCAAATGTCTTTGATGGAAAAGATTCAGAATTTGCCGACACAGAAGGACATGATGCAACGGGACGATTCATTCCATATTGGACCAGAGGAAATGGCGGAGCGGTTGTAGAAGCTTTGGCCGGTTATGAAGACATAACTGAAGACGAACTGGGGGGTAGAGCTGGTGACTACTACCTGATTCCCCGGGAAACAAAAAACGAAGCTATTATTGATCCTTTTGTTTATTCTGTGCAGGGGAAAGACACACTTTTGACCTCTCTGGTCGTGCCTGTTTTATCTCAAAACCGTTTCTACGGAATTGCAGGAGTCGATATTGCGCTGGACTTTCTACAAAAGCAAGCAGATGAACTTAATCTTTATGATAAAACAGCAAGGATGTTGTTATTAAGCCATAAGGGGATTATTGCTGGTGTCACAGGCCGGTCAGAAATGATAGGGAAACTGTTGAAAGAGCATGAAACACACCCGGAAAATCAGAAGCTGATTCTGGATGCTATTAAAAGTAAAAATGAAATTGTCTTTATCGATGAGAAGGAGGATTTGCTAAAAGTTCAAGTCCCTATTTTCATTGGCAAGACAACAACAAACTGGGCTGTTCAGATTGCAATACCCACAGAAAAGGTTTTTGAAGATGCGAATGCGATCATGGTTCGGCAGATTGTCATTGGAATGCTCCTAATACTGATTGGAATTGCAGTATTATGGTGGATCAGCAGATCAATTGCCCGTCCGCTACGGGAAGCAACAGGCACCTTATCAGAGATAGCGGAAAAAGGTGATTTCTCGTTAAGAATCCGATCGGAGCAGGTAGATGAAATCGGCCAGATGTCTCAATCCGTTAACGATCTGATGACCGCTCTGCAGAATGCCATAGGTGATTTAAATAAAGTATTTGGTGCCGTTGCATCAGGTGATTTGTCAATGCGCGTAACGGCAGACTTTAAAGGGGATTTGGCAAAAGTAAAGGAAGCATCGAATGAATCCATCGAACAATTAGGGCAGGTCTTCAATCAAGTCCGTTTGACTAGCCTGGAGGTAAACAATGGCGCCGAAGAGTTAGCAGGCTCTGCACAGGCCTTGGCCAGTGGAAACTCTGAACAGGCAGCATCGCTGGAAGAAGTTTCCTCTTCCATGTCTGAAGTCAGTGGACAAGCCAAGACTAACAGTGAGAATGCGCTCCAGGCTCAGCAGCTGTCGAACGAAACGATGAATGTCGTTGAGAGAGGGGATGCCCAGATGTCAGAAATGCTAAAATCCATGGATCAGATCAATTCAACCAGTTCTGATATATCCAAAATTATCAAAGCAATTGATGAGATCGCTTTTCAGACAAACTTGTTAGCGCTAAATGCCGCCGTTGAGGCCGCCCGTGCCGGGAAATATGGAAAAGGATTTGCTGTTGTCGCAGAGGAAGTCAGGAATCTCGCTGCAAGAAGTGCTGAAGCTGCAAAAACAACGACAGATCTTATTGAAAACTCGGTTAAAGAAGTTGAGAGAGGGGTCGATAATGCCCAAAAAACAGACGAAGTATTAAAAGAGATCAGTACCAGTGTAACCAAAATAAATAATATGGTAGGTGAGATTTCAAGCGGATCAACAGAGCAGCAATCAGGCATCGAAGAGATCAATAAGGGGCTTACCCAGGTAAATAATGTTGTGCAGCAAAACTCATCCATATCTGAAGAGACAGCTTCTGCATCAGAAGAGCTAAGTGGTCAATCCACCAACCTTCAGCATTTGATAAGCAAATTCAAAACCAGTCAATCCCAAACCGATTTAGTGCAAACTCAACATAAATTACCGGAAAAGGAGGACACGACAATTCAAAAGGCAAAAGTCCCTCACGTTAAAATGATCACACTCGATGATGACAGTTTTGGAAAGTACTAATAAGGTCAGCAATAGGGGACGAAACAGGGGGACGTAGTTGAAATATTGACATTTGCATTACGATGGCATGCATTTTTTAAGAAATTCATATAAATGTTGTTACCTTGAAAGCCCTTTCCAAGCTCTGCCATTCTTAAATGATCTTTTCCGGTCAGAGCACCCCTGGATACCTCGTATCATCGCATGGAACAGGCTCTCTGAAACTTGAAGACGCGATTCCCAGGTCATAAGGTTTCAATTTGTTATTTATATGTCAAAAAACAAAGGGGATGAAATTATTAGAAAAGCCAAATGTCAACTTTTCAACTACGTCCCCTATTACTGGTTCAACACCGATTCCAGCACACCTTATAGAGGAGAAAATCAAAAAATATTTGTCACTTTTCTATCTAATTTTCTCTCAATTTTTCTGAAAACAAAAAATATGGACATGTATTCAGCTACTAAAGTGCTCCAACCTACTATCGCTAATATGTATCCCAAAATAGCTAGTAAAATAATTTTGTATCCTATCAAAGAATAATCAGCTTTAAAACTAAAATACAGAATAAATGGAAATAAAACAGATAACAAGGGAATCATCATATTCTTGAACACGCGTTCAAGGTTAACTCTTTTATCACTTTTGTCATGAATCAATTCTAAATCTACATTTGCATCAGCTTCTATGTAAAATACTTTTTTATCAGAGTTCAATATATTATTGTTAAAGCAATGTTTAATGATTTTATTTTTGTTAATTGTTTTTATTTCTAAAATAAATATTGTAATTAGCAGTATATTTAAAAAAGTGACCCCAACGCTAAAGACACTTTGATTAAACTCGAATATAAGAACATAGTACGTAAATAATAATCCACTTGAAGAAAATATAATTGATTGCATTACTTTTGACAGCAGTAGGTAATAAGTATATTTAAAAGATAACATGTTAATATATATGTAAACTATTGAAACAATTAATGTTGCAATAGTCAAAATATTCATATATTGAAACTTAACCTTATCATAAACTACCCATAAAAAGATGAAGTAACATAGTAGTAAATAAAACAAATTGCTAGCAGTCCTCTTCAGATTCTCCACCTTGTAATTAGTAACATTTTTCATGATGAATTATAATGCAAATGTATTCAATGTAGATTTAACTCACGTTTTTTCTATCTTTAAAACACAGCTGGAACCTGATCAATATGATCATCATAAGTTGCGAATCCTATATCATCTTGTAAATAAAGTAAATGAGCTAGGGAACTAAGGTACATTTTTGATATATCGCTTAGTTTCTTAATTGTTGGATGTATCACCCCATCGGTTATTTCTAACTTATTCTCTAGTCTTGTCCAACCAATCCCGACAATCACACAGATGGTCACTCTGCCTATAATTTTTAAAAATACTCTTCCTCCTTTTGTAACTGGTATCAATGCTACAGCCATTTGGGCGGCAATCATTCCTACAATAAGTGTAGGAATACTCATTGCCCACATAGAAGCAAGATATGGAATACCTTTAGTTCGTTTTTCCTTATCAAAAACCCACATTAACGTATCAAGACCGCAAAATAAAACAAAAGTTGTCATATGAGCATGAGCAGGTTTTAAATTGCGAACCGTTTCGGAATAAGTATGGATTTTAACAGAATATGGTTTTAATCTGAGCTCTTGGATCCACTTTATTAGACGTCCCATTTCCTTCCATTGACTTGGGTTTTGATTGGATACTAAAACAAATTTACCATATCTTTTGTCGATATAACGTGAGCTCAAAACAAAATTATTCATTATTTTATCGGCAATTTTGGATGAACTTTCAAGAGCGAGGTCTTTAATTGCAGCTACGGAATCCTTTGTATAGGCCCCCACTATTGCAACCTTCAGCCAGTTTTTGTCTGATTCTGGCAAGCTCTCTAAATCAATTTTTTCTGACAAATTTTCCTGATTACTTGTAATAAGTTTTTCTAGTTTTTTTGATATCTTGTATGTTTTCCCGTCGACATTGTATGACTTTTTCAATATATGAATGTGATATTCGTTTTCCGATTCATGCTCAGTGGATAAATATGACTCCTCATATGAGAGTACATCTGAGTTTGCATCGATTTGGTAAATTGAATTATCGAAAGTCCCATGGTCAGGAAATTCTTCAAATGAAGCATTCCAATAAATATTGATTTCATCGTTTTTATCAGCAACTTTTTTGACATCATCCAATAATTGGATTTTTTTATTATCTATTTCTAGGGTTAGTGATTTTTCTTCATTACCATATTTCGGGCTTTCTATTATATTTATTCTTCCTTTCTCTAAAGTAGACATTCTATTGTCTTTACACGAAAAATTCCCGCTTTCTCTATCGATAAGGAAATTTACTTTCACAGTTTCAAGCTGCTTCAAATGCTCGATAAACTTTATCGGATGGAAATAATAGCATTCATCCGGGAATTTTTTTGGCTTTTTTCTCCAGCTGTCAATATATTCTCCCTCTTCTGTTTCGATTTGAGGTTTCTCTTCCAGTTGGTCCCAAAATCCAAGGTTTTCAAAATAGATTTCTTTGTAAGCGTTGTATTTTTCAGGAGACCAGAGGTACGGTGGTTCCTCCAATCTTTTTTTGATTTTTTCATTTTTGTCAACCGGCAGCCATTCCGAGTGATGTTTGGTCACCATCGTTCTGAGTTTCGGGGCAAGGGTATCATGGGTGACCGCTTTTCTGATGTCA
>JANQLH010000037.1 GCA_028280735.1 SAR324 cluster bacterium | reverse complement strand
TCAGAGTTCTTATCCATTTTTCAACCATACCTAGGGTGACGTTCGCAAGCTCACTTACCCTAGGCTGTTATAATCTTCCCTTACAGGGAAGTGTGTAATCTTGTATTATCAACTTAACGCTTATGGGGTCCGGCCGGCCCGGAATGACTATGGTTCAAAATTATAGCACGATATACAAATTGTTTAATTGTAACACAGTCTGTTGATCCGGAAAGCTTCCCTTTCACATTTCGAAAATCCGAGATTTAAAAATCCCAAATAAATCTAAAATCATAAATCGTAAATCAAAAATACAGTGGATTATGATCAAAAGTCATTTCTATCCGCTTGATGGGTAACAAGTTACCCATCCTACATTCTATCCTATTTTTTTAGACAAAACATCACCCTTGTCACCCCGGACTTGATCCGGGGTCCATTAATTATTTCAATTAGTTACAAATGGACTCCGAGTCATGAGATGCGAAGCTTGCAGCATCGATCGGAATGACAAAGCTTCAAAATCACAATATGATATGCAAATTTTTAATTGTGACTCAGCCTGAATTCCGGATCATCTTTGCAATCCCTAATTTCCAATATTCACCGTGTAATCTTCCACCTCTCCGTAACTAAACGATCCGCATGAGCTTGGATTCGCATTGTAACGCATGGAAACCCTCATTCGGGTATTGCCGGTGTTCGCTGAGACCGGAATCGAAATTGTTCCGCTCACATCGGAATTTCCGCTTTGCGAGAACACTTCTTCTCCCGAATCGGCAAAATCACCATCTTGATTGAAATCGATCCAAACCTTCCAGTATTCGCTATACGACCCGGACGCAAAACCCGGCGAGAAAGCAGCCGCATAACCCTGGCCCCTGGTTACGTTGATCACTTGGGACGTAAAATCACTATACCCGGCAGCTCCCGATGAATTGGAAAAGCTCCCCACATCAACCCTATCCACCCACTCATATCGAACACTATTGCCTTGAGACGCACAATAACTGATCACAGGTTCATTAACCGTAACGCTTTGACTGCTTGAATCCGTTTCCGTATTGTTGTCCTCCACAGTCAGGGTAACCGTATACGTACCCCCGGCAGCATATGTATGGACCGGATTTTGCGCCGTGGATGTGTTGCCGTCACCGAAATTCCAGCTTCTGCTCACAATAGTGCTCCCGGAAGAAGTACTGGTGTCGGTAAATGTTGCGGTCAACTGATCCGTGGAAACGCTGAATGATGCTTGAGGACCGGATACCGGATCAACAAGATTTACCGTGTAGTCTTCCACTTCGCCGTATGTAAACGATCCACACGGATCAGCATAAGCGTTATATTTCATGGAAATTCTCATTCTGGTAGACCCGGTAATGGCCGTAACAGGCACCGTAAAGCTGCCGGATATCGCTGATTGCCCGGAACCCGAAAACACATTCTCGCCTGCATCCGTAAAATCTCCATCCGCATTCAGATCGATCCAGACCCTCCAGTATTCGGAGTAGACTGTACCGGTAAATCCGGGTGTTAAAGTGACCGACACCGCAGAATCCTTCTGCAGATCAACGGATATTGCAGTATAATCCGTATAGGGTGAGGCACCGGACGAGTTGGACAATGTACCGATATCTACCTGGGCAATCCATTCGTCATTCTGGTTGGTGCTGTTGGAGCTGCAATATTCCGGCGGGGGAATCTCATCGCTGATAGTGAGGTATCCTGCTGAAATTGCCCCCCAGGCATTGCTGGTGTCCTTGCCTCTGACGAAAACCATATACTTGCCGTTTGCCCAGCCGGTTGTGTCGATAGTGGCTGTTACCTCTTCGGTCTTCTCATTGAACGATCCGTCGGAAGCGCTCATGGCGTTTGCCACAGGAGTTGGACTACTAACCCAGGGAGGTGTGGTTACATAGTATTCCACTTCGGAAATATTTTGGGTTGTCTCGGTTCCTTTTTTAGTGCTGAAGCGAGCATCACTAACAGTCGCGGTCAATGTTACCGTAGTTCCGGAGGTTGCTGTGGATGGACTGAACGACACATTTTCAACGTTAGGACCGGAAGGTATCAGGTAAGGTGCCCTGACGGCTTTGGCCGCATAGATAAGAACGGGCATGTTGTCAGGGCGAATGGTGTTGGTGTATGCACTACAACTCTGGAAAAATGAAGTTCCCAGCTCAAAGGTATAGGAAGGAACGCCCAATTCACCGTAACTCACACCTTCGGTGGTTCCGTCAGTCGGATACAAACCGATACCTTGGTCCGGCGTATACCCATTCCAATATGCGAATTTCCTCCCCAAGGTCCGCATCTGTGCTCCATTTGGAGCGATTGTGCTGGTTGATCCCCAAGGCCACAAGACCAATTCTCCATAGCTGTGAATATCGAGATGAATCCCTGTTGTATCGTCCGGTGCCGCATCTGTCGGGTTTGGTCCCCTGTTGTCTGCGTAAATGCTTCGTACATAGGCTTCCATTGCTTGTGTTTCCGGTTCGGAAGCGGGAGAAGGTCCTCTATACGTTGCATCGCAGGGATTACCACTGGATCCGCCCGCACTGTTCCATCCAAAAGTGAAGTTGCGATTCAGGTCCGCTCCACGATTATTGCTGGTTGCGCCGCAATAGTTACGATTGGTGTTTTTTCGCCAGGAAAGGCCCGTCTCCGCTTTTTTTCTGCCGTCAGGATTAGCAATCAAAAAAAGATGAACTTCATGATAATCCAGAATCCAGGTTGCGTCGGCATCAACACCGTGATTATTGACCAGGTATTTTGCAAAATTCAGCACGAGAGGTGCCGTAGTATATTCCCTGGCATGAAGGGAGCTGTTGATAAACAGTATAGGCTTGGTTCCGGTTACCGCGGAGTTGGTGAGTTTCAGGACCATTAAATCCCATCCTCCCAAACCATTGGTTTTTTCCCAGGAGTCCCCGATATCAAACCAGGTTGCCAGGGTTGGGTGGTCGGTTGCCAATCCCTGTGCGACGGAAAAGGTTTCCTCGACTGTTTCATAACAACTATAACCGGGAATGGATGCTGCCGTTGCTTGAAGAGCAGCGTCCTGCTGCAATTTGTCCAATGCCTCCTTTTTTTGAATAATCCAGTTCATGGCCAGTTCAGCCGTGAATCCGAATGTTTGTAGCTTTACCAATTCCTCGGAATTGAGCTGCATATACATGCATTTTTTGTCTTCACTGGTTTCCAATAGGTTTGCCCCAAAACTGATATGCGCTTTTCTTAACAGCTCCTTATCGGTGTGGCAGATCTTATAAACCTTGTTCAGGTCCGACTTTTCCTGCTCTACAAGAGAAGAAAAATCGGAGGAAAATGCCGTCATCGAAAGGGATACCATTCCTAAAAAAGGAACAACAGCCCTGAAAATAGACCGAAGTGTTTTCATAACTCCTCTCTCCTTTAAAACAAAAACTCTAATTTGCTAATAACAGTCCGTTCTACCCTGCTGATGATCGAATCCGGGCAGAAACCGAACATTTCCGAACCAATGGCGGCAACAGCCACCTCAACAATCCTCTTTCTCACCGAAGAAACGGGATTCACACGGTAATTCTCATCGAAGCGCCCTGCAGCTTCCCGTTCCGACACCAATTCCCGGTGCCGGTTGAAAGATCAGAAAACCTTAAGCGAACGGTTTTCATTTGGCAAGAATATATTAAACAATTCAGATAGTTTGGAGTTCATTCCCGTTTAACGTTTTCTCTTTTGGCCGTAGTAGTCAGTTTAATCGCATATCGTAGTTTTTGGTTTCTGCCGCGATTGCGAGACAACAACCAAACTGTCAATATTCAGAAATTTTCACCCGCTTCAATGTTGACCCGGGAGCAACCATCTCATCCTCAATTCAGTATTGATCGACTTGCAAACCCATCTCGCGGGTAGATAAAGCCTGGGAAGGGGTTTGCGAAAATGCGAAATTAATCGCTTCTTGAATTCGCCTTGTCCGTTTTTTATAATATAAGCAGGACTTTTTAACCCGCCTGATCGAAGGCTTGTTTCACAATATTTCCCGGCTAGGCATTGCAAAATTATCTTAGGTATCCCGGATTCAAACAAAGAGTGAGTTACCGGTTTTTCTTTTCTGTTGGATTTCTAATTATCACCCATTTTTTCCTGCAGTTCCCAAGGCTTTCCACTATTCCCGACCAATACCTTCCCATCCTGGCACCCATAACCGGCTTTGCCCTGGCCGGACTGCTGCTGTTCGGCAGAGGTTTTATCGTTGTTGTGATTGGTTCACTGCTTCTTTCCGAGCAGCTATTGGTACATCTGCCTGTTCCACAGGGCTTGACTCCGGTAAGTTGGAAATATGCGATTATCAATGTCTGCAGCACCTCTCTGCAGGCATTATTAGGGGCCTATCTGATACACCGGCTGGTTGAACTGCCACCCAAACTCGGGAAAGCAGCCAATATCTTCAAATCGATGCTTCTGGCGGGTCCCTTGGCATGCCTGCCCTTTTCCATTCTTTCATTGTTAGCAACTTCATGGCTTGTCGAATCTTCCGTTCAGGTCGGGTTTATAACCTGGTTTTATTTGTGGTTTGGCAACAGTATTGGTGTCGTGCTCGTATTGGTTCCTGTTTTTACTTTGTTAAGTGACCCCGGGGAATTAGCTTCAAAAAGCCGGGCTTTGATTCTCTTGCCGTATCTCTTGCTATCAATCATTACAATCTCAGTCTTTATCAGCACTTACCTGAACGAAAGCGCCGGGAATAGGGCCTATTTCCGGCAACAGGGAAAAAAGCTCGTTGATGTCTTGGATGCAAAAATTACAGAAAATCTGAACATTTTGTTTTCCCTGCAACGTCTATATAATACCAGGTCCGATGTGAGTCGCCGGGAGTTCAAGATGTTTGTCGATCCCGTTCTGGAGAAGTTCGCGGGGATCAAAGCTTTGGAATGGAATCCAAGAGTCAGGCACGAGGATATATCAAAGTTTGTTGAAACAGCTAAAAAAGACAGCATCAGCGGTTTTCGCCTGAGCGAACTCGGCAACGGCAAATCGCTCATTCCGGCTGGAAAACGGGATGAGTATTATCCTGTTTTTTATGTAGAGCCTTACCTTGGAAACAAACTGGAACTGGGATTTGATCTGGCCTCATATCCTGCAGGTAAAGCAGTTTTACAAGCAGCCGGAAGCAGCGGTAAACCCAAGGCCGGCGAACCAATCCTTCTTCTGCGGGAAGGCGGCGATCAATATGGAATTAGGGCCGTATTGCCGGTCTATAAGCAAGCAGACATAGCCGGCACCTTGCAGAAACGCCGGGAAAGCCTCAAGGGATATGTTTCAGGCGTATTCAATATTGAAAACATCATCAGGGTCGTCCGCAACGATTTGCCCTTCAAAGGATTGGACATTACCTTGTCCGATGAAACAGAACCCTCCGAAAACCGGCTGATTTATACAGATTTGAGAACGAGTTCCCGGTTATCAGCCAACAACGATTCTCCTGGAAATCTAACGGAATCATTTCTAATAGAACGCCTGGGCAGAAAATGGAAAATCACGATCGAAGTGAACAACAGCTATATCAATCCCCATTCACACCGACAAAGCCTGATGATCCTCGTTGCCGGATTACTGGTATCGTCCATGCTGAGTTTGTTGTTCTTTGTCACCGTCAGTCGCGACGCCTTGACAAAAACGGAAGTTAAAGACAGAACCCGGCAGTTGTCCCAAATCAGAAATGCATTGGAATCGGAAATCAAGGAACGTCGGTCAGCTGAGACCGAAGTACTGAAAAACGCCACACGGACTAATGCAATTATGGACAATGTGGCGGATGCTATCATCACTATTAGCCGGGATGGAACCATAGAATTGTTTAATCGTTCCGCGGAAAAGATCTTTGGCTATTCGGAAGCAGAAGTCCGGGGGAAAAACGTATCGTTGTTGATGCCGGAATCCTATCTCGGTACTGAAAAAGACGCCCTGCAAAACTTCCTGCAACACGGTAAAACCAGCCTGGTGGGAATGGGAAGAGAATTCACCGGAAAACGTAAAGACAATACCTTGTTTGCGCTGGATCTGGTGGTCACTGAAATGGAGATAGATCGGAAAAAAATTTATATCGGAATCGTCAGGGATATCACCGAAAAAAAGCTGGTTGCGGAAAGATTGCGCAAGTATGAACAAGCCCTGTCGGAAGCGGGCCATGCCATTTTTATCACCGATGCAAAGGGAGTGATAGAATATGTGAACTCCGCATTTGTCAATGAAACGGGTTTTTCAGAGGAGGAGGCGATCGGAAAAAATCCGAAAATACTAAAGTCCGGAAAAATGTCGGAAAAGTATTACAAGGATTTCTGGGATACCATCCTGGCCGGATTCACACTGGAGAGCGAGGTCATCAACCAAAAGAAAAACGGGGAGTTGTATTATGCCCAGCAAACTGTATCCCCGATTTTGGACAAGGAAGGAAACACCAACGGTTTCATTGCTGTTCAACAGGATATTACCAAAATCAAGGAAGTCCAAAAACAATTGGAAACGGCCAAGGAAGAAGCCGAAGCGGCAAACAGGGCCAAAAGCGAGTTTCTTGCCAACATGAGCCATGAAATCAGAACCCCCATGAACGCAGTGCTCGGGTTTAGCGAACTGCTTGCGACAATTGTCGACAATCCCCTGCAATCACGGTATCTGGAATCGATCCAATCTGCCGGAAAAAGCCTGCTCACCTTAATCAACGACATTCTGGATCTGTCTAAAATAGAATCGGGTAAACTGGAACTGCAATTGGAGCCTGTTAACATAGCAACCCTGTTGATGGAGATTGAGCAGGTCTTTTCAGCCAAAATCCGGGAAAAAAACTTGGACCTTCAACTGATTATCGATCCCAAGGTTCCGCCCAGCCTACTACTGGACGAAAGTCGTTTGCGACAGGTTTTACTTAACCTGGTCGGCAATGCGGTCAAGTTCACTGAAAGCGGTTTTATCAAACTGAATGCTGCCTGGGAAAAAACGAGCGATCAAAGCCGGATGAATCTTATTCTGGGTGTGGAGGACAGTGGCATTGGAATACCGGAAGATCAACAAAACCTTATTTTCGAATCGTTCAAACAGCAGGAAGGGCAGAGTAATCGCATCTACGGCGGCACAGGTTTGGGACTGGCCATATGTAAAAGACTTGCGTCCATGATGGGAGGATCAATATTTTTGGAAAGCTCGGTTGGTGTCGGCAGTAGGTTTCAGTTGATATTAAGCGGCGTGGAGATTGCAGATACGGCCATGTACAGCGAACTGGAAGATTCCAGGTTTAACCTCGGTAATATTAGTTTTGATCCCGCTACCATCCTAATTGTGGATGATGTAGCATCCAACAGGGAGCTTCTCAAAGAGTCCATGTCCCATGTCGGATTCAGGCATATCGAGGCTGAAAACGGGCAGAAGGCTCTGAATGCGGTCAACGATAATCCGCCTGCAATCATTTTTATGGATATCAGAATGCCGGTAATGGATGGTTATGAAGCTATCCGCCATCTAAAACGAGAGGAGGCAACGCGAAAAATTCCTG
>JANQLH010000314.1 GCA_028280735.1 SAR324 cluster bacterium | reverse complement strand
TTTTAAAAACAACAGGGTTAAATGGTGGCGTGGTGTCCGACTTCCTTTATTAGGGGGCGGGGATACTCAAAAATATCACCTGCAGTTCAATTCACGCCTCATCCTGGCGATGGATTTTGAGGACATTTACGTTCTGATATACGACAAGGACTATGAGCAGTATTTAGACAGTTCCTCCAAACACGGCAGTATCAAATCGGATGTGGAGTTTGATCAAGACGTGACTCTAAAACTCTATGACAAATCCAAATCGCAGCGCCCGACTGTGTTTGTAATGGGCGAAAAGAAAGCTGTGCTTGCCGTGTTGAAATTGTCGAAGAAATCCAATGCCAAAATTCTTTCAAATGCGGAAATTGCTGCCCTGGTTGATGACGAGACGGAATTTGTACAATCACCAATCGGTGCTATTGTGGTTGAAGACCGACCCCGGGTTACCCAAAAAGAGGAACGGAGAAAACAGGTCACGGATCAAGCTACATTTGGTAAAGTATCTGATTACATTAACAAAATTGAAGATCAACCTGAGATGGTGAAGAAATCTGATTTTATTGATGAACAGGATGCTATAAAAATCGATGTGGATCAGGTTTTCGCCCAGTATTTTACTTTTAACGCCAATCCCCGTTTGACGTACCAATCCCTGGATTCCAACGTAGAACCGGATTATATAAATGTTAGCCTGGATAAACCTGAACGCCTGGAGATTTCGGATCAGGAGAAGATCGTTTCCTTGTATGTGGACAGGGGTCAAAATGAAAAGGCAATAGTTTTCTTATCTGACCAGCTGAGTATGGCTCCTGAAGATGTGGACACCTATATCAATCTTTCCAATGTTTATCTGGCGACAGGAGATAAAACCAGTGCCTTGGAAGTACTGAATTCTTCCCTGGCTAATATCTCCTTTTCCAAAAGAGTGGCGGTGGACCAGGAGTTGACCGAAAGATCCAGACAGGCGAGCGGCCAGGTGGATGTGAAGGAGGCGGAATTCCTGGCAAAACAGTTTGCTGTGATCGGGCAATCCTTTTTGGACGAGGGTAAATACTTTGAAGCCTTGAGGGCGTTTGAATCTTTAGAGACCTTTAACCCGAATTATCCCGGGTTAAAGGGCAAGATTGATTTTTGCAGGGAGAAGATCAAGGAGATCGAATTAGAGAAGATGATGGCAAACCTGGAAAAGGAAAAGGCCGCTGCCGCCGAACGTCAAGCGAAGGAACTGGCTGCAGCTGCCGAATCCGCGGCAGGCTCCGAAGAGTCTATTCCTGTTGAGTCCCCTGAAGTCACATCTGCGATTGTCGCAAGCAAACCAACGGGAACGGATGTTGCCGATGAGGCGGGTAACCCTGACCCTGATAAAATGATCGATTTTTATATGGCCAATAACGAGTTTGAAAAGGCCGAGTTTTTTCTTAATGAGCAGATAGAGTCCGACCCTCAAAACATTGCAGCTATTCTAATGTTGGTTAAATTACTGCAGGATCAGGCCAGGTTGCAAGAGGCCGGTGCTTTAATGTCCGGTACGCTGGCCCCGTTGCCTGCGAGTACAAAGCGTTCAATCGTGACAGAAATACAGACGGCTGAAGCAGTTCAGTTGGAACTTTCGGATGTTGCATTACTTGCCAAAACTTATGAAAACCAAGGTGTAGATTATTTTAACAACAAAGATTGTACCAGCGCCTACCCGTTATTTCAGGATCTTATCAACATCGTTCCCGGGTATCCGGGAATTTCCCAGCGTATTTCCAGCTGTGAGGAAGCATTGGGAATCAATCAGAAGCTGGATTTAAAAGAAACGACAAAAGCGGTAATGACCGCCGATGTTATCCAGTCGAACGGTCAGGTTTTATTGACCGGTATTCCCAGGTTTTCCAATATCTATCTATTCAAAGAGGGCAATCTTGTGCAGCAGCAACAGGCTGAGCTTTCGCAATTCAGGGCCGAGCTCGAACCGGGAGAATATTCACTGTTTATCGAATCCTACGGATATGAAGATTATCAGTCCAACCTAACGATCTCGGCTCAAACCCTGCTCAATGAGAACCTTAGCCTGACTCCCATTGAGCAAGCGATTGAGGAAACGGCTGAGGTAACAACAGGTTCTTCTCAAACACAGGCTGAAGTAGCCAAGGCTGCAGTATCATCGGGTACAAAGATGCATCGATTTGGTTGGTAACGAAAAATAGAGAACAAAACTGGTAAATCAAAGCATGAGGTGGAAACGACAATGAAGTTTCAGATTCCGGTATTCCTGTCAATTATATTCCTTTTTATGGCTAACACCCTGCCGGGTCAAACCATCGGCGATTCCGAAACCACCGAGTCACGGGTGATAATTGCCTGTGACGACAATACCTGGGCTACAATTAAGAGGTCTAAAAGTATTGAAGTTTACAACGATTTTTTAAATACCTGTCCGGATTCTCGCTGGGCTGTTTTAGCGAAACATCTAATGAAGTCCCTTGAACTGGATGAGGCGCAAAAGAACCAAAAACGAGTATCGCTTTCTACCAAACATGATGTTGATTGGTAACTCCAAATTTGTTCATAAACCAAGTCGGACAGTTAAATTCAGGTAAAACAATGAAGGTCACAGTCAAAATCAATTTTATAATAATCCTTTTATTCATGTTGACCGGCTGTACGACGCAGCAGCTTCAGCTGCCGATGACGAAAAATGTCGATAACATCATACTCTATGGCCGTACGAAAGTCGGGGGTAATCGCGTCCCCTGGACGGAAGCGGGGCTGCATGTAAGAAAAGGCGACCAGATTTTGCTGCTGCTGTATGGCGATGTGAAAGTCAACAGGGGTTGGGTTAAACAGGAAGACATCTTGTGGTATCGAATCGGGAACAATATTCCGGAACGTGCGATCAGCGGAAGTGGTAACTCCGATTATGTTTCCTATTTTACGGCAAAATCAACCGGCAGGCTTCAATTCGCAATCGCGGACGGAATCCCCGAATCCAAGTATTTTGAAGATTTTACACGGTGGAAAAAAGGAAAATACAATGCGTCCAAATACTCGGACAACCAGGGTAATTTCGTTATTGATGTTTTTGTAAGCTATAAAACCAGCGAACAATTTCTTCCCGCGGCACTTGAAGATATAAGGATATATAATCCCCTCGATCAAAAATTCGCTGTCAGGGTCGATGAATTCAAAGAAGAATTTGGCTGGGTTGCGGATCTATACGCCGATAATCAATCGGAGGAAGACGCAAAAACCAAGGAAGATTTGGTTTGGGAGGAGTATCTAAATAAAAACGAGGCAGAGAGTTATGTAGAATATATCACTTTGTATACCAACAGCCCCTACCTTCCCGAAGCGAAAAAGAATTTGAATTTGGTCCTGTTGCAAAAATACAGGGACGGGTTCTGGAGTGATAAACGAACCAAAGCTGCCGAAACGATAACCTTGATGGAAGAGATGACCGGCTACGGGATTGGATTGGCTAACGCAGTTCTGGCGGACATCAACTACCTGGGGCTGAACGGTGATCCCAATTTGGCAGAGGCTGTTTATCAAGCCAGCCAGGCAATGGAAAGAGGTGATCCTTTCGGGACGTATCTTTATGCCAAGTTTTTATATCGCGGTGTAGGTATAAAACAGGATGAGGCCAGGGCAGTTGACATGGCTTATAGTGTTCTTCCAAAAATCCTGACCCAGGCTTATACCGATGACCCGCTGAACCAGTATGCATTGGGCTGGATGTATTTTAATGGTGTTGGAGTTCCGCAAAATCAAAAAGAAGCTTTTTCACTCTATCAAAAAGCAGCCGCCGAAGCTTATCCGGCTGCTCAATATAATGTTGGAATTGCTTATTTAAGTGGCGAAGGGGTGGATCAGGATTATTCCCTGGCCAAAAAGTGGATCGAAAAATACGCGGGCCAGGGATTTGGTCGCGCACAAAATGATTTAGGGTGGATGTATGAGAATGGTCTTGGGTTCGAACGAAATATTAACAAGGCTGTCAGCTGGTATAAGCAGGCCGCCGAAAAGGGTATAACACTGGCCCAACTGAACCTTGGAATAATTTATGAACAGGGACGGGACGGCATAAAGAAGGATTTAAACGCTGCCAGACGCTGGTACCAATTGGCAGCCAGCCAGGGAGATCCCACAGCAGTTAAAGCTTTGGAAGCATTGAACGGCAAGTGATATCAAAAGAACTTCTTATTACCGGATGGTACAAGGGTGACATGTTTAATATACGATTAACAATTTTTCTGATCCTCTTTTTCCAGACAGCGGCAACCGGCTCTTTAGCGGAACAGGTATCGGACAGACAGAATACTCTGATTAAACAGATTGAAAAAACCTCCGATTATGAAAATCGAAGAGAGTTGATAGCCCGGTTGATTCTGGCGAATCAGGAAGAGCTAAAGGCTAGTGTCAATCGATTGGATCGAAATTCGTTTACCAGCCTTAAGATAAAACATCGTAATACCTTGCACAAACTGCTTGGCTCTGCTCCGGAGTTTTACTCACAACGTTATGCCAATGTTATCGACCTGGCAAACCTCTATTTTGAAATCGACGGCAATGCCGCTGCAGTGGAAGTGCTGTTAGATGTGTTGAAAGTGACTCCCGAAAACAACAACACTGAGCGTAACATTCTGTTGCAGTATATCAGTAAGTTTTTCGCCAGAATGCACAATTACAAGGAGGCTGAAAACTACTTTTCCAAGTATGCCTTGGGGGTACGCTACACCATCGATTACGCCCAGGCTGCTGAAAATTTTGAGATTCTGATTCACTATGCGGAGAGATCCAAAAGCGGACAAACCCATAACTATTACGCTTCCTGGTATACCCTGGCAAATTCGTTCGATGCGGAAGAAGAGAAAACCAGGGTGCTGAACAAATGGATCGACTTCGGAATAAGGACCAGACATCCGGAGACGCGTAAAACAGTGGACCTGTTAGCGGAAATCTATGTCGCCAATCAACAATGGCGGGATTTGAGCCAGTTGTACTTAAGATATGCATCTTCCATAGACAACCTGAACGAAGCCAATGATGTTTATTGGGGATATTATCAGGCTATGGAGAAGCGGAATCAAAGTCCGGACTTGGGAATTCTCACCAGATTGTACAATTATTTCAAAGCAAACGGGCAATTGCTTGAAGAGCAGAGTGTTCTTACCAGTATTTACCGGCACAAAGACTACCAAGACAAAAGCAAGGCACTGTCCAGATTGGCAAACCTCACTATCATTAATGAGGATTGGAATAACGCATATGTTTATCATAAAGAACTCCTGAAACAGGAATTCATTATGCTGTCTCCTGAAGGTCCGGTTCTTTTGGAAAACATGATTCGCGTTGCCCAGCGTCTTTCATTGGATGAGGAGTATATTGCATTGCTGATACAAAAGGTGTTTTCCTCATCAGCATTTATTCTTCAACTCGACAGATTTAACGGCTTTCAGGAACTGGAAGAATACTACACAAATCGAGCTCAATATCAGAATGCTTATGCTTTATTTGAGCGATATATAAATTCGGGTATTACCAATAAGAAGTTTTTGTACCAGGCGTACATCTGGGGAGCTGAAGTTAAGGAAAAGACCGGCGAGTTTGAAAAAGCCTTTCAGCTTTATCAGCAAGCTTACAACCATGCCCCGGACTCTTTTGAAAAAAGGAAGGATCGTAAAATCAGCATTGCCCGGAAAATGCTGTTGGTAGCCAAAGCAAAACTTGATTCCAAGGCTCAATTAACGGCTTATGATCTTTTAAAAACTCAATATGAGGAAGCGGATAGTGAGTTTTTGGAGGAAACGCTATGGGAGGTAGGCCGGTTGCATGAAAAGGAAAACCGGCGAAATGAAGCTATTGCAGCTTACAAAGAAGCACTTGCTGCCGCCAGAAGGCATCGGAATATCAACCTTGAATCTCGTATTTTAGCGCGACTGAACAAGTTGGAATCCGGGGATATCGACCAAAAACTGGCTCGCTTGCTTGAATTGAGAACCACCCAGGAACAAACGGGTGAGAAAGAGAAATTAATCTTCACCAATCTTGAGATCGGAAACCTTTATCTGCAGTTGGATCAAACAGACAACGCGTTTAAGGCTTACCAGACGGCTGCGAAACAGAAATCCAAATCACGATTTAGGGTCCAGTTAAACCAGCTGGTGATGAGTGCCGATAACTTGCACAATATCGAGCAATTCGAAAAATCCAACCAATTGGTCAATTCAATATCAGATTTGCTTCCGAAGGATGATATCGATAACCAGGTTGTTCTCTTAAGGATTCAGGCAAAAAACCTTCTTGGATTAACCCGGTACAACACTGCCTTGGAAATCATTGACAAAGCCCTGAATTCACCATCAACGGAACAACGTCATGCGAATTTTGTTCTAAAATCAGATATCCTTTTAAAACTTAACCAGTCCGTTGAAGCTCGGGATCTGACCTTGAATCTGGACATGAAACAAGCTAAGGTCCGGATGAACCTGGGAATGGCATATTTTAACCTGAAAGACTACGCCAATGCCATTAAGGCCTTTGAAAGTATTAACAAACTGGAACAGGAAGAACTTAAAACTATAGACCAGGCCCTGGCATATTCGTTGTTAAGTCAGTCTTTGTTCTTTAATCAGAGAATAAACGATGCTATCACAGCTCAACAGCAGCTAATATCCTATTTGGAGCAAAGCGCAGAAACGGAAAGATTGGGATCGGCCTTTTTGAATCTAACCCGGTTTCAATTGGCAGCAGGCCAAATCAACGATGCGAAAGACTCCATTTATCTGGCTGATATCATTATAGATGAAGGCAGTGAAAACATGGCGAGGCTGCTTTACTTCAGAGCCCAGGTATCGCAGAAGTTGGGAAAGACGGATGAGGCCATTAAAAGCTATCATGATGTCGCCAGAATTACTTCGGGCATTAAGGACCAGTTTTTCCTTGGTTCCGTTTATTACGGAAGAGGGACCGCATACTACAAAAAACTTCTGTTGGAACAGGCGCGGATCGATCTGGAGAGGTCGATTACATTTTTCTTAAACGCGGGTGAACGGCAGTCAATTCTTCAATCCCAGTTGGCCCTGGCTTCCGTTAATATTGTCGGAGCTGATTATAATACCGCCGGGAAGATCCTTAACCGCTTAAAGTCTGATCCACAAAATGAAGACAGCATGGGAGAAATCCTTTTGGGATTGGCCAGTCTGAACGCAGACCTGACAGAATACAAAGAAGCTTTAAAGGCTACAGATCAGGCAATTGACATCTTTAAGCGGCAGAACAATACAGCCCAGTTGATGGAAGCCACTAATATCAAAGCTTCCATTTTCCTCAGGATGGATGATTTCAACTCCGCCGAAGTGAATTTTAACAAGGCACTCGAATATAACCAGACACTTAATAATGAATTGTTTACCGCTACCGTCGTAAATAACCTGGGGGCGTTGTACCAGCAAACAGGTAAATATGAACAGGCGTTGAACTCCTATTTAAAAGCAGGTCAAATTCAAAGTGATTTGGGGTTTGAAGCTGAACTGGCGCTGACGATGAACAATATCGCCACCAGCTATATGTCGTTAAAGAATTACGACAAAGCCATTGAATACCTGACAAAAAGTCGTGACATTGCCGAAAAATATGACTTAAAAAGAGATATATCCAGAACCTATTCCAATGAAGGGATCGCGTTTTTCCAGTTGGGCAGACTGGAAGACGCGAAAGCTTCCCTGGGAAAATCCTACGATCTGCAGAAGTCACTGGGATTGAATATTGATCAGGCACAAACCCTGAACAACATAGCCTTTATCGAAAAGGAACAGGATAATCTGGAAGTCGCAGTGGATATCATCCAGGATGCCCTGATGCTGCTCTCGGAGGATATGAGAGGTGACAACCGGCAGTTCCCCAATCCGGATCTTGATACAATTACCTCACCCAACCTGGTTAAAAACCTCTTGTTAAACAAGGGATTCTGGTTAAGGGATCTGGCCGCCAAGGATTACTCCAGACGTGGGTTTTACCTGAAAGCTGCCGCAGACAGTCTTTCCAAATCGATAGACTTGCTGGAGGTTATCCGTCATCAACTGAAGGGAGGCCAGTCTCAAGAGCTGCTGGTTGCAGAAAACATCGATGTGTTTGAGCAACTGATCAAAATTCAATATGATATCGGCACTATGGAAGGCAGCGAGAGATACTTTGCAAACGCTTTTCCCATAGCCGAACAATCCAAGGCCCGATCTTTTCTCGATAAATTCCAGGAACAAATTGCCTTTTCCAACATTTCCCTTCCCAAATCGTACCGAGACCGGGAAAACCTTGTGAAATCCCAGCTGGTGACTGTTAATGAAACCTTATTCGAGGAGATCAACAAGCAGGAAAAAGAGAAAGACAAAAAGAAGATTAACCAGCTCAACCTTAAAAAAACGGAACTACAGCTGGCCTTCAACAACTTAAAAAAAGAGTTGGAAGAGAAATATCCCAATTATGCCAATGTAAAATACCCCAAAATCTACGATTTAAACCTGCTCAGGGCTAAAATCATTGATCGCTCCAGTGCTGTGATTTCTTATTTTTCAGGCAGTGAAGCATCCTATGGTTGGTACATCTCCAAAAGGCAGTTAAAAATGGTCAAGCTGCCGGCCAAAGCAGATTTGAAAAAGCTCATCGAAAAGTATCGTATTACCTTGAAAGATCCGCTCTCATTCTATGACGACGAGGAGGATACCGAAGTGGACAATCGTAGATTGCACCTGGCTATCGGGTTGAAGCTTTACGAAACACTGATCAATCCATTTGATATCGAGCCAGAAATCAAATCGATCCTGATACTGTCGGACGGAGCTCTCCACTACCTGCCTTTTGAAACCTTGATAACCAAAATAGACATCGGTAGCGAGGGATACCAGGCAGCCAATCAACGGTATTTGATAGAAGACTATTCGGTCTATTACGCACCGTCAGCCTCTGTTTTGGGGGCAGCTATGGATAACCTCGGACAGCGTGTTGATAAACCGGATGATTCCAAGATCTTTTTGGGATTTGGAGATCCTGAATTTTCCCTGGTAAATGCAGATGAAAACGTCAAAGCTGATCCGGTGTTCAAGCAAAAAGGATTTTATGAACTCTCGCGGCTTTATGCTACCGCGACTGAAGTCAACAAGATCTCTTCATTATTTTCAGATAGCAACCGTGTATTCTATCAGCAAGGTGCATTGGAGGAAAAGGCTAAGGAACTGTCGGAGAGTTACAAGTATATCCATTTCGCTACTCATGGAATTCTGGATGAGGATAATCCGGAATTCTCTGGGGTGGTTTTGAACCTGGCAAGGGATCAGAAAGAGGATGGTTTTTTAACATCGTCCGAGATCTGGGATATGCGGCTTAAAGCGGATATGGTAACCTTATCGGCGTGTGAAACAGGGCTTGGTAAAATAGTCAGCGGAGAAGGGATGGTTGGATTAACCCGGTCATTTCTTTATGCAGGATCGGCATCTGTTGTGGTTTCCCTCTGGACTGTGGCGGATGATTCTACCAGTGAGCTTATGATTAATTTCTATGAATATTTGAAGCAGGGATATCCTAAAATCGAAGCCCTGAGACAGGCGAAACTGGAATTTGTTGTCAAACAAAAGCAAACGGGGGATTTTCATGATCCGTTTTATTGGGGACCTTTTGTTCTGAACGGCATGCAGCAGTAATATTAACCCTGGAACTTCCGTTTCAGGGGTGCCAGCTCTTTTTGGTTGTGATTTGGTATTTTTGATTCACAAACCCTTGCTTTAAGGGATTCAGGTATCACCCCCAGCAACTCCATTTCGAATTCCAGCCAAACGCCAAACTTCTCGTAAACCAAATCCCTCATATCCAGAGACACACATAAAATTTCGTGAGCGGCAGCACCTTTGTTAAAAACAAAATTGGCATGGTACGGGCTGATCTCAACCTTTTCATTGCTCAGCTGTCTAACTCCGGCATCTTCCAGCAACATGCCGCTGGGAATTCCCACCTCATAGTCATTTTTAAAAACACAGCCACAGGATGGATACATAAACTGATGCTTGCTCTCCCGGTCTTTTCTGCAGAATTCCATGTGGTGTTGAATAACCTCCGGATTTCCTTTGCTCAGTTTAAACGTTACTTCTGCCACGAAATCACCGTTTTCCATGAACAGAGTGTCTTTATAGCCATGAAATACATCGGACCCTTTATAGGATTTTATTTCTCCCGTTTTGCTGACAGTCGAAACCGAGTCTACAATCTGGCTGATTTCCCCGTTATAGCAACGGGCATTCATGCGTACAGTCGAGCCAATTTGTCCCGGAAGGTAATTCATCCAGCTTGCGCCTTGCAATTCATGGTTCAGACAAACTTTGGAAAACGGCGTGTTCTCGACCCCGGCTTCAACGGTGACTATGTCCTTTTTTACCTCCAAGCTATTGAGATTGCTGCATAAAAGAACAGCTCCCGGCCAATGGTCATCCATGACTAAGGAATTGCTCCCGGCTCCTAAAACGAAATACGGGACCTGATTTTCGTGGATGGTTTTTATCTCCCCGGAAAGCTCAACTATGTCGGCCGGAGCATAGATTTTTTCGGCCGTGCCGCCTGTATGATAGTAGCTGATGTTCTTGAGTAGCATCGTGAAAAGGTATCGTCGGATTAAACGGGGACTGGATGCGTGAATGCAATTATGTTACACACAATTGCCCGGAAATACTACCAAGGGAGTCAATAATCACCGAATAATCGACTGATTACGATGGAGTAGTACGATGTCTGGAGCACTTCTGATTGGAAATGGTTTCTTTTGTCAGGCGGATCTCTTGTTAACCTGCCTGGGAAATGCTTCTTTTCGCTGCTTGATTGTTGCTTTTTGCTCCAGGTCTTTTAAATGTTCCCTGTAATCTTCCAGAATTTCTTGATAGTCCAAATCACAATATTTTAGTGCGAGTTGAATCTCTCGTAATTGAGCTTCGGCACTTTCCATTGTTCTTCTCTTAATATAAATCATTGGTAAACATTCAATCCTGGTTAAAATCCTGATAGTTCTTCATCAAATCCAACATTGCCCGCATCAATGCTGCCTTGACCTTCAAGCGCTTGTTTTTACAAAAATCCTTAAAGTCGGTGTAGATTTTTTCGTCCACCTGGTTTGTCAAGGTAACATTTTTCTCGACGGTTATATTAAAAGGATCTCTTACCGATTGAAGCAGATCCCGATTGGAAAAAAGCTGCTTGACCTCTTCCTCATGTTCCAAAAGGAAATCAAGCAGTGATCGACTTCTTTCATCAATGCTTTGTAAATTGCTTTGAGGCATGCTTTAAAGTATTTGCTATAATATGCTGGAAAATGCTGGTAATGTCAAGTAAATCTTACAATTAAACAGGTTTTACTGTCGAATATTATTCATCATTTGACTTGAAATTTAAGGGGAATGCCAAAAGCATACAAAAAATCAAAGCTTTGAAGCTTTATTAAAATAATTTATTTAAAGCTAAGCCGGATAATCTTCTGAACATCTATCTATCAAGAGTTCATGACGACTACGAATTTTGGGAGGAAAGGCTTTCTTTTTAAGCTAAAGCAAAGGAAGTGAGAGAGGCGGCTGGAAAAAAGCAAACCCGGTTTGAATGTTAAGTGGCTGTGGTGAGATCGTGTTTTGGTAATCAGGTTGAAATCCGATTGTCTTTTAGGGCAGCTTCTTTTTAAGTCGCCGAATGGTGACGTCAATTCTGTTGAAGAATCCTCGAATCATTCGCACATCACGTTCATCGGGTTTCGCTCTTCCGATCATATCTGAAAAGCTTGTCCACACTGTTTCTTTGGAGCTTTTGTGGAGAAATCCTGTTTTTTCCAAAATAGAAAAGAGATGTGTTTTCATACCTTCAATGCTGGCGGAGGATGCCGGAACAATCTCGTATTCGGTCTGCACCGGTTTTTTACCGAAGTATTTTGATAGTTCATAAAGTGCTACAACTACTGCCTGCGAAAGATTTAAGGAACTGCTTTTTCCAAACGTCGGAATATAGATCCATTCGTTGCAAAGATCCAGATGTTCATTGCGTAGGCCGGATTGCTCGGTACCGAACACCAGGGCTATTTTGATATCTTCCGGATAGTTGGAAATGATTTGTTCAAGGTTGTGAAGACTGGTCAGTTTTTTGATCTTGTCTCTTTCTCGGGCAGTTGTTCCGATGATCAACTGCCTGTCTGCCAGCGCGCTTTCCAGGTTTTCATAGGTTTTCGCCTGATGAAGCAAATAGCGGGCATTCATGGAAAACATGCGGGCTTCGGGGTGGAAATAGTGGCAGGGGTTTACCAGTCTGAAATCGGTAATACCCATGTTATCCATGGCTCTGGCGGTTGAACCTATATTTCCGGGTTGGGTCGGCTCAACGAGAATGACTGCGATCTGTTCGGGATGTATGGAACTCATGGGGGAGGAAAAAATATAAAAAAGAATGTTTATTAAATGATCACACTGCCAGCCATTGATCGAAGTAATTAATGGTGGCCTTAAGACCTTCTTCCAGTTTTACTTTGGGTTCCCAATCGAGCTTTTCCTTGGCAAGGCTGATATCCGGTTTCCTTCTCACGGGATCATCTGCCGGTAACTCTTTAAAATCAATCTTGGATTTTGAACCGGTCATCTCAATGATCTTTTGGGCCAATTCCATGACAGTAAACTCATCGGGATTTCCGGTGTTAACGGGCCCTGGGAAATCTTCCTTTTTCATCATGCGCATCATGACTTCTACAAGGTCGTCCACATAGCAAAAAGATCTTGTTTGGCTGCCATCCCCATAAACGGTTATATTGTCACCTTTTAAGGCCTGCACGATAAAATTGCTGACAACTCTGCCGTCATCAAAGCGCATTTTGGGGCCGTAAGTATTAAAAATCCTCACAATTTTGGAATCCACGTTCTGTTCCCGCTTATAATCCATCATCAGTGTCTCGGCTGCCCTTTTACCTTCATCATAACAACTCCTTAACCCTATCGGATTGACATTGCCCCAGTATTCTTCTTTTTGGGGATGCATTTTCGGATCACCATAAACCTCCGATGTGCTGGCGTGAAGGATTCTGGCCTTTACTCTTTTGGCTAGCCCCAGCATGTTCAATGTTCCCAGGATATTGGTTTTAAGGGTTTTTATGGGATTAAACTGGTAATGAATTGGAGAGGCGGGGCATGCCAGGTTGAAAATCCAGTCTACCTCGATGAAGTATTGATGGGTGATGTCATGACGAACGCTTTCGAAATACGGATTATCCATGAAGGGTAGAATGTTTTCCTTGGTCCCCGTAAAAAAGTTATCAAGGCTGATCACGTCATGACCTTCTTTGAGCAGTCTTTCACACAAATGGGAGCCGATAAATCCGGCGCCGCCGGTAACTAATATCCGTTTTCGGTTTTTCATGGATGGTGATTGGTTATGGTTACAGGGAAATTGGGTTTATTGGCCGTTGGGTCGCCCGATACTAAAATACTTAAAACCCAGGGATCTCATTTTTTGCGGATCATAAATATTTCTACCGTCGAATACCACGGGATGTTTAAGTAAATCCTTGATACGGTTGAAATCCGGTCTTCTAAAATCATTCCATTCAGTCAATATCAGCAGTGCATCAGCATCTACCAGGGCGTCGTAGTAATATTCCTGGTATTCAATTTGGTCTTGCCAAATAACTCTTGCTGTTTCAATGGCCGCCGGGTCACTGGCAACGATTCTTGCACCCTTGGCTAACAAGCCATCGATAATAACCCTGGAAGGAGCCTCTCGCATATCGTCTGTCTGAGGTTTGAAGGCTAATCCCCAGGTGGCGAATGTTTTACCGTTGAGATCGCTGCCGTATTCCTCTTCTATTAAGTCAAGCAAGTGGTGTTTTTGGTTATTGTTAACCTGCTCCACCGCTTGAAGCAGATCCATTTTGCATTGGTTTTCATTTCCGGTGCGGATCAAAGCCTGCACGTCTTTAGGAAAACATGATCCTCCGTAGCCGATACCCGGGAAGAGAAAGCTGGGACCGATTCGATTATCGGTTCCGATTCCGATTCTGACCATGTCTACATTTGCGCCGACCTTTTCGCACAAGAGTGAGATTTCATTCATAAATGAGATTTTGGCGGCCAGCATGGAATTGGCGGCATATTTCGTCATCTCGGCACTTTTGATATCCATGGCAATTAACCGATCCTTGGTCTTCATATAGGGCGAATACAACTCATTCATTAAAGCGGTTGTCCGGGGATTGTCCGTTCCGATTACGACCCTGTCAGGCTGCATAAAATCATTGATTGCCGCACCTTCCCTGAGGAATTCCGGATTGGAAACCACATCAAACTCAAGTTCGGCGCCTCTTTCCAATAAGACTGACTTTATCGTCTCCCGGACTTTTTCCGCGGTTCCCACGGGCACTGTAGACTTGTCGACAATGACCTTGAATTCTTCCATATGAGTTCCGATTGTTTTGGCGACAGCCAGGACATGTTTCAGGTCTGCGCTGCCATCTTCATCCGGTGGGGTGCCAACAGCAATGAAGTTGAAGAGGGATGATTTAACTGCCTGTTCCATGTCGGTGGTAAAAATCAGACGACGCTGCCTGACGTTTCTCTTGATCATCTCCTCAAGACCCGGTTCGTAGATAGGGATGATTCCGTTGTTCAACTTTTCAATCTTTTTCTCGTCGATATCAACGCAGATGACTTCATTTCCACTTTCTGCAAAACAAGCTCCGGCAACCAGTCCCACGTACCCGCTGCCAAACACACTGACCTTCATTATTCGCCTTTGATTTAAATATTAGTTCGGGTTCCCAATAGAAAATTAATTACAGCTGCGAACGTTTGGTAACAATTTTATCGATTAATCCGTATTTGACTGCTTCTTTAGCCGATAACCAATGATCGCGATCGATGTCTTTTAAGATCTCCTCCGAACCCTTTCCTGTAACCGAGGCATAGAGATCGGCAATCTCCTTTCTGGTCTTAACGATGTTTTTGGAGTGTATTTCCAAATCGGTTGTTTGTCCTTCAGCACCGGCGAGCAAAGGTTGGTGGATCATTACTTTGGCATTGGGAAAGGCATAGCGTTTGCCGTCGTCTCCAGCCAGCGAAAGAATGGATCCCATACTGGCAGCCAGACCCATGACTACAGTGACAACAGGGCAAGAGATCATTTTTATCATATCGTAAATGGCAAATCCGCTGTAAACCTCTCCACCCGGCGAATTAATAAAAATAATAATCTTCTTTTTCGGGTCTTTTTTTTCCAGAACCAGTAGTTGTTTGATAATCTTATCGGCCAGTTTGCTGTCAACAGAACCGGAAATAATGATGGTTCTGGTTTCCATGAGTTCGTCAGCGAAAGAGTTCTCCTTCTCCTCTTCGGCATTTTTATTCAGTTCAATAGTCATTGTCTGTTCTTCGTTATTGGGATCGTCGATGGGTATGGTTGAGGTAAGATCAAACACAAAGAGCTTGAATGTTGATTTATGAATAATACTGATGGCGCTGTATTGGTTTAGTAATCCCGGCAAAGGGTTAACGCCGGTCTATCCTTATTGTCATAATCAAACAATATATATGATACCCAAAACTCTTGCAATCTATACTTTGAACGGAACGTGCTTTGAATACAATGGTTGTGGACTGATTTGGCTTATTTTGATACGAACTTAAACTTTACCGATGAAAACAGGGACAGGAAAGCTTTGGATTCACAGGCATTAATCCGGTTCACAATAGACAGTCAGGTTCACGCATTTCAAGCTTGTTAAGAAAGATCTCCGGTAGCTAATATAAGATAGCGGTTTAGGTAAATCATGTTTCAATTTGCTTACATTGAATATTCGGCTTGGTTAGGGGTAATTCCCTTGCTTGGAATTCTCTTTTATTACAGTTGGTTTCGTAAAAACAGGCTGTTGATTCGATTTGCCGGCCGACAGATGCTTCCGGGGTTGATCTCATCAGTTAGTGCCTCCAAGCGACTGACAAAACAGGTATTGCTTCTGTTTGCCTCACTTTTCCTGGTGTTCACTCTTATGCGTCCCCAGGGCAATCCAGTGGAAAAAACAGTAACAAAAAGAGGAAGAGATCTTGTGTTCGTTGTTGACGTTTCAAGGAGTATGCTGGCTGAAGATTTGAAACCGAACCGATTGGGCAGAGCCAGACAGATAATCTCCGATGTTGTATCGATATTGGAAGGAGACAGGATCGGCCTACTGGTTTTTGCGGGGTCAACAGCCATAAAGTCGCCTCTGACCCTGGATTACAACTATTTTTTGAATGTCTTGAACAATATTGGTCCGAATGATGTAAGCCGTGGTGGAACGCTGCTTGGTGATGCCATTCGAACGGTTTCCGATCGCCTGTTTTACGACCAGGACAATAAGTATCGTGATATCATCATCATCACTGACGGAGAAGATCACGAGTCATTTCCGGTAGAGGCAGCCCAAGCGGCAGCGAAACGCGGAATAAGAATTCACACTGTTGGGTTGGGTGATCCGGATGGGTCGAATATACCTATTAGAGATGCCGGTTCTTATAATTTATTGAAACATCAGAACCAAACAGTCAAAAGCAAATTGGACGAATCCACCCTCAAAAAAATTGCCGAGGTGAGTCATGGGATTTTTGTTCCCGTGAGAACCAACCTGGTGGATCTGGCAGATCTTTATCGGGATTACATTGCAGTGGCAGAAAAAAGAGAGACGGAGTCCAAGGAATCCAGAATCTGGAGCGAGCTATTTCAGTTTTTCCTGGGTGTCGCCATTCTGTTATTAATGTGCGAAGTATTGATTAGTGATAAAAACACCCGATTTTCCTCTTCATCTTAAGTCGGTACTCAAACTAGGCCGGCTCTTGTATTAAAATTTACCAACAAAGGAACACAATGAAAATCAAAACCTTGGCGGTGCTGTCAACAGCGTTATTTTTTGCAACAACCTCCGCATTTGCCAAAGAAATTAAGCAACTGATCACTGAAAAGCAGAAGGTAAGTTACAGTATAGGTTTGAGTTTGGGAAACAATTTTAAACAGCAGGGTCTCGACATCGATACAAACACCCTGTTAAAGGGAGTCGAAGATGCCCTCAAAGGTGCAAATCCCCTGTTAACCCAGGAACAGATCAGGGAAGTCATGACCAATTTGCAGAAAAACATGATGGCGAAAAAGCAGCAAGCCGATGCGGAAGCATCGGGCAAGAACAAAACTGCCGGTGAAATGTTTTTGGCTGAGAACAAAAAGAAAAAAGGCGTTGTTACCCTACCGAGTGGTCTGCAATACGAAATTATCAGAAAAGGTACCGGAGCGACACCGAAAGCTACGGATACAGTCGTTACGAACTATGAAGGCACCTTGATCGATGGAAAAGTGTTTGATAGCTCATACAAGAGAGGTAAACCCGCAACGTTCCCGGTCAACGGCGTTATAAAAGGTTGGACTGAAGCACTGCAGTTGATGAAAACGGGTGCCAAATGGAAATTGTATATTCCGTCAGAATTGGCTTATGGATCAAGAAGTGCCGGTCCGGTAATCGGTCCTAACTCCACTTTGATATTTGACATAGAATTGCTTGAAATCAAGTAACGGGAATACCATGAGGCTTAACATCGGTATTCTTGGATTTGGATACCTGGGCAAGGAACTGAAGAACATCCTGGAAGCCCATGCTGATGTGTGGGTTACCAGGCAGCACACCGAAGAAATTAACGATCAGGAGAGTTCATCACCTCAAAGTGTCATTTTTCGCTGGAATGATCCCGCGACTTGGTCGAATTTGCCGAATGACAATTCAATTCTGATTATAACGATTCCCCCTACCAGCGAAGACATTGAAAAAGAAAGACGGCATTTGATAAACTGGTGTGATTGGATGCGAAACCATCGACCGGATATCTGCCGTTGTGTATATATTTCCAGTACAGGGGTTTATCCCAATCAACCGGGCGTCTGGAGGGAATCAAGCCGGTTTGACTGTGACAGTCTTAAAGGCGAACTAAGGTTGTTGACGGAAACCATACTGGCTGAGCATTTTAACACGACAATTATCCGTCCCGGTGCCATCTATGGCAAAGAAAGGAACATCGGCCATCGAATACTTGCAGGCAAACCGGTTCCCATGGGGAAACAGCCAATTCATCGGATTCATGTTCATGACCTGGCCCGGCTTGCTGACAAAGCAATCACATCTGATAATTTCCCAAAAATTATCAATGCCATAGACCTGGAAAGTGAGACAACAAAAAATGTTGCTGACTGGCTGGTAAATCAAGCTTTTTTTCCGGCAAACAGTGATCTTACCATTGAGTACCGAACCGATTTTCAGACCAGGAAGTTTAATCTCACACAACCCGATCGAAAGATTAGCAATCAATTGTTAATAGAAACAACAGAATTCTCCTTAAATTTCCCAACATACAAAGAAGGCCTGGCCCAGGCATTTGGTTAAGTATATCAAGGGTAGCGAGCAATGGTATTCCAACAGTCCGATTCATATTACTTAAAAGAAATCAACAGACTGAACAGCGAAATCCCGGATATTCCTCTTGAAGCAGTGATTAAGCAAGATGTTTTAAGGTTGGGAGTCCGTTTCTCAAAGGATAGTCTTTGCGTTGCCTCAGGTTACAAACCAAAGGATTATTTTATCTTCAGTTTTGATCTGGTCACCCTTGAAGACTTGAAACAGGAAGGAGAGTATCTGCTTCATGCCCCGGAGGAAGTCCGCTTTTTTGGTGGTGATCATGACTTGAAGCCGACGATCTTCAGTGTCAGGCTGAATCCGGCTAGTCCCTACCTGGTGGAAATCCATTCAGGGCAACTGGTTTTGAGCTGTGAAGGTACGATACTAGCCGAAGTTGATTTTCATCCGGTCCCTGAGTTTTACAACTCGACTCTAAAAAGCGGAAAGACCATCTCTCAAATTGCACCTGTATTGGAATGGGGCTACCTTGTTTATCTCACGGTTTTTCGCCTTTGTCAGTACTGGGGCCGGGATGAAGAGTGCCAGTTTTGTGATATAAACGAGAATTATCGTCAGCAACGAAAAGCGGGAAGAGAATACACAGGTGTCAAACAAATAGAAGATATTCTTGAAGCACTGGGGCACATTCATGAAAAAGACTCGGTTTCCAAAGCAATTACCATCACGGGAGGAAGTGTTACGAGCCGGCTGACGGGTAAAGATGAAGTGGATTTTTATCTTCAGTATGCCAGGGCCATTAAGGAAACTTTCCAGGATCGCTGGATTGTCAAAACTGTGGTGGAAGCATTTAAACAGGATGATTGTCGGCGTTTGAAGGAAGAGGGCGGAGTGGATATTTATCATCCGAATTATGAAATTTGGGATGAAAGGCTCTTCAAGATCCTCTGTCCGGGAAAACAGCGATATGTCGGATGGGAAGAGTGGATGAAGCGAATCGTTGAGTCGGCGGAGGTATTTGGACCGCAGAATGTGATACCGAACTTTGTAGCGGGGGTGGAGCTTTCGCAGCCGGATGGCTTCAAAGACATTGACGATGCGGTTGCATCGACAAGCCAAGGTCTTGATTATTTTATGTCCCGATCAATTTTACCCCGGTTTACGACCTGGTGCCTGGAACCTCTTGCCCATCTTGGAAAGCAGGACACGCCTCCATTAGAATATTATGTCAAACTCCTCAAAGTCTGGCGGGACACAATGGAGAAATACCAATTACCTTCACCACCGGGATATGGTGAGCCCGGGTTGGGGAAAGCAGTTTTTTCCGTTTCGGCTTTCATGGATGTCATCAGACATTAACTCCCATTAAAATCCTGAAACCGGTCCCAGTGATCCGGAGATATAACATCCTGTCCTTTTCTGCAAAATCAAACCTCCCCGTCATAGCGACCATCTGCTTTTACTCCGAAATCATTGGTTCAAGAAGCAAGTAGTGCATTGATTAAATAATAGTTTTTCATTGCAAAAACCGCTTTTGATGGTCTAACCTCAAGTTCCATTCCATACTTTGTGGAAGGCACACGGAAAAACCGTTTTTAGTTTGCACTCAACCCGCCATTTTAGAGGAGGAATCATGAAGCGAACATTTACAATAATTATTCCAATCCTGATTTCAGCGTTATTGATGTTTATTGGTTGTGACACCCAAAAGGATGCGGCTAAAGGACCAACTTTCGTGACGATAGGTACCGGAGGAGTGACGGGCGTGTATTATCCCACAGGCGGTGCCATTAGCAGAATTGTGAACAAGAAATTCGATCAGTACCAAATAAAAGCCACCGTGGAATCAACAGGCGGATCGGTTTACAATATCAATGCTGTCATCAGCGGTGACCTGCAGTTCGGTGTTGCCCAGTCTGACAGGCAGTATCAGGCGATTCACGGGGAAAAAGAGTGGAAGGAAAAAGGTCCTCAAAAAGATTTGCGTTCCGTTTTTTCGATCCATCCGGAAAGCATTACGTTAATTGCGGCCTCCCGATCAAACATTCGGTCAATGAAGGATTTGAAAGATAAACGTGTTAATCTTGGAAACCCTGGTTCCGGGCAGTTGGGTAATTCTCAAGATGCTTTGCAGGCTTTTGGTATTGGTGAAAAAGATTTGAATGCGGAATACGTGAAAGCAGTCGAGGCTCCCGGGTTGATTCAAGATGAAAAACTGGATGCTTTCTTTTATACGGTCGGGCATCCCAATGGAAATATTAAGGAAGCGACATCAGGCAGAATCAAAGTGACCATTATTCCGATTCAAGGACCGGAACTTGATAATTTGATTAAAAAGTTTCCGTATTACGCTAAATCCGTGATACCCAGTGCACTTTATCCCAATGCAACAAATAATGAAGATATTGCCTCATTTGGCGTCAAGGCTACTTTTGTAACTTCTGTAAATGTAGATGAGCAAATTGTTTATGCAATCACAAAAGAAGTTTTTGACAACTTTGAGGATTTCAAGCAACTGCATCCTGCTTACCAGGTACTCACCAAGGAAAACATGTTGCAGGGTCTTTCCGCACCTCTGCATCCCGGAGCTCTGAAATATTATAAGGAAGCCGGCTTGACTGAGCATATAGATCCTGAACTGATGTAACATGAAACGATTATGTCTTGAATTGAGGAGACCGGGAAGCTTTCGGTGAATAGATCTCCCCGGCGGCAAAGGTGCCGTTTTAGGTAACAAACCCGGTTACGGCCTACACTACTTCGCATAGAGGTGTTGCATGGCAACAAGTGAGAATCTGAAATCTGCAGAAGAAATTTTACGGGAAGAATCGGGAGAGGTTCGCAATTTACAGCAGCATGAAGCCGTATTAATCGGTACGATTGCCATTGCCTGGTCGTTGTTTCAGCTTTCCCTGGCCAGCTTTTTGATCTTGGACAGTATCAAGGTGCGAGCGGTCCATCTTGCCTTTGCAATGAGTCTGACATTTCTCAGCATCCCCTTTAGTAAAAAATCAGCTAAATCAACAGGGTTTTTCGGCTCCGCCGTCCGAGTTCCCTTTCATGATTATTTGCTGGCAGCAGTGGGGGCAGGTTTGGCTCTCTATATCATGCTGGATTGGGAGGGATTGGCTTTAAGGGCGGGAAGCCCTATTACCAGGGATATTGTTATTGGTATCTTGCTGATTGTTGTTCTACTGGAGGCAACTCGCAGATCCATTGGTCCGGCACTACCGATTATTGCCTTGATGTTTACTGCCTATTCCTTTTTGGGTCCATACATGCCAAACGTTCTGGCATTTGGAGGAGTCTCTCTGACTAAATACCTGAGCCAGATTTCGTTATCATCGGAAGGCATTTATGGCATCCCGTTGGGAGTGTCTGCAACCATTGTATTTTTATTTGTTCTGCTTGGCTCAATGCTTGACAAAGCCGGGGCGGGTCAGTTTTTTACCAACCTGGCTATGGCGGCACTTGGAAAATACAAAGGAGGTCCTGCCAAAGCAGCTGTTGTTTCCAGTGGACTATCGGGATTGGTGTCCGGCTCCAGTATTGCCAATATTGTGACAACCGGAACATTTACAATCCCTTTGATGAAGAAAGTCGGATACCCGCCAAAAAAAGCTGCCGCAGTGGAGGTGGCTGCCAGTACAGATGGTCAGTTGATGCCGCCGATAATGGGTGCAGCCGCTTTTATTATCGCCGAGTACGTAAACGTGCCTTATATCGAAGTCGTTAAAGCTGCCGCAATCCCGGCCTTCGTTTCCTATTTCGCATTGTTTTACCTTACCCATCTGGAAGCCAGTAAGTTGGGAATGGTGGGACTCGCCAAAGTGGACTTGCCCGTATTTCTTGAGGTATTAAAAAACGGTATCCACTACCTGATTCCTATCGGTTGGCTGGTATTTGAACTGGTCGTGCTGAGACATTCCCCCGAGTTATCTGCTTTCAGGGCGATAGTATTGCTGTTTGGAGTGATTATTTACCAGGAAGCAAGGAGGTCATATTCCACAGGATTCAGTCTCAAAGACACTTTTGTAAACAGTATGCAAATAATTAGTGAGGGTCTGATGGCTGGTGCTAAAGGCATGATGTCGGTGGGAATGGCATGTGCGGCGGCAGGTATTATTGTAGGTATTGTAGGAATGGGTCTCGGTGGTATGATCACCCAGATTGTGGAAACACTGGCAAGAGGAAACATATTTCTGTTGTTGTTAATTACCGCCATCGCCAGTCTAATGCTGGGGATGGGATTGCCGACTACTGCCACTTATATAGTTATGGCATCTTTGACAGCTCCGATCATTGTGACTGTCGGCTCTGCTTATAATTTCTTTATTCCCTTGATTGCCGCCCATCTATTTTGCTTCTATTTTGGTATTCTGGCAGACGACACTCCCCCGGTCGGGTTGGCTTCCTATGCGGCAGCGGCTATTGCCAGATCGGAACCGATACCCACTGGAATCCAGGGATTTCTTTACGACCTGAGAACCGCCATCATACCATTTATGTTTGTGTTTAATACCGATCTGATCTTACACAACATCAACAGTTGGTCGATCGGATTTTTGGTATTTGGAATGGCAGTTATCGGGGCATTTTGTTTCACCAGCGCTGTCCAGGGATGGTTTATCACCCGGAACAAATGGTATGATGTCCCTTTGCTGTTGCTCGGAACATTGATTTTGTTTAATCCCAACGCCCTGAACAAGTGGGTACCAAACCCGTTTGGGCATCGTTATGGAATGTATCTTGTCGGCCTCGCTGTTGTGGCTGTCGTTTACATTATCCAAAGGATTCGTATGGTGCGAACGGAGCCGCCTCCAGCTTAAACTTTCCGACATTTTGGCTTTACAGATCCGGTTTTTACCGGGAAAGGATCGGGTCTGACTTCCCACCAGCCATGGGGTAGATAATTAGTGTTGACTCGCCATTTCTCCTGAATTTATTCTTAAGTAATGTCTGAACGAAAACCAGTTTAAACCATACCAATAAAAGCTTTATTGACAACTCGATGCCTCGAAGTTCAGTGTTTTCAGCATTCAGCCAGTTTTTGTTTGAAGTTTCAATGCTTTATGCTGAATGTTGCCAGCTGACAGCACCTTAATCTTCAAGTTGAGTTTCGGTATCTGGCACAAGACTGGATAAGGGGTTAGCGATTTTCCGTTCAGACACTAAATAAAGAACAATCTTTGTATGGATTCTGCATTTCTCCCGTATTGTTTAATGATCAAGTGTTTCCGGAACAACTAACCGTGCTGAAAAGAGTATGAGAATCATTATTATTGTGTTGATTGTAACATTGGTGTTGACATCAACGGTGTTTACCCAAGATCTTACAAATACCGGAAGAAGAAAGTATTACAGCGTCGAAGAGCTTATTAAACTCATTCAAAAAGCCCGTGAGGCGGGTTTGAGTGAGGATAGTATCCGAAACATGGAAATCAGAGACGGGGATAAGGAAATTAACCTGTTGGATTATATTGAACAGGAAAAACTGGATCGGTTAAAAAGCAACGAATACTTAAAGGAGTTGTTGAGCAAGAATTTTCTGACGGTCAACGATATTTACAGGGAACTAATTAAAACAGAACCGGAAGTGATTCAAAGACTTCGGGAAGAACTGGTAAGCGAGAGATAAGAAATGAAATCACCTTATATAGTCGGTGGATTGGCAGGCTCGGGAAAAACAGCACTTGTTTGTTCCCTTTTGAAATTGGCAGGCGCCAACGGAAACAGTTGCGCCGGTTTTAAACCCTTTGATAAAGGATCGCTCCAAAGGAATGCCAAGGAGCAATTGGGAGACGGTCAAAAATTTTGTCGTTTGATGAAAAACGAGCCCATGGAGACGCTGGTTTCTCCTTATTGTGCCCATGAAGATTATCCGCTCGAAATGTCGTTTCGCAGGGACGGTATAGGAATCAGCTGGAGTATAGTAAAAGAACGAATTGCAATACTGGAAGAAACCTATGAACAAACCTACGTCGAACTGCCTACCAGTCTTCTTTCTCCGGTGACCGAGGAATCCATGATTATCGACTGGCTAAAGGAACTCCGGGCGCCAGTTATTTGGATAATCCATCCGTTGCAGGATCAGTTTTATCGAAACTTATATGAAATAAAGCTGCTAAAGGATTCCGGATTGAATTATTCAATTGTCTTCAACAATGCCAGCAATATTACAGACCAGGATCTTTTGTTTTACACCTGGGAAAAAATCGAAGCATTCGCAGGTCAGGAAGCAGCAGGTATGATTCCCTATGTGCCTGCCCTGGGCGATAGCTTGGATCTTATGGTAAACAAGTTGAGAGAATTCTTGCCCGAATTTGTTGATTTGATGCTGCCGAATCAACATCAAACTACATCGTTTTGATTTTTTTAAGAAATTTGGAAAGGTTATGCCCTTTGATCCTGAATCGAGTTTTTCCTGCAATGACCAGCGTTATCTCCTGGTTGATTCCTTTGCAAAAATAAACCGGTGTGGTCAGTTTGTTTCCGTATGATTTTACTTTTTCTTCCAGCTCCATGATTTGGGATTGCTGAGTGGCGCCGCTTGTCTCAATAATGATGCCTGTACGCTTTTTTTTAAAAAACAGGTTTTTGGCATTCAACCCGGCCAGAGTTTTGATTGAGGATTTGAATCTTCTTAGGTTGTCAATTATATTAGTTGCAAATTCGTCGTGGTTGAACGTGCCTTTATAGTACAAGATATCTGTTTCATTCAAAAAGATTCCATACCCGTGTCCTTCGGGAATTTCATCCCAGTTTAAGACTCTCGAATCTGCCAACGCTCTCTTTTTTTTACCTTCTCCATCTTCCTCGCTATTCGTTGAGTTGTCCGATTTGCCTCCTTTCGGGGATTCATCCAAAGGAGTAGGATTAATGCCGTAGAGCATGACAAGTTGCGGTAGTTTATCGATGAAACCCGCTTCAAGTTGTCCGGCAAACTTTAACAGTTTTTGACATTCATCACAGTTTTTATTGATAACGGCAACAACCAGAATGGCTCTTCCATTGAGTTGTTTGAGAATTTTCTTGAATGCGGTGTTATCAAAGTTTCCTCCCAGTTTCTTAATCCTATTGCTGCCCATTCTTTTCCTTAAAATGTAAATCTAAAGTTTAAGCGCTTCCAATCTGAAGCCAGCGTGCAATGTAATTGCTGATTGCGGTTTAAGCAAACAGCATGTTGAAATAATGATTTAGACGATGCGTTGATGTCTCATGATAGCACTCTTTAAATGACCAATTCAAATTGTTGGATCGATCTGACAGCTGCGAATACTTTAGAATTATTCAATTGAAGCGCAAAAGAAACCAAACGCGATGATGCGGGCTAAAGGTAAAACGTGAATTGCCGAATCTTTCAAACCTTGTTACGTTCTAATTTATTGACTGGTGGAATTACAGTGTTTTTAAAGCTTAAAAGGCTCTAACAAAAAATCTTCATTTTCTGCCTGGTTTCACCCTTTTTTTTATTAAACAGGGTTCGGGTGTACTTGTTTGTTGTCGTGGATTCACGATTGCAGTACAATTATAACAATAAGAGAGACGATCACTATTTTAAGTTTAAGAATGACCGGACATGGAGTTTATTCACAAATCATTTAAGGGCGATTCACTGGAAGGTGACTGGGTTATCACGATCGGTAATTTCGATGGTTACCATCTGGGACACCAGGCCCTGGTAAACCAGGTTCTTGCAGATAAAGACCTGTTAAAAGCAAAAGGTGGTATCGTAACCTTTGATCCGCACCCGAAAAAAGTCCTGCAATCACAAATTCCTTTCAGGCAACTATATGGTAACGAGACCAAATGGAAGTTCCTGGAACACTCCGGTCTGGATGCCTGCTTTGTTATTCCTTTTACTCCCGAATTTGCCGCCCAAAGCTCTCAGGAGTTCTTAAGTCGGTTATTTGGTTTTGTCTCCCTGAAAAAAATTATTGTTGGATACGATTTCAATTTTGGCAAAGCTCGTGAAGGTTCAGCCAGCTTCATGGCACAGGAGGCGGAAAAACAGGATATCGCCTTTCAGCAGCTGGAGGCAGTCCGTATAGGTGAGATTACCGTTTCCAGCACCATGATTCGAAGACTTCTCTTTGAAGGCGATTTCGGAAATGTTGAAAAATACTTGGGCCGGCAATGGTCCGTATCAGGGATGGTGCAAAAAGGTAAGAAAATCGGGAATACCATCGGATTCCCGACGATGAATCTGGAACCTGATGTTTTGCTGCCTTTGAAAAAAGGGGTGTTCAGCTGCCAGGTGGAAATCAAGGGCGTTCGTTATGATGGGGTCTGCAATGTTGGTGTTAATCCCACCTTTAACGGAAAGACCTTGAAAGTCGAGGCACACCTTTTTGATTTCCGGGAAGATGTTTACGGCGAACTGATAACGGTGTATCCGCTTAAATTTTTACGTGAAGAAAAACGCTTTAATTCAGTTGAAGAGTTGATCAAGCAAATACAAAATGACGTTGATGTATCCAAGCAGTTTTTCGAAGCAATAGAATCAAACTATACAATATAATATAGGGGCAGGTGATTTTTAGTTTTGGTGATTTTTCCATTCCTCGTTCTCATCTCAAGAAAATGTTACCACTGAAAGTGGGTCAAAAAACCAGTTTCGCGTAACCTTCTGCCAGAACTGGATTTACAGCGATTGACCTATCCGGAATTCTCCAAATTTTCTCGTACCCAAAAATGAATTATTTCGATACAGTTAATAAGTTTAGCGAATGATTCGGGCTTGCCCAATAGTAGTTAAGCTATTGTTATTAAAAGATAACAAGTGGTTTTTTAACGCCTAAATCTGAGGTTTTGGGAGTACTAGAAGAGTTAGGTAAATCCTGCAGCAGTAAATCATTCAAACTAAGAGTAAATCAATGGAGTTAGTTCTTGAAGACGGAACTGTTTATTCCGGGAAACATTTTGGTTACGAAACGTCAATCTCCGGGGAAGTTGTCTTTAACACCGGTATGGTTGGATATCCAGAAACTTTAACCGATCCTTCATACAAAGGACAGATTCTTGTTTTCACCTATCCGCTAATCGGGAATTATGGTGTTCCTGATGATAGTCGGATCGACAATCTTCTGAATCATTTTGAATCAGAAAAAATTCATGTACAGGGCGTGGTCATAACTTCACTGACCAGGGATTATTCGCATTGGAATGCCATTCGGAGTTTGGAAAAATGGATGATTGAGCATAAAATTCCTGGAATCGAAGGTGTGGATACGAGGGCTGTTACGAAAAAGTTGAGGTCAACCGGTACTCAGCTGGGAAAACTGGTAATAAAGGGTAGGGATGTGCCTTTTTATGATCCTGATAAAGAAAACCTGGTTGCACAAGTCAGTATCACTGAGCCTGAAGAATATGGAAACTTTAACAAACGAGTCGTGTTAGTGGATACAGGCTGCAAAAAGAATATCATTCGCAGTTTTCTCTCCAGAAAGGTATCTGTTTTGAGAGTTCCCTGGGACTATGATTTTTCAAGGGAGGAGTTTGATGGTTTGATGTTGTCCAATGGTCCCGGAGATCCAACCATGGTTCCGGAAACCATAGAAAATGTCAGGGCCCAGCTTTCCAAAGACAAACCCGTGTTTGGGATATGTTTGGGACATCAGATTCTGTCACTTGCCGCCGGGGCTCAAAGCTACAAACTTAAATTTGGTCATCGGTCACAAAATCAACCGTGTGTTCAGGTTGGAACAAAACGATGCTACATCACCTCTCAAAATCATGGTTACGCCATTGATGATCAAACACTGCCCGATGATTGGAAACCTTGGTTTTTCAACGCAAATGACGGCAGCAACGAAGGTATCCGCCATTCAAGCAAACCTATTCGAAGCGTCCAGTTTCATCCGGAAGCAATGCCGGGGCCTGTCGATACCAGCTTCTTATTTGATGAATTTGTAAACATGCTTTAAAAAACCTCGTAATTCAACTCCGATCAAAATCAAAAAGGAAAATGGAACATAATATTAAATCTGTAATCATATTGGGCAGTGCAGCTTTAAAGATTGGCGAGGCAGGTGAATTTGACTACTCGGGAAGTCAGGCGATTAAAGCGCTTAAGCAGGAAGGGATCTTTACGATTCTGGTAAATCCAAACATTGCCACCATTCAAACTTCGGATCATCTGGCAGATAAAGTCTACCTTTTACCGGTTACACCGGACTTCATCGAAGGGGTGATCAAAAAGGAAAAGCCGGATGGCATTCTGCTCTCGTTTGGCGGTCAGACCGCTTTGAATTGTGGGATGGAGCTGGACAGACTGGGCATTTTGGAAAAATACAATGTCAAAGTCCTGGGAACCCCGATTTCTGTCATTCAGGCAACTGAGGATCGGGAACGCTTCATTGAGCAGTTAGACGAAATTGATGTCAAAGTGCCGCTTAGCAAAGCAGCATCAAATGTCGAAGAAACCCTGACCATAGCCAATGAAATAGGCTACCCGGTTATGATTCGACTGGCATTTGCCTTGGGTGGTCTTGGCTCCGGCATGTGCCAGAATGATGATGAAGTCAGAAAGCTGGCTACCAACGCATTCTCTTACACCCCCCAAGTGCTGGTGGAAGAGTATTTGAAGGGATGGAAAGAGGTTGAATATGAAGTGGTGCGGGACAGCTACGACAACTGTATCACAGTCTGCAACATGGAGAATTTTGATCCCCTAGGCATTCACACTGGTGAATCAATTGTGATCGCCCCGAGTCAGACCTTAACGAACAGCGAGTATCACAAGCTTCGTGAAATCGCTATCAAAACAGTCAGGCATCTCGGCGTCATTGGGGAATGCAACATTCAATACGCTCTTGATCCCCATACTGAAGAGTACAGGGTGATTGAAGTCAACGCCAGGTTATCCCGCAGCTCTGCCTTGGCTTCCAAGGCAACGGGATACCCCTTGGCTTTTATCGCTGCAAAATTGGGGCTTGGCTACAGTCTATCAGAGTTGAAAAACTCTATAACTCTCTCAACCATGGCGTGTTTTGAACCCGCTTTGGACTACGTGGTGGTTAAAATACCGCGCTGGGATTTGAAAAAATTTCGCATGGTTTCCACCGAAATTGGCAGCAGCATGAAATCCGTTGGTGAAGTGATGTCCATCGGAAAGACTTTCCAGGAAGCGTTGCAGAAAGCGATTCGTATGCTGGATACCGGCGCCTGGGGACTCGTAACCAATCCTGATGATGTGGGAGCAAAAAAAGACAAAGATGACATTATAAAGGAATTGACAGCTCCCACAGACGAGCGGGTGTTTACTATCCCCTTTGCCATGAAGGCCGGAATGTCGGTTGAGGAGATCCACGAGCATACTAGAATCGATCGTTGGTTTTTGCATAAGATTGCCAATATTGTGCGTGTAGAGGGCCTGGTGAAGGAGTATGAAGGTGGTGTGTGCCCCAAACACGTCATAGAAGAAGCCAAACGCGTTGGTTTTTCCGATCCGCAAATCGCAAGCTTGTTGGCCACCTCGGAACGCATTGTTCGGAAGATGAGGTTAAATTACGGGATCAAGCCTTATGTAAAACAAATCGATACCCTGGCAGGTGAGTATCCTGCACAGACCAATTACCTTTACCTGACCTATAACGCTTCAGAAGACGATATAGTGTTCGGATCAAGTATGCCCAGTGTGATGGTGCTGGGGTCGGGAACCTACCGTATTGGGAGTTCGGTTGAGTTTGACTGGTGTTGTGTCAATGCTGTTAAAACCGTTAAACAGGAGAACTATCGTTCGATACTGATTAACTATAATCCGGAAACCGTCTCAACCGACTACGATGAAGTGGATCGCCTGTACTTCGATGAGATTCGCTTGGAAACGGTGTTGGATATATATGAGAAAGAGAAACCGAAAGGTATTATCATCTCCATGGGAGGTCAGGTCTCCAATAATCTGGCCTTACCTTTGCAGAAAATGGGAGCAAACATTTTGGGAACTTCTGCCAGCCAGATTGACAGGGCAGAGGATCGTCATAAGTTCTCCAGCATGCTGGATTCTTTGGGAATCGATCAGCCTGAATGGAGTGAGCTCACATCACTAGAGGAAGCGAAAGCTTTCGCCGGGAAAGTGCAATACCCGGTACTGGTTCGACCTTCTTATGTGTTAAGTGGCGCTGCCATGGGTGTAGCCACGAGTGATGAGGAGATCGATATTTTTCTGGAAAAAGCAGCCAGTCTTTCCGAGGACCACCCGGTTGTGATCTCCAAGTTTTTGTCAAACGCCAAGGAGATTGAGCTGGATGCCGTGGCCAAGGACGGAGAGATTATTCAGTTTGCTATTTCAGAGCATGTGGAAAACGCCGGTGTTCACTCCGGGGATGCAACGTTGGTGCTACCGCCCCAGCGGACCTACCTGGAAACCACCAGGCGCATTAAGCATATTGCCAAACAGATTGCTCACAACCTTCAGATTACGGGTCCCTTCAATATTCAGTTTATTGCCAAGGCCAACAGTGTGAAGGTCATTGAATGTAATCTCAGGGCAAGTCGTAGCTTTCCGTTTGTATCAAAAGTAACCAAGCAGAATTTTATCGAATTGGCGACTAAAGCGATTTTGGGAATGGAAGTTTCTTCACCCACAGGTTCATTCATGGAATTGGATTATGTCGGGGTAAAGGCTTCCCATTTTTCATTTACCAGGTTGCTTGGCGCTGATCCTATACTCGGGGTGGAAATGGCTTCCACCGGTGAAGTGGGCTGTTTAGGTGATGATTTTCATGAAGCGTTGCTGAAAGCCATGCGGTCTGTGGGTTTCAAAATGCCGTTGAAAAAAATCCTACTTTCTACCGGACCATTGGAGAATAAAGTCAATTTCATCGATTCTGCCAAGTTATTGCAAAAGATGGGTACAACTTTGTATGCTACAACCGGAACCCACAAATTTCTGGTCGAACATGGAATAGATGCGAATATCGCCATCTGGCCTGATGAAGAGGGCGGACCTAACGTACTGGAAATTTTGGGAGATAACCGGTTTGATCTCGTCATTAATATTCCTAAGAACTTCAGGAAAGAAGAGCTCACATATGGTTATCAAATCCGTCGTAAGGCTGTGGATCACGCCATTCCGTTAATTACGAACATTCAGCTGGCAAAAAGATTTATCGAAGCGGTTTATTGGAAACCATTGGATGAACTCAAAATTAAAGCCTGGGATGAGTATCGGAATTAACGGACTTAGGGGATTGGCAGCATTGTATACTAGCTAATGTAGAGAAGCAGCTAATGCTTCTATTGTATGCTATTGAATTAAATAAATTTGTAATGCTTTTGTAAGACTAACTCTTTAACAATTTTTAAACCTGTATATGTAAAATGAATTTAAGATCGCTATTTGAACCGATAGACCGCGTTATCGTTCAGGCAAAAAACTACATTCATGAACAGGATATCCGTAAAAGCAATATATCTTTAATCGAAACCAAAGTAGAGGAGATAAGACCGGAACTGGAAAAAAGAAGGGACGAATTGGTTGAGTTGTTGAATCAAATTGACCCGGATGACGAGTTTAAAAGCCGTCTGCAAGAAAGCCTGCAACAAATAGACGGATATCTTGAACATGTTGAGTTGATTGCCGAGAAAGAACTGGCTCTGGAAATTCTGGAGCAGGAAGAAGATGAAAACGATGATGCGAAGAAAGAATTGAGAGATAAGTATGTGAGATTACAAGTAGCCAGATTGGAGGAACAGCTCAGGAACACCAATAGCTTTTTTGAGGTGGCTGATTTCGCCAATGAGATCTGGGCTGATTTTGACTTGTTCGAAGAATTCAACAGGGATGAAGTGGTGGTTCAATTGCTGGTGGATCGTATGAACGAAACCAACGCAAAAAACACCGAAACCCGGATGGGTAGGGATTTGAGAAAAACCCTGGAGCATATCCGGTTGAACCTGGTTAAATCGTCTGCCTGGTCAGATGACGATGTCAGGGAATACCAGGGTGAAAGGGATCTCAAACTCAAACAGCTCAAGCCGGTGAAAATCCCCGATAACAGAAACTTTAACGTAACCGTGCTAGGTGGTGGACCTGAGGTTATACAAAAGCTGAAAGATGTCTATGCATTACCCAGTCGTTTAAGTCTGGAATGGGCAGATGTGGAAAAGACAGAGCTTATCGATAACATTTTTCGAACAACACGGCAGGATTTGGTTATCTTTTACTCCATGTTTCCCAAACACGAGAAATTCACTGAAATAAAGAATCGATTGGAAGAACAATCGGTTCATTATACCGAAGTGATTTCGTTTGGTACCTCAAAACTTTTAAAAGTATTGGAAGATGAATTAATACAGATAAGTTTTCAGAATCAATTCGGAGGAAAATAAACGTTTCTAGTTAACTATTAACTAACCAATCTAACCATAGTTTCAAGCCCCGGTCGGTGAATTAGTATAAATCACTGCCGGGGCTTTTTTATTGGATTTGTCCAATGGCTATTCCTTCCTTTGAGTCTGTTATCAAAACCGTTTTAATCTGGTTTTTCAGGTCTTCCTTATTATCAACCTCAACCCGGATGTAATTTTCGCTG
>JANQLH010000488.1 GCA_028280735.1 SAR324 cluster bacterium | reverse complement strand
TACCTGTGCCACAGATATGGCGATCGATCGGCATGATGATACGATCTACAGTATTGCCAGCGAGGACAAACCCGGGGATTTAAAATTCCGTGGTCTTAGCTGCGGATTTATTAAAACGACGAAGGAGCTTGCTTCGGGCGATATTGTGTACCTCACGGGAAACAAGCGTAAATTCAAAGTTGAAATACGAAGCGATATCCGTCCGGCCAGGACAGCGCGAAAAGCCATGAAAAAGATGTTGTAGGATGCAGCAACATATGGGCTGGAGGCTAACGGATTTTCTTTTTTTATCTAAAAACCAATATTTTTCTCAATGAACAGGAATTGATCTAATCAGGAGAAACGATGCGATATCTACCTCATACAAACGAGGACATTGCAGAAATGCTCAAATCGGTCGGAAAGAATACCCTGGATGACCTTTTTGCCTCGATTCCGTCAGAAAGCAGAAAAACAGGTACCTTAAACCTACCCGACTTCAAAACAGAATGGGAACTAAACGACCATATGGAGGAGCTGGCCCATTCCATGAATTGTGGCGATCCCAATCTGGCATTCCTGGGAGCCGGAAGCTATAACCACTATATTCCGGCCGTAGTCAGTTTTTTATTAAGCCGTTCAGAATTTTACACGGCTTATACCCCCTATCAACCCGAAATAAGCCAGGGGACCCTGCAGGGTATTTTTGAGTACCAGACACTGGTCAGCAGACTGCTGGGGATGGAAGTTGCCAACGCTTCTTTGTACGACGGCGCATCCGCACTCGCGGAAGCAGTGTTAATGGCTATTCGCATCACCAAAAAGAAGAAAGTCGCCCTCTCAACCTTGATCAATCCCCTGTATAGACAGGTAGTTTCCACATACCTGGCTCCAACCGACTATGAGATAGTTGAATTGCCTTACCTGGGCTCAGGAAAGACTGATATCGACGCTATTGATAATTTGGACGATTTTGCGGCGATCGCAGTGCAATCTCCAAATTTTTTGGGTGTAGTGGAAGATCTCAAGGCAATCGGAGAGAAAACAGCTGATTTGAAAACATTGTTTCTCACTTGTTTTTCTGAGGCGATGGCCTACGGACTCCTGAAACCTCCGGGCGAACACGGAGCTGACATTGCCTGTGGGGAAGGCCAAAGCTTTGGAATCCCTCAGACGTTCGGCGGACCGGGTTTGGGAATGTTTGCCTGCAAACAGAAGTATATGCGGAACATGCCCGGAAGGCTGGTGGGTCAAACCACCGATGTTGACGGCAACCGTGGATTTGTTCTCACCCTGGCTACCCGGGAACAGCATATCAGAAGGGAAAAGGCTACTTCCAACATTTGTACCAACCAGGGATTGTGCGCTCTTGCAGCTTCGATTTATATGGCTTCTGTCGGAGGAACAGGCCTGAAACAGCTGGCAAAACAGAACTATGACAAAGCGGAGTATCTAAAGATAGGACTGAATCGTCTTGGAATCGAAATTCCTTTTACCGGCCCCACCTTTAATGAGTTTGTGATCCGTTTACCGGCAAATATGAACGATAAGTACCAGGATCTCAAGGAGAAAGGAATTGTTCTGGGACTGCCCCTGGAAACATACTACAAAGAATTGACCGATCATTATCTGGTATGTGTCACAGAAACAGCCAAAAAAGATCACCTGGACTTTTTAATCGGGGAGGTACAACGATGAACAAACCAATGACACCAAAAGGTATAGTACAAGAAGAACTGCTGCTCTGGGAGAAGGGACAAAAAGGCAAGGTTGGATATTCCATGCCCCGACAAGACGTTGAATCAGCAGCTATCGATTCATCGCTGGAAAGGGCCGAGCTTGATATGCCGGATCTTTCCGAAGTGGAAGTGGTGAGGCACTACACCCGGATTTCACAATGGAATTTCGGACTGGATACCGGCATGTACCCGCTCGGTTCCTGTACTATGAAATACAATCCCAAAACCAACGATAAACAGGCATCTCTTCCCGGATTTACCAAATCCCATCCTTTGCTTCCCATAGACTGTGCTCAGGGGACTCTTAGGGTGATGTATGAGTTGGAAAAGCAATTGGAAGAGATCACCGGGATGGATGCAGTCAGTCTACAGCCCGCTGCCGGAGCTCATGGGGAACTGGCCGGCATGTTGATCTTTGATGCCTACCATAAAAGCCGGAATTCGACGCGCACCAAGATTCTGATTCCCGATACGGCACACGGCACAAATCCCGCCAGTGCGGCTCTCTGTGGTTATGAATCAATTCCGATCGCCTCCGGCGAGGATGGAGTCTTACACCCCGAGCAAGTCAAAGAACTAATGGACGAAGAAACAGCCGGTATTATGATCACCAACCCGAATACACTCGGCTTGTTTGAAGAGCACATTATTGAAATTTCTGAGATTGTCCATGAGAAAGGCGGTTTGATTTATGCAGACGGGGCCAACATGAATGCCATAATGGGTATTGTGAAACCCGGAAAAATCGGAGTTGATGTTATGCACCTGAACCTGCATAAAACGTTTTCAACACCTCATGGTGGCGGTGGACCCGGAGCAGGCCCGGTATGCGTGAATGAGAAACTGAAGCCGTTTCTTCCTGTTCCGCGTATCATCAAAGAAGGAGAAAGCTATCGACTGGATGAAAACGAAGCGCAATCCATCGGAAAGCTTCACGCCTTTTACGGCAATGTAGGAGTTCTAATCAGGGCCTATTCCTACATTTTGACCATGGGAGCGGAAGGGCTAAAAAAGGCCAGCCAGATGGCTGTGCTGAACGCCAATTACATCATGGAAGCCCTGAAAGACACCTTTCATCTGCCATTTGATAAAGACTGCATGCATGAATGTGTCTTCTCAGACAGGGATCAAAAGGAGCAAGGATACACCACCTTGGACATCGCCAAGCGTTTGATTGACTACGGATTCCATCCTCCCACAATCTATTTTCCCCTGATTGTGAACGGAGCTTTAATGATAGAGCCCACAGAAACCGAATCCAAAGAAGATCTTGATCGGCTGATCGATGTATTAAAACTGATTGTTAGAGAGGGTTCTGAAAATCCGGATCAACTGCACGCAGCCCCTTTGCACAGCAAACGCAGAAGACTGGATGAGGTGACGGCAGCAAGAAAACCCTGTTTAACAGGTTGTTGATATTATTTAGGAATATAATTTTCCCAACTATCATTTTTTTTAGATTATTTGGCGCTTTATAACACAACAATCCGAGTTACCGGTTATTGGTATAAAGCCTCGCTTTTACAGCTGACGGATAACCGACATCCATTCCATACCGAGTCCTTGTTAAAGATTGCAGACGATAAGTCTGCAATCTTATCGGCATATCCCATACCTTAGTTTTTAGAGCCGGATAAAAAATCCGGCTCTTTTTCTTCAGTTTCCTCCTGTTTATCATGGTTTTCGGGTACTATCGACAATGGTGCGAACGCTTGCCCGGACTAAAGGCTCATCACAAAACCAATTTTTCTTTTTCATCGAATAATCGTTCCAAGCGGTAACCCTTTTTTTAAAAATTTTCTTTACATACGGGCAAGCTATGGTGTAGGTATAGGTCGAATTTCCGTGTCACTAGAGAACACTAAGGAATACAGACAGTTTGCTTCAATAATTGTTTTTTTTAAGGTGTGTATGTCGTTGTTAAGCGTATCGAATGTAACACTTACCTTTGGCGGTTTAAAGGCTCTTTCCAACGTCAGTTTAACCATAGAACAAGGCTTAATCACTTCCATCATCGGTCCTAACGGGGCCGGCAAAACCAGTCTGCTCAATTGCATCTCGGGCTTTTATCATCCCACCGCCGGCGATATTCTTTTTGGTGAACACCAACTCTCACTGGCCTATTTTTCACCCCACCAGGTGTCGGTATTGGGTATTGCCCGGGCTTTTCAGAATCTGGAGTTATTTAGGGGCATGTCCGTCTTGGATAACTTGATGCTGGCCCGGCACCAGAACCTGAAATACAACTTTCTTCAGGCGATTCTTTACATTGGAAAGGCATCAAGAATAGAAGCGGAAAACCGGGCTTATGTCGAAGAAGTAATCGACTTTATGGGGCTGGAACCATACAGGCATAAGGTTGTCGGCAACCTCAGTTACGGCGTTCAAAAACGTGTTGAAGTAGCAAGGGCCCTGACCCTTGGGCCAAAGATCCTGCTGCTTGACGAACCCATGGCAGGAATGAACATCGAGGAAAAAGAGGACATGGTTCGATTTATAGTCGATATTCAGCAGGAGAGAGAGATAACAGTGGTTCTAATTGAACACGATCTTGGCGTGGTAATGGATATCTCCGACCATATTTATGTGCTTGATTTTGGAGAGTTGATCGGGGCAGGCAAACCGATTGAAGTGGCCAATGATCCCAAGGTTATCGAAGCCTACATTGGAGAAGAGTGATAGCGTATGGAAAACAGAGACCGGTTGCTTGAATTCACGATTCCTCAACTATTACGTTGGCGGGTTAACAAAACTGGAAAAGACGTTGCACTCAGGGAAAAAGATTTTGGCTACTGGAAAACCTATACCTGGGAAGAGTATTATGATTTTGTACGCAAAACGTCCCTTGGACTCGCAGAACTCGGCGTAAAAAAAGACGATAAAATTGCCCTGATCGGGGACAATATTCCGGAAATGCTGTTTGTGGCTATCGGGGCACAAGCTTTAGGTGCCATTTCGCTTGGGATTTACCAGACCACTCTTCCCGACGAGATTGCCCAGTTACTGGAATATCTCGATGTTACTCACGTTTTCTGTGACGATCAGGAACAGGTAGACAAAATCCGGGAGATAAAGGGCAGAATTCCCGGAATAAAAAAGGTCATTTATGAAGATCCGAGAGGTATGAGGAGTTACCGGACCGATGATTGGTTTGTTTTTATTGATGAGCTGTATAAAGCGGGAAACGACATCCATACAAAGGAACCGGGCAAATTCGAGTTATTGGTTGATCAAGGTGCCCCTGACGATGTCTGCCATTTTTGTCTGACATCGGGTACGACCGGGCTTTCAAAAGGTGCCATGATGACTCACAGAAATTACATCAATATGGGTCTCCAACTTTCCAAAACAGATCCATTGGAATCAACAGACGAATACTTGTCCTTCCTCCCCTTCGCCTGGATCGGCGAGCAGATGAACTCTTTTGGTGTGGCCATGGCTACCGGAATCACGATTAATTTTCCCGAATCCGTGGAGACAGCCATGGATGACCTAAAAGAGATCGGGCCACATTTTATGTTCGGCGCACCCAGGATTTATGAAAATATCCGCTCCCAAATCTGGTTAAAGATCGATGAATCCTACCGTTTAAATCGATTGTTTTACAATTATTTTATCAAGATAGGTGAACAGGCCGCCTCATATAAAATGACCGGAAAAAAGATGCCCGGAATGTTGAAGTTGAAATCCTGGTTAGGCACGAATCTCGTCCTACGGCCCCTGATCAACCAAATAGGTTTACTGCGTTTACGGAGAGCCTATACAGGCGGTGCAGCTTTAGGGCCGGAGTTGTTCACCTTTTACCAGGCCATTGGTGTCAACCTAAAACAGATTTACGGTCAAACCGAAATTGTAGGTATCGCATACATGCATCGGGATGGAGATGTAAGACCCAATACTGTTGGTTTTCCGCTTCCGGGAACGGAGTGCAGGATATCTGATAAAGGAGAGATTCTTTCCAGATCACCTTCAGTCTGCAAAGGATATTACAAACTGGATGATAAAAC
>JANQLH010000479.1 GCA_028280735.1 SAR324 cluster bacterium | reverse complement strand
AGGCAGATCGTATCGGTCTAGAAAAGACCTGATGGCCTCAATTCTCGGGTTTATTTTTTCGAATATTTTATTAAAACGCTCGTCTGCGCTCTCTTTGATCTCTTTGTAAAGATTACTTTTATTTTCGTCCGATTCTTCCGGATCGACTAATTCCTGGTCTATAAAGATCCTGTTGTCTTCATTTCCCACTTGCATCAGTCCCCAGGTAAACTCATCCTCTTCTTCCAAATCATCTACCGAATTGATTTCTTCCAAGCCGAGTTTTTCAACGAAAGTGGAGTAGAGAAAAAATCTATGTAAAGGATTGCGTAAATGCATCGTTTCATTGAACAGCTCATGGAGGATCTTACCTTTGTCTGATTTTTTTCCTTTTTTAGCCTTCTCCTCAAAAGATCTTAATATCTCAATAAGCAGTTGTTTATCCCGCTCATCAAGGGCCTTGATAAAGGCCTTTTCAAAATAATCCGGCAGATTGATTTTTATTTCCGGCTCTTTGCTTTTTGAGTTAGCATTTGACGATGCCAGAGACAGCGTATGGTTAGTAGCCGCTTTTTTGCCGTTTAGACTCGAAAAAGACTTCTTACCTTTATTGATAATTTTTGAATCTAGAATCTTGGCCCTGAATGAGAAGATACCGTTGTTTTTTGATTTTGGTTTGGCTGTCGGCCGGCGGTCAGGTGTATGTGCGATGTTTGCAGCAGGGCTCTTTTCGTGTTTAATGATCAGGTTTTGGACGGTATCTTTGATTTGAAGCGGAAGATTTTCAAGCTTCAGAATCTTTTTCAGCGCCGTTGTATCTTTCAGCGTTTTTAGAGTCGATAAAATCGCGGTGTGGCAGTTGGCTTTCACTTCGATGTTTTGAAGCTTGCAGATTTCGGCAATAAATTTCACTTTTACTAAAGGAACAGGCCTCAAAAGGTTTATCTCTTTCTCGCCGACCCGCTCTCCTTTTACGAGCGCATGGAGAAAGTTTTTTGTAAGCCGCTTAAATGTTTGCTGGTAAACAGCATTAATGCGATTGATTTCTGTAAAATATAGTTGTTCCTTGTGAAGCGATTTGTTACTTGACAGGAATTCTGCAAAAAGGCTTTCGTTGCCGACAGTTAGCGAATATCCCATTAAAGTGGGAATGTCGGGTCGGCTCCCTTCGATATACTCTTTTAACGCCTTTTTTTCTAACTCCAAACAGCATAATATCCAATTTGTGATGACAATAGCTGATTGAAGAGGATTGTAGGAATCGTTTGTTTGCTTAAACTTTACAATCCAATCAAATGCTTGTTCAATTTTTGAGGACGCTTTTTTTTGATATGCAGTCAAAAGGAATCCAAAAGATAACAAGCTTTTATCACTGTTATACCTCTTGATTATCCCTTCAACGATATCTTCCGGAGGATCGGGACGATGTTTAAATCGTTTGTTGAGTGTTAATTGAATAAATTCAAATCCCCTTTTTTTTAAAGCCCGTTGATCGGGATTGAGGATTTCTGAATCAGGCATTCGCGTTAAAAATGAAGGTATTAGTTCTAAATCAGGTGATGAGCGGCCAGGATGTTTTGCAGCGATTTGGTGTTTTGCTCGATTACTTTCACTTACTTTTTTTAATACTTTTGCGAATAGCTAAAATCAAGGTCTTTAACTAGAGCCCGGTCAATAAAAAAAGTTAATCTCTCCAGTCCGGCGCCAGACTCATAACAGACGGCAAATAAAATCAAATGGAATGACAGGGTATCTTTGTTTAACGTATGTAGCTTTCCTTTGAACTTTCAAGGACACAAAGCAGATCTTCGATCTGTCGGATACCAAAAAATCTCTTTTTAATTACTTGTTTTATGTCAAAAAATGCCAAAGCAAATTAAAGCAAGAATCGGAACCAGTTGTGTTGTTATCAGGACATTCCTGCCATAACCTCCTGTTTACGCGGTCATTTTTCATTTTGCCCCCGGAATATTTTCAAAACCAGGTAACATTTTCGGTTCTCTATACAAGTACCGATAGTATTATTACGATAATCTTTGACTGCTTAAATATCAGACCTGCCCAAATGTCATCTTGATGATTAATCGCACTCGTTGAATTCCAACCAGAAATCAAAAACTTAATCAGAAGGGCAAAAACCTTAAGGCCATGTAACGGTAGATATCGGTTTGTGATATCTGCCGTTTTTACCAATGATCGGGGGACCACTTTACCATGAAATTACGTAATAAACTGTTGTTGTTATCAATCATTCCTATTACGGGAATGGTCATAATTTTTCTATTAGAGTTGAGATTATATCTCAAAACTACTGAAAATATGGAAGAAATCAATCAAATCCAGATGGAATTACAAGCAATTCTGAATGGGGACAGAAATGGTTATCAGGCGTTTTTATCAACCATCAAGGCACTGAAAACCCATGACGTCGAATATATTAACACTCAAATTGAAGAATTTCAGGATAATTCAAAACAGTTGCATCAGCTGATTACTGCCTCTTCCCGGAATTTTTCACCTGAGATGATGCCCAAATACAATTCCTTTAAAACCGCTTACAAAAACTGGGAACAAAGCGATCGTTTGATTTTGGAGAAAGCCGTCAACTCTTCAGAGAGCAATACAAATCGATTGCTGGCTTCAAAAAGGGCAACAGACCGGTTAGAGAAAATGAGGAGCGAAATCGCCAAACTCGGAAACTTAATTGAACAAGAGCTTGACCGGAAAATATCCTCCACGAGACGCAGGGCTTTGGAGAAGGCTTTATCCCTGGTTTTAAACAGTGACCGGGATGCTTACCAGGCTTCAATGGCCCAAATTCTTGCCATGAGCGAAAGCGATTATGAAACCTTGAAAGGCTTTGACAAGGAAAACAAGGAAAAGATCAAACTGACAGAGGAACGATTTAACCGGGGAGCAGAGATTGTTGGGCGAAAAGCGACCACCTTGAAGAGAAATTTTCTTAAATACTTCAGGGAATGGAGTCCTAACAGTCGACAGGCTATTTCATTGACTCTGCAGGTTTACCAGGATAATAAGGCAATTACCCTCGCTGTGATGTCAAGTGAAACGAGTTTTGAAAACATGCGAAATTTTATCGAAATCATGGGTGAGATGCAGCTATATCGAGTGCAAGATCGTATCAGCGAATCGAAGTCTGATGGTCGCTTGATGTCCCTTGTTGTTTTGATAATTTCGGTTTTTCTGATTGCTGCCACCATATTGTTTGCCATTGTGATTTCACGAAAAATCCTTCACCAAATCGGAGGTGAGCCTGATGAAATTACCAAACTGGTTTCGGCTGTGGCCAATGGTAAATTGGAAATAGATAACCGAAAACAAAACGCATCCGGTATTTATGCGGTTCTCCTTGAGATGACCGCAACCCTGGGATTAGCTGTGGATTCCATTCAAGAGACCATGGAGGACCTGGCAAAAGGAAACCTCACCGTGCAAATGTCTGAAGGCTCACTTAAGGGAGACCTGGCGATAATTGCCACGAGTATTAATGAATCCGTCAGTTTACTGAACGATGCCATCAGTCAGGTGTCTGCTGTTTCCGAACAGGTAGCGGTCGGGGCAGAGCAATTACAGAGTTCATCTCAAGCACTGGCTAGTGGGACCACGGAGCAGGCAGCCGGTTTGGAGGAGATTGGTTCAACAATGCAGGAAATCGGAGTTCGAGCCAAAAGTAATAATCAACGTGCAAACCAGGCATCCGAGCTTTCCGGGAAAACACTTCAGATCGTTGACCGGGGGAATCAGCAGATGTCCGATATGTTGGATTCCATCACTAAAATAAATACTTCCAGTGCGGATATATCAAAAATAATCAGGGTAATTGACGAGATAGCTTTTCAAACCAACCTTCTGGCACTGAACGCTGCTGTCGAGGCTGCCAGAGCCGGAAAATACGGAAAAGGATTTGCCGTCGTTGCCGAGGAAGTCAGAAACCTTGCCGGAAGAAGTGCTGAGGCGGCTAAGGATACATCCCGGCTTATTGAAAACTCCATTAAGGAGGTCGAACACGGGGTTGAATCTGCCAATAAAACAGCTGAATATCTTGAAGAGATCAGTTTGAGTATTAACGAGTTCAATCGTCTGGTAATCGATATTACCGAAGCATCCAATGAGCAGCGCAATAGTTCTCAGGAAATGAACGTGGCGATTTCACAAGTCAACAACGTGGTGCAGGAAAACTCTTCCATATCGGAAGAAACGGCTTCGAGCTCTGAGGAACTTAGCTCACAAGCAGTGTTGTTAAAACAACTCGTTGCACACTTTACTTTGGTTTCGAACCGGAATTCCGAGATCGATCCAATAGAATCAAGCAGCCGAGATACCAAGCCCGGGGTGTTTATCGAAGGTGATGAAAATAAGGCATTTTTCGATGACGAAGTGTGTAAAAACTAACAATTGGTGCTTAATATCCGGACTTAATGAACTGTTGAGCATTGTTCTTTCATTAACTCATTTGCCCGATAATAAAAAGCCGGTCAAAGAAGCAAACAGCATCCGAAACCCGGCTTTTTTCCATTTTTTGGGAAAAATTTGAAATCCTTTAACCCGATCATAGACTAATCTAAAAAACACGATTAGGATTCATTTCAAGCAATGAGTATTGATTAGTGCCTGAACGGAAAACCGCTGAGAGCTGATCCCCAAGTACTGAAAGCGCTAAATTTCGAAGCGCCAAACTACTTTCAAAGGACTGACTGGTATGGGTTCAGTTGATTTTCGTTCAGGCACTAAATAAATTGAGCAATAAGCAGTATTGATAGGCCAGGATTTCCTTCCAATTCCCCTTCATCTGTTTTTATCCGTCTTGAATTAATATCTTGTCATTCGTGAGAGGAACTTCTCACATTTTCATTTTCTTAAACAGCCTTGCTTCGTAATTAACGAATGACAGGGATCTGTTTATCAATGTAACAAACACACACCACTTATACGTGAAATACCCGGACCTGGAACAATGATCAGCATAATCGAACAATTTAAATACGGCGAAATCTCGGTTGATGACAATATGATAAGTATTCATCGCCCCGGTAATCCTGGTGCATTTGGAGGATTTCCCTGTGTATATCGCAGCGAAGAAACATGGGCAATTGATCGGGAATTTGGTTTGGACGGGAGCTATGTGTTGAAAGGAGAATTTATGGCGGAAGTCCTCCTCAATGCCGTTAGTTACGGCATGATCGGTAATCATCACGTTGCTTCCACATTGAAGGTTTTTATGGAGCTTGCTATCGAATCCTGGGGCGTGATAGTCGGTGTTGATGAAAACCAGTTGGCTTTAAGGGAGAAAAGAAACACTGAACTGCCGGACAGACTGTTTATAAATGAGGCCATCGACCAAGGCTACCTGGTGAGAAAAAACATCAACGGTGAAAACGTTTTATTCCCCGCAAATATCTTTCTCGTGAGGAATTAAAAAGCAAGCCGGATAAACCACCATACTGAAAGACAATCCCGATGCTGAAAGGTCTAAATGAAGGTTTAGTAAGACTAAAACACCTTCAAACTGGGTGGAGTGAGGTTTAAAGCCTTCAGTCTATTACCAGTCCGATGGAGAGAAGCAGACAGAACCAGAAAGTCAGTTTTGCTGTTCCGGCCAAAGCCTGGTTTAATACGGTCCCGTTTTTATATAACATCAACCTGACCGGTGAGTAGGAAGCAGGGAGGGATAATAATACCAGCAGCAGATAAAGCGACGATGTACCGATGATAACAAGCGCCATTGGTACCAGATAGGCAATGATCAATAAGAGTAGATATTCAATACGGCTTCCCTTTACCCCCAATATTACGGCCAATGTGTTTTTTCCAACCTCCGCGTCTGTAGCAATATCCCTGGTATTGTTGACAACAAGGATCGCCGTGATCAGAAATCCGGGGCAAATGGAAAGGAGCAAAGCCAGGTTTGAAACATGCATGGCTTGCAGGTAGTATGTACCGCACACGGCAACCGGGCCAAAAAAGATAAAAACAAAAAGATCCCCCAGGCCGTTTGAAGCCAGCGGAAACGGTCCGCCGCTATAAGCCAATGCGGACAGGATTGATGCGATTCCCAGCAGTAATATCGGCCACCCTCCGATAAAAACCAGGTAGAGGCCCGCCAAAGCGGCCAGCAGTAAAACGAATGACATTGCCGCTTTCACGGTTGCCGGCGGAATCAAGCCGCTTTGTGTTACCCGTGTGGGGCCTAATCGGTCTTTCGTATCCACGCCTCGTTTAAAATCAAAATAGTCATTGGCGAGATTTACACCGATCTGCAGCAATAGAGAAACTGCCAAGGCGGCACAGGCTACCAACGGGTTAAACTCTCCGGACCTGTATGCCAGGGCGCAACCGACCAAAACAGGGGAGACTGCAGCAGGCAAGGTCTTTGGGCGAGTAGCCAGTATCCATGCTTGAAACGGTGATATTGGAGCAGGTTTTTTTTCGACCATGATTTTTAATTGATACTTTTCTGCCGGTGTTAATCAAGGAAAAGATGTCGATTTAAGACTCTTTCCAGGGTATGGATGAGGAAATAAAGAAGCAAACCCAAAATACTCATACCCAGAATACCGGCATACATTTCCGGATACATGAGCACCTGGTAGGTTTCAACGATGATATAATACCCCAGGCCGTAATTTGTCAGGGACTGCTCTGCAATAAACAGCACGGCCACAGCAGTTCCGATTGAAATTCTTAGGGCTGTCAAAACTGCGGGAATAGAAGCAGGAATATACACATAACGAAATAACGCCCGCCTCCCTGCACCGATAGACCGTACCGAGAGGATCAACTCGGGATGTAATTTAGCCGCTTCATCACGCACGACAACCAAAATTTGAAAAAAGACGATGACCGCGATAAGGACTATTTTCGAGATATCGGTGATGCCCAACAAAACGTAGATGACAGGAAGAAAAACAATTTTTGGAATGGGGTAGATGATGGCAATGAGAGGATCAAAAATGCGATTTAATCTTGGCATTTGTCCTAAAGCAAGGCCGGCCGGGGCAGCCGTGATCACGGCCAACGAAATGGAGGCCAGTACCCTGCCGGTACTTGCCAGAAAGTGTAATCCCAGGTCTCCTATTAAGGATGAAAAAAATATCGGTATCACTTCAAACGGTGACGGCATAATGGGGCTGCTGATCAGCAAAGAAAACACCTGCCACAGTACCAAGACCATCACGAATCCGCTTAGCACCGTTCTGAAACTCATTGTTTTTTTCATACCGTCATCTCCAGCAAAGATGAGGTTTTCTCACACATTGCCTGAAAATCCTGATGCCGGCTGTTTGCCACGGAAGGATTATTAATAATTCCCGGGACTGTATTGGTCTCTTGCTGTAAAACCAGGATTTTACCTCCCATAAAAACAGCTTCATCGATATTGTGAGTAACAGTGATGCAGGTTAGGTCCTGTGATTTGTTCAAATCGACGACGAGATCCTGTAAGTCCTTTCTTGTTGGAGCATCGAGAGCTGAGAAGGGTTCATCCATCAACAGCAGGTCAGGAGACAGTGCCAGGGTCCGCGCCAGAGCAGTTCGCTGCCTTTGCCCTCGTGACATTTGCGAGGGATATTTTTTCTTTAAGTCTTCAATTCCCACACGTGCCATCCATTCATCTACAAGTCCCTGTTCTTTTTCTTTGCTGAGTGTGGATTCCGAAGGAGCATGCAATCCATCCGGACCATAGAATCGTCGAATATTGAATCCCAAGCGAACGTTTTCCTCAGCAGTTGACCAGGGGAGAAGCCCGTGATCCTGCAACACCAGTCCTGTTTGGGGTCTGGGTCTGGTGGAAATCTCACCGTTTATTTTAATGGTTCCGCTTTTAGGGCTGATCAGCCGGGAGACGAAATATAAAAAGGTGCTTTTTCCGCACCCTGATGGACCAATAACCGACCAGAGTTCGCCCTTTTCAATAAGCAGGGAAAAATCTTCAAACAGGCATGATTGTCCGGTGTAAGAGAAAGTAAGGTTTTGAATGTCGATCATGGAAAGGAAATCAAAGGAGAGTTTGGTAGTTCATTTTTATGGTTGGATGGGCAAAAAAGCATCCGTTATCGATGAATCATAAGAGAGAGCGGTTTTTAACAGCTTTTTCCCCACCATCCATTTCATGACATCGTCCCATTGTTCTTTGCCGGGAACCGATTTTTGGGAAAATCGGGGAATCCGGTAGCTTTTCTGAACGTTTTTAGGAACCCTGATATTCCTAAGCATTAAGGTTCGGTAAGATTCCGGTGATTTATTCAATCTGGCAGCAGCGTTATCCCAGGCCGCCAAAAAGCGTCGCAAGGTTTCTGCTTTGTTGTTAATGCTGTGGTCGCTAAAAGTCAGAATACTGCTACTGTATTGAGGGGCAACCGAATCATCAATGATCAGTCTGGCACCGGAAGCCAGGGCAGCAAAGCCCAATGGGTCCGGTAATACAACAGCGTCCAGTTGTCCCTGCAATAGCAACTGAAAACGTTCCGGTATTGCCGGAATCGAACGTTTATTCAGTTTTACGGCATCAAGACCTTCGGCTTGCAACAACCTGTCTGTCATATACTCAATGATGGTGTTTTTTGAAATACCAATGGAAGCTCCTTTTAAGTCGGACACCTTGTTTAAATCATTCCGGGGAGAGGCAACCAGTCGAAACATCGGGTACTCGGCATGGGCTGAACGAATGGTATAAACAGCCTTAACCCGGCTGTTGTTTCGATTGAAATTGGCAACCGTTGTCAACTCATTCAGCATACCGTCAACTTCACCGGCCTGCATCAATTGATCCCGGTTGAGACCGCTCATTACCGGCAGCATTTTAACTTCTATTCCCGCCTTTTTAAAATCACCTTCCGTTTCAGCGATGAAGTATGGCAACGCATCGATTATAGGCAATAATGCTATTTTAAGCGGTTTTGAATCACCGGCAGCCAAGTATGATGGGAATGTAAAGCAAACGGTGATGCCCGTGATAAGAATGAACAGAATGGATCTACCGAAGAAAGTTTTGCAAGCCATTGATGTCTCTTTATAGGAAATGTGCCGATTATCGGACAATTTATAATTAGTATCTGAGCGGAAAACCGTTAAACCTTTATCCAGCCGTGGCCGGATACCGGAACTCAGTTAGGGAATCAAGGTGCTATCAGCCGTCCGCTTTCAGCATAAAGCATTGAACATTCAAATAAAAATTGGCTGAGAGCACTGAACCCGGATGCATCAAGTTGCCCTTAAAGCTTTTATTGGTATGGGTTAAACTGGTTTTCATTCAAACACTAATTAGTTGATCGTATTGTTTAGCTGATTGGATTATTTTAGACGACTGTCAAAAATTAGCAATGGGTATGAGGGGTGACGGCAGAGCAATCGCATGAAAAAATCTGTTAATAATTGATTATCATGATTGCGAAATCAGGGTACAGGTGACGAGAACATACCTAAACGCAAGATCATTTCCAGATAAGTACATATCCCCTAATTTCGGCTCGCATTGCATAAGCATCAGAAATATTTAACAAAATAACAAGCATAATTTTTCATGCGATTGCCCGGGGGGTGAAGGGACTCAATTGCTCTTTGCTATTGAAACCGGCCGATTAATACCACGGGCTGCTGCACTATCGCTTTGTTTTTTCCCAAAGCGATGTTTTGTGAAGAGGGATTCAAAGCGTTTGGGCTATGGATTTGGAGAATCAGGTTGTGTTTAGCTTGATTTTAGTGTTGGGATAAGACCTTGTTGATAAGCTGACTTAACTGGTAGTCCCGAAATGGTTTGTCTATAAATCCTGCCAAACCTGATTGTTTAAGTTCATCCAGGTGTTCATCCTTGGCAAAACCGGATGCAATGATTACTTTGCAGTCCTTATCGATTTCCCGCAATTTGTAAAATGTCTCACGTCCGTTCATGCGAGGCATTATCATATCCAATATAATCAAATCGATTTTGTCATGATGGGATCGCAACACTTTCAATGCTTCAAGTCCGTCCTCCGCCAATAAGACGTCATAACCCATGTCCTGCAACATCTGTTCTCCGGTTAAGCGAATTAGTTCCTCGTCATCGACGAGTAGGATAGTTCCATCTCCTTTGACTATGCTTTCGTCATCTGTTTGTTGTACCGTTTCATAAGCGGCACAGGGGAGATAAACATGAAACACGGTTCCTTTACCTACTTCACTATAAACATTGATAGCTCCGTTATGTTCCTGAATGGTACCATACACAGCTGCCAAACCAAGCCCGGTTCCTTTACCCTGTTCTTTGGTCGTGAAAAAAGGTTCAAATATTTTTTTGATATTTTCTTCTGCAATACCCTGCCCGGTGTCTCTGAGCTCTAATTCTATATGTTTCCCCGGAGTAAGGTCAAAAGGGCTGTTAGAGCAGTAGGCCTGGTTAAGTTCGATATTGCGTGTGGAGATCTGGAGATTACCTCCTGCCGGCATAGCGTGTGATGCATTAATACCAAGATTCATTAACACATTTTGTATCGCAGATCCGTCGGCAAACACTTGGGAAGCTTGCGCATGTTTTTGAACGCTTAGAGCAATTGTCCTATCGATGGTGCGTTTAAAAATAGAAAGCGTTTCATCAATGATTTGATGCAGATCCAAGACAGTTGGAACTATTTTTCCTTTACGACTAAAAGCCAGTAGTTTTGAAGTGAGATCACTTGCCCGATTAACAGCCTTCAAAATCATACCGACATACTTATGACCTTTTTCATCCAGATTGCGTTGGGGATGCTTTAATAATTCCGTTGCCCCAAGGATTCCCGAAAGCATATTGTTAAAATCATGGGCGACTCCCCCTGCCAGCTGCCCAATTGCGTCCATTTTGCTGCTTTGGGCCAATTGCTCCATCAACTTATGCTCTGTCGTCACATCATCGATCCGAATTACAGCTCCTTCGGTTTCATCTGAAATCAAAGGATAAACAGTCACATTTTCATACACAATTCCCAGTTCAGTCTCTCTTTTTTTACTTTGTTCTTCAAAAACCTCTTTGGTTTGGATGCTGGTTTGAATCCGAGAATCATCTATTCTCAGGTCGGGAAATACATTTTTGAATGATCGTCCCAGTGCTGCATCCGCACTTAGTTTTGTAGTTTGTTCTGCTAATTGATTCCATTGTGTGATCTTACCGTTTTGATCGACACAAACCAGTACAGACGGCATGGAATCGATGATATTGGATAAATAGTTTTGCAGGAATTGAAGTTCCTGAACGGCTTGTTTTTGAATGGTGATATCGTAGCCAAAGCCAATCAATTCCTTTGTATTATTAGTGCTGTCGCTTGTGGTAAAACAATTCCAAATGATAGATTTTTGTTCACCATTTTGACAGGTCAGTATGATTTCCAAATCAGGCGGGTAATCTTCACCAAGGCTGGTTAGTAAGTCTTCTGAAGTAATCCCGGAACGCTTAAAGTCAAACAGGTCCCAATAGTATTTATCAGCTAATTCTGCAAGTCTATACCCGCTGAGATTTTCCCCGGCAGGATTAATAAAGGTGATTCTACCTTGGTTGTTGATTCTGCAAATCAAATAGGGAGCGCCGGCTACAATATTCACGGAGAAGTCTCGCTCTACCTTCAATTGCTCTTGAGATTGGCGTATGGTCTTCACCATATGATTAATTCCATCGCTGAGTTCGCCGATTTCGTCTGTTCGATTCATTTCAATGGAACGCTTCAATTCTCCTTTTGAAACCAATGATACGATCGAAAGAATTTTCGAGATAGACCCGGTTATGGCGGATGCATGGAAATATATCAAAGTCACCGCGATTATCAAAGATAAGCCCGTGATGATGATGAATATAACGATAATTTGATTACCAATTTCTTCGCGCTCTGCCTGGAAGTTGGTCAAGGCTATTTCTATAGTTGCCGTTGAAATCCCAATTCCCAGCATTCCTACAACGTCTCCGGATATATTGGTCAGTGGTAAAAAAGCGAAGCGATAATTGGCAATGAGTTTGTCTTGGTCAATGAATCCCAGATCCAGCTGTTTATCAGGGAATTTATCGCTTCCTGTGATAATTATATCTTTTGTTTGCTTTATCTCCTCGAATATTTCGGTTTGTGGCGACATCCGGTAATGACCGGTTGTCGCTCCAAATTTAAAAATCGTCCCATCAACGAACTCACTCTCCCTAAAAATAAGAGCATCAGCGTTGGTAATTCCCTTTATTTTTTGCAAAAAATTTAAATCGAGCGGGATCGAAAGACCTATAATTCCATCTGTCTCCGATAATTTTTGGTAGACCTTTAATGATAGACCCTGATCAGAAATCACTACATTAACATTGTCCAAATATCCGGAATGGGTATTTAACATTTGCGTGATTTTTGAGGAATCCTGTTCCACTAAATAGGCTGGGATTCTAGCGGTAGCCGCGAGCAACTTGCCGTTTTTGCCGTATAATTCAATATGAGTGGAAGCATTTTGTGAATAAAAGTGGTCAGCTTTGAGTTTGCCTACAACTAACTGAAAATCGATCAGTGGTCTGGCTTTACGATAACGTTGTACAAATCCGTCATTTGTTTGTTCCAATTGTCCGCGAGGCATAACGCCTTGGGTCACAAGGTTGAACAATAATGTTGAATCGGCAAGTATTTTGGCATCTCGAAGGAGTTTTCCAAAGGTGTCAGAAATAATATTTTGTGTGATCTCTGCAGCCTTGATGGTATTTTGTTGGAGGGTTTGATTAATTTCCCGATTTACCCTTTCTGATATATCATTAATACTGCTGTTGAATAGATTGACAGTGACTAGTGTGGAAAAAATCAGTATTGCCAATACAATAACAGAGTTGATTGCTACCAGTTGAGGCTTTAATTTAAGCATGGAATTACTGAACCTTTGGCAGCATCTGAATGGCTTGCTTTTGAAACCTTTCTGCTCGGTCCTCAATTGGACCCGATTGAAATAACACCTCCTTCAACATTGAGTTCGCGACTTTTGTAACAACGAGGCTCATAGCTTTTCTTCTGGGTCTGACAATGGCGTGCTCCGCCTGAGCTTTGAATCCTGAGAGGATGTTGTATGTAGGACTGCTTTTAAACTCGTTCAATTCATAGACACTTTGAAGCGTTGGCGGGTGTCCGGCACGAGAGTTTAGTAATTGAGCGCTTTCCGAGGTCAAATAATCCATTAACTGATAGGCAGAACTCTTATTTTTTGAGTTCTTTGACATCATGATCAATTCCGAGGCTACAAATGGTTTTGGGTATAAGCCAGTTTTCGAGTTTTTGGGAAACTTAGCCACGCCGATATCCATTTTTTCATTCAATAATTTTCCAATTATCCAGGTACCGTTGATGATCATGGGGACTTTTCTGTTGAGGAAGAGCGAAAGCATCAGATCATAATTTACCCCTTCCGGCATGATGGCATCATCTCCCAGGTGTAGTGAGCGTGCAAAGTAGGCCGCTTGAATATGGGGTTTTGAATTAAAGAAAACCTTGTTTCCATCCAGTAGTTTGCCTCCAAACCCTGCTATCCACGCAGCATGATAATAAAAACTGTCTACGGGATATGCTAAGCCGTATTTTCCTTGATTCACATCGGTAAATTTTTTACCAATTTCTATCAACCGGTCGGTTGTTTGCGGCGGTGATTTGATCAGTTCCCGGTTGTAAATAAGGGCCAATAACTTAAAAGTAACCGGCAGGCCAAAAAATCCTTCACTATCCTGTGCATCTCCTAAAGTACTGGAGATAAAACGACTTTTCTTTTCGTTGGAAACATACTGATCAATGGAAAATAATAAGTCTTCTTCGAGAAAATAAAAGGCCCTGGATGAAGAGGTGAGTATTAAATCCGGTCCTTTGCCTGCTTTTACCTGGTTGATGAATTTTGCAGTTAAGGTTCTATAATCATAGTAGTTAACAATGACTTTGTGTCCGGTAACCACCTCAAATTTTGAAATGTTCTTGATGAGCTGGACCCGCTCATCGGCGTTCCAACGATGCCATAATTCAATGCTGTCTGCATACAAACTGTGGCACAGGGAAAGGGCGAGAAAAATAATCACTATTGCTTTCATAACTCTCCGTAATGCTTGCAAAATCATGATTTTTATGTTCTACAAGGCCTTTTTACACACCTTCATTTTAACATTACGATTTTTTCAAAGTCAAAAGTTATTTTCTTTCTGAACACTTGGTAACCAAAGGACTATAAAACGAGTTGCTGCTCAATAGAGATGCTGTTTCGAACCAACCATCCTAATGAGATCTCGGAAATAGTATATCCGCTTACGAATCTTGTGGAGGAAACTTTCAGGCTTTCATGCACAGTAACTATGGTGATAATTAAAGCTCCTTCGAGCATGCAAGGTATTTTAATGTGCAAGGTATAAAGCAGACCGGTGCAATTCGGTAAGGTGTTTCAGGAGGATTCAGCCCCGGTCAAATCTGTCTTTAACGACCGGTTTTTAGGTTTCAATGTGTTTTAACAGGTGGGTGAAAATATACCTGCTCTTTTTTGATCCGTGACGAACAATATTGCTGATTCGTCCACAGCAAATTGGGAGATATAGCAGACCCGGGGTAACAGTGAGAGGAATAACCAATGGTATAGCTTCCTCAACCCAAAAAGCCGCTGTCCGAAGACAACGGCTTTAATCACTGTACTTAGTGAGGAAGGAAACTAGTTTTTGGGGTAGGAAACGTTATCACTCATTCCTTCCCTGATGGAAGGATCAAGCTTGTTGTTTGCAATGGCTGTTTCTGTCCAGGTTTTTAGCAGTGTTTGCTTGAACTTCATTTTTTCAGCTGCCAGTTTCTGGAGAGGCACACCAGCAAGTTTCTGGGCTTTTTCCTTGGTTGAAAAATCCGGAGCCATGTAATTGATCGCCCCGTATTTCGCCAGGACCTTAACCAACTTCAAACGAGCCTGCTGGGCTTTCTCATTGGCGACAGAGAGTAACCTCAACGTCTCTTCGGGTGCATGATAAAATGATCCATGGCTGGCGATCGAATAATCCCAGAGCCACTGGGCTGAACGGATGTCGTCCTGAATCGAGGACATTTCACCATCTTTAGCACCGAGTTCAAATGCCTTGCCTGCTTCGAGATGGGCCTTGGCAAGGTTATCCATGGCAATTTCGTTTAACTGGTCTTTTCTTTCAAGCTTTCTGTTAACAACTTCCTTAAGCTCCGCTTCACTTTCCCTGTGACAGGTCAAACAGGTGTTTGCTATGTTCTCCAGGGGACTGCGAATATGATGATCAGAAAACTTAATAGCCCCTTCCTGCTTGTAAGGCATGTGACAGTCGGCACATGCAACATTCCTGCGGGCATGGATTCCGGTTTTGTAGATTTCGTAACCCGGATGTTGAGCTTTTAGCATCGGAGTCTTACTAATTTTATGTGTCCAATCGCTAAAGAACCGCTCATTATAGTAAGCTTCCATTTCTTCTGCAGTTAAATCACCTTCCCAAGGAAAAGTTACTACAGTAGCCACTTTTTTGTTTCCATCGTCGTCGGTCCATTCTGTTTTCTTAAAATAATACTCGGAATGGCACTGGGCGCATACCAATGATCTCATATCCTGATGGGTGATTGTTTTCAAATCAACACCGTTGTACTCCAGGGCACGTGTCAAATAAGGTCGACTGATGGTCAAATTGGCTGTTTTACTGTCGTGACAATCGGCACACCCAATTGAGTTTACAGCTTCATCACCCCATCTGGACCATTTGCCGGTGAAATATTCCAACTCACCTTTTTCATCGATCAGCCTTGCCACATCCGGAGATTTGCATGCCCAACAGGCTGTTGGCATTGGACCGGTCTTATCATCTACGGGTGCACCTGTTCTCAATGTGTTTTGATTACTTTGGAGAGCATAAAAATGGCCCCTGGGAGCGTTGTAATCCTTGGCGAAACCATACCCTGCCCAAAGAATAGTCAATTGAGGAGTCTTTTTGAGCATATCGATAATCTGGTCGTTTTCACTGGTTTTTTTCCAGGAATCGTATTGATGCGGAAAGTGTTGTTTCCACACTTCACTTCTTGATTCCACACCATCAGCTTTAACTACCGGACTGGTATTGATAACGTCTCTTTCAGCGTTTTTACCGGCAATGGAAACACTCAGCAATCCCATGGCAATAATTGCAGCAATTGAAGCGACAAGCAAAATTTTATATTTATTCATTTTTCCTCCTTTTAGTTTACTTCTCTTCTTACACTCAGAGCATTCGGTGTGGTTATCAAACTTCTGTTTTTTCCATGGGCAACATCCTGATGACAATCCCAGCATTTCCGGTCTACCGGTTGTATGCCTGCGGCGAGGTCTTCATACCGGGCAGCATTATCAAGCATGTTTTGAACAACAGATGAATGACATGAAATACAATTTGCTTGCACGCGTTCAGCCCCGTTTTCACTTATCTGAATGGCGTGCGCGTAAGTATTAAACGTAAATGCAACTGAATGATTCCATCCATCTCTACCTTTAGCCAGATACGTTTCAAAAAACCCTTCCGTCGGCAAATGACATTCAACACAACTCGCTCGCTGGGCATGGGGAGAGTGCTTCCAGGTCGCAAACTGGGTGTTCATCACATGACAATTGATGCAGTTTTTTGAATCTGAGGAGAGATAAGAAAGCGCCTTTGACTCATTCACAACGTAAACGAAAAGGCCTATCGCTATAACAAAAGATGCAACAGAACTTTTAATTAACCATTTGCTATTTTTCATGTTGCAAAAACCTCCCAAAACGATTGGTAAAACATATCGCGGAATCTTACAGGTTTGGTATTCATGAATTCTCTTTCCACTTTTGAAAAAGTAAGTTTCGGATCTCTCATGCATCCTACGCTTAGTCTGCACGACACATTCGTATAAAAGACAGACTAACTAGCAATATCCGTTCCTGAGAGAAAAACAACATAAAATCAGTCGGATATATTTTTTAGACATGAACCCATGTTACCAATTGGTGACAAGCATATCTTTTCATTGTTACGAGTTGGTAACAACAAGTAAGATTTTTTCCTTCGATAGGATTCTCAATCGAAACAACGGCTCATGGGCTATTTTACTCGCATTTCACCGCTTTTTTGTCAAGAAAAAAAATAGAAATGTAGGAATTAACACCCAGCTGGTTAAAAATCCGGCCCGGGTGTTAATGAGTATCTAAACAGGAAATCGCTAAACTCTTATCCAGCCTTGTGCCAGATACCGGGATTTAGTTTGAAGATTATCATGCTGCCAGCCGTCAGCGTTCAGCTTAAAAAGCATTGCATGGTTAAGCAATAACCGACTGAGAGCTGATCGCTGAAAACACTGAACTTTGAAGTGCCATTGTCTTGGCCACTGTTTTAAGCCACTCTAGGTGGTCGAGTCGGTGAAGACCAGGCAGGGGGACTTAACAAAACCGGCCGGGATCGATTTATCCCCGGACATTGTTCGTTGGATCATGTCCTGTTTTCCTTCGCCGGCAATCACGAAAATACGGATCTTGCCTTGATTGATAAAATTCATTGTCATCGTAATGCGATCGGCAATTTTGAAAGGTTCGGGTGCTTTTGTCGAAACGATCAGTCTCTGATCTTCCGGATCAAAAGCTTCATCAGGAAAGAGAGAACCGGTATGCCCATCCGGTCCGATTCCCAACGCGATCAGGTCTATTTTCGCTTGAAACCCGTTTAATTCTTCTTTAATACGTTTTTCATATTCTTCAGCACACTCAGCCGGTTTTTTTATGGATGTATCGGGAAAGATAATGTTTTCCGCGGGGATATCTATTTTTGATGTCAGTGCATTGTGCACCATTCCGGCATTGCTGTCGATGTGGGAAGGATCAACCTTTCTTTCATCAACAAGCAATATTTTTACCAGGGACCAGTCGAGTGATTCTTTCGCAAGCAATTCGTAAAAGCGAACCGGAGAAGTGCCACCGGAAAGGGCCAGCGTGAAGACCTGGTTTGACCTTGTTTTGTTGTTAACCAGAGACGCCACATATTTCGTAACTATTCGGCTCATCTCCTCTTTGTCTTTGTAATTTCGCAATTCCATTATTTTATTATCCATTCTCTATTGTCTTTTTCAATAAATTCAGCCGCTTCTTTAGGTCCCCAGGAACCCGCATCATAACAAAGTAAACTTGATTTCCCGTCTTCCGCATCGGACCTGCTCCATTCCGACAGAACAGGTGTAAACAATTCCCAGGAAACTTCAACTCCTTTTTCACTCCAATAAAGGGTTTGATCGCCGATCATGCAGTCCAGCAGAAGAGTTTCATAATCGTCCGACATCTCCAAACCAAAGACATCGGCATAGTTGAATTCCATTTCCAGAGGATGTAGACACATTTTTGAGCCGGGTGCCTTGGCCTGAAATGTCAAGAAGATTCCCTGTTCAGGTTGAATTCCGAATATCAGCACATTAGGCCCCAGTGTATTTTCATCAAGATTGGCAACAAACATACTGTGCGGTACTTGTTTGAAGACGACTGCGATTTGCGTTTTCTTTTCTTTTAGAGCCTTGCCTGCACGAACATAAAAAGGCACCCCTTCCCAGCGGGCGTTATCGATAAACATTTTCGTCGCTAAAAAGGTTTCGGTGAATGAGTAAGGTTTAATGCCCTCTTCATCCAGATAGCTCTTTACTTGATTGCCTCGAATGGTCCCTTCCCCATACTGTGCCCGAATAATCGTTGAAGGGTTTGAACCGGCCGTGTAGGGACGAATCGCTCGCATCACCTTTACCTTCTCATCCCGGATCATGTCCGCATCGAACTTGGCAGGTGCTTCCATGGTTACAAGGGCCAAAAGCTGAAGAATATGATTCTGCAGCATGTCTCTGACCAGTCCGGAGTTATCAAAATAACCCGCCCTGTGTCCGACGCCTAATTCTTCGGAAACGGTAATCTGCACGTGATCGATGTATGTTCTGTTCCAGACGCTTTCAAAGATAAGATTGGCAAAACGAAAAGCCATGATGTTTTGCACGGTTTCTTTCCCCAGGTA
>JANQLH010000450.1 GCA_028280735.1 SAR324 cluster bacterium | reverse complement strand
GAAATGAGTTAACCTTGTCAGATTAAAATCCATTCGCTGATTTCAACCTCGGGAAATGGACATAATGAAACTCGTTTTTAAAATCGTATTATGACACAGTCTGCAAGCCCGGAATGACAAATAGTCACGTTCTTCACAAAGTAGTCAAAAACTCGAACTGTGACACAGTCTCCAAGCCTGTAATGACGCAGAATCAAAATCTGCCCATAATCACCAAAATTCTTATTATGACACAGTCTGAAAGAAGAGAACTTCAACATTCAATCAAGGCACACCCGGTATTGAAGCTGACTGAGCCTAGGCAAATCTGTCAAAAACAAAGACCTGGCAGCATTTTGCTGATGATTTTTCTGATTCATCGTAGTAAGTTTGCGATAAATAAATAAATGATGGATTATTTAAATAAAGGAGACTGACATGGAATCGAGTGATCTAGGCCCTTGGCAAGCTTTTACCGATTGGTTGGTAAATCCGAAGATAAAGGAAAGCACCATAGATTTTGAAAGAGCAAAAATAATCATTGGTTTTTCATTTTTTCTTTGTTTGATGGGAGGTTTTATTTCCGTCTGGCAGTTCTCTCGCGGAAACATGATGGTAGCTGTCTCTTTGGTAGTCGCCATTAGTTTCACAGCTTTTATTCCGTTTACTCTTCGGTGGCTTTCAAGGCATGAGTTATCCGGATCACTTGTTTCTTCGATTCTGTTCCTGTTGATTACAATGGTGACAGCCTATTATGGCGGGAACCTGCACTCCGCAGTCGTCTGGTATGCCACGGCTTCCTTATTGGCGTTCATTGTCATAGGAACATTAGGGGGAGCCGTGTTTGGGATGTTGTCCATTATCAGCATGATTGTCATGGATTACCTGGGGACTCTTGGTATTATCATCGAGACATACCCCATAAACCAGTCCGAGCCTTTTATTGTCAATGCAGCCAATGTGATGACGATCACAGCTCTCTTGATTGTTTATAGCAGAATGAACTCCAAATTTCAGAATGAACTGAAAACCGTTATCAAGCGAGTCGAAGAAGATGAAAAGCATAAGGCAGGTATTCTTGACGAAACCTCCAAGATTTTGACACAGCTCTCGCAGGGAGATCTCACTCAGCAGATTACCTCCTCCTTTTTAGGATTTCAAAAGCTGAAAACGGCCGTCAATTACGCAATGAAGATGCTTGGAGAGACTATTGCCGGGGTTAAATCGGTGAGTTCCGAAGTGGTTCATGGTGTTAACGAGCTTAAGAAGGGAGCGCTAACCTTGGCACAGGGTACTTCCAAACAGGCGGCCAGCCTGGAAGAGATCTCCTCTTCCATGAACGAAATAGAAGGAAATGCCAAAACAAATAGTGATATCGCCGTGCAAGCGCAAAACCTTTCCAGCGCCACAAGGAAAGAAATAGAGGATAGCAGCAGGCAGATGCAACTAATGGTTGAATCCATGGGAGAAATAAATCAAACAAGCTCAGAAGTTTACAAAGTTATTAAAGTCATTGATGAAATTGCCTTTCAAACCAATCTACTCGCATTGAACGCAGCTGTGGAAGCTGCCAGGGCCGGCAAGTACGGAAAGGGATTTGCTGTGGTGGCGGAAGAGGTGAGAGATTTGGCTAATCGCAGCGCTACTGCTGCAAAAAACACCACTGCTCTAATTGAAAATTCTATCAAGGGGGTGAAAAGCGGCGTTGAAAACGCCACGAAAGCCGCGGGATTTTTGGACGGCATAACAGAAATGATCAATCAAATCAATGATATTATCAAAGATATTGCTTCCTCCTCCCGGGAACAGGTTAGTGCGGTTGAGGAGATCAACTTGAGCCTTACCCAGGTAAACAACGTTGTTCAGGAGAACTCTTCCATATCCGAGCAATCGGCAAGTTCGTCCGAAGAATTATCCAATCAATCGGACATTCTGCAGTCCATGGTGCAAGCCTTTAAATTTAACGGCAAACAACAACGGCTGGAAGCGTCAGAAGAGGCACAGGTATCTGTCAACTCCCAAAACAGTTTTGATATGAATACTTTAGGAAACTAGAAACCAATTAACCAGGCTATATTTGTTATGAAAACATTAAAAAGGCTTTTGTTCGCAGGCGGATTAATCTTATTACTCCATATTGTTTTGTTTTGGGGAGGCAGCGGTACCATTTTTGATATCATTAAGGGAAACCTGTCACCATCCGCCACTTTAAAAGATCGATCCGTCAGCTTTACGGGAGGATCTGACAAAGAAAACCTTGAGATATCGGTCGGAATCAACCTGGAAGAACCCTTGTATCGTGTGTCGCCAGAATATTTATCATATACCTTGGATACCTCACAGCTTGTTGGCGGAAAATGGTGGAATCCGAAAGCTGACAGGGTTGAAAGCGGTTCCGGAACTTTTCATGCACCCGTATTCGACTTTAATCGCGAAAAGCTCGATATGCTGGTTTCAGGCCTCACTCCCGCATACTTGAGAATCGGGGGATCAGAAGCAGATAAAGTCTATTACGACATGAATGACGACAGCGAGTATGTTCAACCTGACAAGGTTCCCGAAAGGTATCATCAGACCATGACCCGCCGGCAGTGGGATAACCTGAACGAGTTTGTAAAAAGGAACGAACTGAAGTTTGTTTTCACTTTGAACTCCGGTCCTTCAGCAAGAGATAGCGAAAACAGATGGAATCCTCAAAATACCGAATCTTTATTACAGTACTCCAAGGAAAAGGGCTATCAGATCGATGTGATCGAGTTGGGAAATGAGCACAATCTTTTCTGGTACATCTATGGCTTAGGCAGTGTTGTCAAGCCGGAACAATACCAGCAAGACATTCTAACCCTGAATCAAACCGCGGCTCAATACTACCCTAATTCAAGAATAGGGAGCCAGGGAAGTGCCATCTGGCCGGTACTCGGTGAACTGTTTGGAGCTTTTTTCGGCTTTTATGCTGATATGATTGAATTATCAGGAAATGATGTTGACATCATTGCCTGGCATTATTACCCACAGCAATCCCGTCGTGGTCCGTTTGCTTCCCGCAAAGCTCACCCGGCCCGGTTGCTTGAACCGGAAAATCTGAATGAAGCAAAATACTGGGCAAATGTGTTTACTGACCTCCGAGACAAACATGCACCGGGAAAACCAATCTGGCTTGGTGAAACGGGAAATGCCCAGTTTGGGGGAGAACCCGGGGTGTCCGATACCTATATCGGTGGTTTATGGTGGCTTGACCAGCTGGGATTGCTGGCAGCAAATGGTATTGATACCGTCTTCCGTCAAACCTTGGCCGGAATGGACTACGGAATGATGGATCCCGTGACCTTGGAACTTAATCCCGATTATTGGAATTCATTGTTATGGAAAAAACTGATGGGAACCGAGGTCTATGAAGTCAACACTTCTGATGGCAGCTCTCCGAAAGTCCGGATTTACGCCCACAACACCAGGAATAAAGCCGGTATTACCGTTTTGATAGTTAACCTGGACCATCAAAAACAAGCAAGGATATCTTTCAAGGATTTAGGGTTTAAAAAAATGGAGCTGTTTGAAATCACCACCGCGGATATTCTAGGCAAAAGTCTGTTATTAAACGGAGAAAAGTTGGAATTGATCAATGACGAGTCTCTTCCCCCGCTAATTGGAGAACGATCGGAAGTTCAAAATACTCCGGTCGTGCTCTTGCACCCGCTTTCATACAGTTTTGTGCAATTTGAATAAACACCCTTCGCCGGTGAGTGGTGACAGTTTCATCTTGAGGTTTGACAAGCTTTCAGTAATCAGCATTCAGCCAAAAAAAAACTAAATATCAGATAAATGACCAGCTGATTGCTGAATGCTGAAAACCAAAAGCTTATAGCACGCTGTTCTTCAAGATGAGTTGCGCCATCCCTATCAATATCCGGATTCTCCCTTCTTTGTAATGCTTCCTATTAATCAACCCGTGAGGTGGTACATTCTTGTATTGCCGGAATCGGTTTGAAAATCAACCAGTCCTTTTTCAATCAAGTACTCCATGGCAGCCAGGGTAGAACGTTCGGCGGCAGGATGAAGCATGGGGGAAATGTCCCGGTAGATGTCGGCAACCATCTCCGGAATGGTATGGACACCCATGCGGATCTGAGCCAGAATTTGATCGAATCGCTCCTTGCGGTGCTGCACAAACGATTGCACATAAGGTATTGGGTCAGGAATACCGGGACCATGAGCCGGCCAATAATGGCCATCATTCCTGTGTAACAATAAATCCAGACTTTCCATGTACTCCTTCATATTGCCGGACGGAGGAGAAATCACACTGGTGGACCATCCCATGATGTGGTCGCCACTGAATAACGCGTTTTCTTCTTTTAGCCGGTAGCACATATGGTCTGAGGCATGTCCCGGTGTGAAAACACATTCGATTGTCCAATTCTCTCCTTCAATAACACTCCCATGCTCGACTCCGACATCGGGCATAAATCCGCTGATTTCGAATCTTTCCTGGGTAGACAGGGATCTCTCCGCTGCCGATCGACTGGCACCAATTTTCCGTTCGCTTTTTTTCGGATGGAATCCGTAAGTCTTTGCTCCAAATTTTTTTTGCAGGTAGCTGTAAGCCGGCCAATGATCATAATGGGTGTGGGTCACCAAAATATGACTGATCGTTTCACCTTCCAGGCTATCCGCAATGGCTGTCACATGCTCTTCCAAATCCGGTCCCGGATCTACCACCGCAACTTCGCCGGTGCCGACAATGTAAGTATTGGTTCCGTAAAATGTAAAATAATTGGGATTATGAGCGACAATCCTTCTTACCAAAGGACTCAATCGTTCAACCTTCTCATACTCAAACTCGAAATATTTGTTGAATGTAATTGACATCTTTCAGCTCTCATCTCTTTTGACTCTATCCGGTGAAAATGCGGGTAGGCATATGGCGATATACTCCGCACCCCGGTCTCCGGGAGTGCTGTATTGAACCCATTCTCCAGCCGGAGTGATAATAGCTTGACCGGCTTTGACCAAAAACACCTTTTCCCTGGTCTTAACCTGAACTTCTCCTTTCAGTACCACGGTGTATTCATCAAACTCCGGCGTCTGGCCCGGTTCCACCCACCCAGCGGGACTTTCCATTTTAGCAATGCTGACGGCATCGGTGTTTGAGTTTACCTTACCGATAAACTCCTTGATAATCTTGGGCTTGTTTCCTGCAGCCTCAATAATGGATGGATTCTCAATCAGTGTTACCATGCGGACCTCCTGCGATGGATTTATGTGAGTTGTATGCTGAAGAACATAAAATTCTCCACACCTAAGCAATGTTTAAGAACGACCAGTCATTAAGCTACAAAGCCTGATCCGCCGGACTTGTTCCTCCAGCTATCCGAATAGCAGCCAGAACCTGCTTCCAAGCGTTCCTTTAGAGCAGTTCCTCTATCAGCTTTAACTCTTCATCTGACAATTCAAACTCAAAAATCGCCAAGTCTTCTTTCATGTGCTGTTCGGACCTTGTTCCGGTAAGGGGAACGATTCCCCTTTGAGTTAGAAAACGGAAAAAAACCTGGGCTGAAGTACGATTGTGTCTTGCTGCAATTGTGGTAACCGGATTGCCGGCCAAGAGATGGGGATTTGCTGTTAACGTCCAGAAACTCTGGTATAATATGTTTTTTTCGGCAGACCAGGCTCTTAGATCGATGTCATAACCGCTTGCCTGGTAAAACCTGTTCTGCACCACAGCCGGTTTAACCTCTGCTTTAGCATAAATCGACTGCAAAGTGGAAAGACTATAACAGTTGCTGATGCCGAGTTGTTTCACTTCACCGCTTTTAAAGAAGGCTTCCATGGCATTCCAGACTTCCATAGTTTGCCGGAGGGTGGCTAATGGGGAATGAAGAACCAGGGAATCTACATAACCGGTCTTAAGATTTCTCAATGACGAGGTAAAGGATTGGGTCACCTGATCAACCGGAGAAGCTTCGGGATCGTAAGGCATGTTCGAATGATCCTGGCCGCTGACTGGTGTGAACTTGGTTTGAATAAAAAGATCCTCTCTCTTCAATCCAAGTTCGCCTAACCTCCCTATTGCTTCACCGACACGGGATTCATCGTAATGTTTGGGTTGTCCGGCTGTATCAATTCCCCGAAATCCTGTTTGAATCGCCTGCATTACGAACGTTGTGGTCTGTTCTTTTTTCCAGGCAGTCCCATAAAGAATTGGCGGCATTTTGATGCCTGCTGACGTTGTCAGCCACTTTGGTTCGGCCATATTTTCACTCCTGATTATTTAATCGGCACCCAAACTTCTTCCTCCGCATTATCATCATCCGGTCTGTAATCCGCTCCCATAAATTCGAAATGTTCCCTTTGATCCAGTTCAAAACCAGACTTTGGCAACCAGACACCATAGATATGCTGGTAGGTTTTGGGAAATGTGTGGGCCGCACCCTTGTGAATAAACACCGCATACTTCCCTCCGTGCAAAGTATGCGAATCCATTCCCCCGGGAACGGCATTCAAGTCCGAAACTTCAATGGCTGCCCATCTTTCGAACAATACATGCTCGTTAAAATCCTTAAAGTCCAGTGATTTCGGAAAAACCTGCACGGAGTAATAACCGGGACTTAGTTTGTTTGGTATTTCGTTGCGCCGCGGCATAAAAGCTTTCCACAGTTCGGCTGTGTCATCTTTGGCCAGACTTGTCTCTATTCGCATACCAACCAGGTACTTTTTGGATAACTGTTCAATTCTCGGTTCCATATCACTCCGTTATCGTCATTTTCTGACTTCCGGAAAAACGTTCTATTAAATCTTTTCCCATTAACAGGGAAGGGGTGTAATAGCCACCTTCCCCGGTATAGCTATCCAGAAATTCAATTGATGCTAAAACACCGTAAACAGTAACATCATATCCGTTCGCAACTGTTATTCTGGCTGTTCTGGTCTCATTTTTCCGGTTTTTCACTTCACCCCAAACATGAGTAACATACTTCTTCCGCTGTTCTTCCGTGGGACCCGGTACGGTTTTTTCAATTTTCTGTTTCATACGGGACTGTACGAAAGGCAGGGCGATGATTGGGCGCAAAAGATTCAAAAGCTTTAGCCTTCTCATACTGGAAAAAGCGGGCATAAACACTTCCACATTAGGGATATTCGTACTGTAATAAGCCGTCGCAACGTCTCCCCAGGGTATTACGGCTGCTTTTTTTAATCCTTTGCCAAAGTCAATTTCCCTGACCTTATAAGCCATCGAAACTTTTTTGATGACTCCATCTTTGCGGATGCGATTACCGCCTTTGAATCCTTCGATAGATGTTTTCGCGGTTCCGGGACTGAAACCGCTGCGGCTGTCAAAACCAAGGCACAGATGTGTTGCATCGGGTAATTGCTCTTTAAGCCGGGCAGCGACACAATCGGTAGGAATGACATCAAATCCGACTCCCGGACATACTACTACGCCCGCCGCTTTAGCCTGCTCCTGAAAAGAGTGCGCCCTGACAAACACGTCCATTTCACCCGTAATATCCACGTAATGTGTTTTTGTTACCAAACACGCTTTAATCACAGGGTCACTGGTAGCTGAAAACGGACCTGCACAGAGAGCGACAATATCAATATCTGACAATGCTTCCTCAAGCGCTTGGTGATCGGTAAGTGGAAAAATCCGATATTCAAATCCCAATTCATCAGCCAGCGGTTTGATCGATTCCAGTGTCCGACCGGCCAATATGGGGGTCAATCCCCTTTTCTCGGCCTCGGCGGCAATCAGTTTCCCGGTATAGCCGTTGGCACCGTACAACATCCATTTCTTATTCATAGGCAATCCTTTTGAATTTGAAAGTCAAATGGGAACTAAAAATCAAAGCTTGTCTGACCGGATCAGATTGAATCAATTGGTTCTGGTCATTGAATCTATATTATCTTCTATAGGAGAGCAACACAAGTAGTGGTCTGTTGTTAGGAGTGCCAAAAGAATAAGGTTAGACATGATTGTTTTTATAACACACATTTTCGGACCTTTACCATGTATTGCAGTGCCCTTGGATCATGGAGTTCAGGACAGAACTTGCAGGACATGGATACCGATTATCGCTTTGTTGTGAAAGCTTCGTTTTTTGCTTTAATGAATTAAGGGACGAAACCTGATGAAGGGGTCTTCTTCAAGCATTTGGTGTAGCTCGATCAGGCCTAATAGCTTTTGTGTTCATTCTGGTTTGAACTATTGTTCCAACATCTGATAACCGATGACTCAGCGGAATGGAAGTCGTCTGAATTACTGCTCTATGAAGGCTGTGAGGGGCTTTTAGCTGTTTGAATGCAGATCGAATTCATAGGCCTACGCCTTTTTTTTGGAGTCGATTCCGGTTATTCCTTGAATTATATGATAAGGGGTGTTTTGGTTGGCGGGGAAGCCGGTGGGTAAGACCCACCGGGTTTTCGCAAACCGGTGCGAGGTCGATCAATTGTGTTTTGTCAATCTTAACAGGTAGTATTCGGAGCCTGTCAGTGCGATTTCATCCATGCCCTTGTAGAAAACATTTAACAAATTATCTTTTGTGACCAAAACATGGGCATTGACTTCTTCATCCCCAAAAATGTTGTCTTCGATCACCACAAGACTCCAGTTTTTTGCAGTCATATGAAAAGGAGCCAGCCATGTCATTACCTGTCGTTGTCCTTCTTCGTTGCAGGTTGCCTGCTCATAATTGAACTTGGCAGAACCGATGGAAAGCTCCAGTTCCCTGTCACCATCGCATTCAAAATCCAAAGGATCATTATCATCGGTTTTGGCAATAAAACCGATAGAGATCTTGAAACCTTTCTTCAATATAGACTCCATACGATTGATATAATTCAGGGCCTGCTTGACCTTATTGTTCTGCTCCCCTGTCAAATCATAAGTATAACCAAGAACCTGAACGACAAATTTTCCCCTTAGATAGATCGAGATATGTTCTTTTTCCTTGTTAATTTTGGCAATGGTTCCCAATCGTTCGCGGGCCAAATCATCTTCCGTGACCAATCCCTCGATGTCGGCGTAAATGGAGCTGGTAATGTTGTTTTTTAAACTCTGACGATGGTCTTCGGTAAAGTGCTCGTTCCAGGCAGCATTGACGGCGGCGGGGATTTGTCCGACTTCAATTTCCGATGTTTGCTGGTATAGAGCCTCAAACTGTTTGTTTACCATCATGGGAAAGGATTTTTGCATCGGTTTCGGCACATCCTTGAAAGCGACGGCAACCTCAATGGTGTTATGCAGATACCCGGTCTTGGGATCAAAGATCTCGATCTGAATAGTGACAGTCTCCTCATTGTTTTGAAAAAAGAATCCCTTGAACATCATGGAACTGTTCAGCTCGGCTCCCAGTTTTTTGTAATCCGGTTCTGCTCCCTTAAGCAGCCTTTTCTGTGCATTTCGCACCTTTTGGGTGTTGATAAAAGCGATGCCTGAATCTTTATCTTTAGTGAGATCAACCGTTAAATTGATCAGCTTTGAGGAAAGATAAGAACTAAAATCCAGGTTTTTACGGGTTGTTTTCTCCAAAACATCAAGCACTGCTATATCGAGTACTGCCTGAATACTACCGGATTCAATACCACTGCGGACCACCTGTTTGATTTCACCCGCCAGGAGTTCCAGCCCCTTATCCAAAGAATAAACAGTGAGGGGTTTTTCATCCGTTTTGGGTTTACTGCCGCCACAACCGATGACCAGAAAAACAATCAAACCAATTCCTATCCGATATAACCTGAAAGCACGCATCGATCTACTCTCCAATAAAAATTCAAACGTTAATGAAAAGAGGGAGATAAACATTGATTATTCTCTTCTACTATCATGAAAATTTGGTCATTTGTCAAAGGAATAATAATGTCGGCAGGAATTTGGTTACCGGCAGCCGGTGAAAGGAATACCGATTTAGACAAAACCAATACAGACTTTGAAAACAGCCGGGACCTTCGAGTTTTAGCGCTATCAGCCGGCTGATTTCATTTAAATCTCTCATCTGATCTTTTGGTTTTTACTTCTCCTTTCACATTTTCGAACCAACCTGCCTTTACCTTTGTATAAACATCAAACTCGGGGACATACGGTTTAATATCCAGTAAAGGCGTTTCATCCAGCATGTCGACATTTTCAATATGAACCAAGTTGTTTGCTACCCGTAGGATTTTGACAATCGATAAGCCGATGGCGTTGGGTCGTTTTGGGGATCTGGTGGCGAAAATTCCCCGTTGCTCCGTATCAAGAAACGGAACGGGTAACAGATTGAACCCTTCCACCTTATGAAGATGATAAAGCAGAAAGGCGTGTGAGAAACCATCAAGGTCTTTCAATCCCTCCGCAAATTCAGAATAAAGCTCGATCCGCCCTTTGATCCCAAGCGCACCCCCGGGTTGGATAGGCATGTTTTCAATTGTGTTAAAAGGAGTATGGATTGTGCCGATAGGGGTTAACTTCAGAGACATTTTCGATGTTGTTTTTTAGATTGAAGATTTGCAGACGGTGTGATTTTTAATGATATTTCAATACCTTACAAACGTCCTGCTCAAATATTCAGAATACTCAGTTTTTCTGTCTGACCAGTGATAGGCAAAAAAACAACGCTCCCATAAAAACGGAGGTTACAGGCAGAATCAGCACCCAGAAAATATCAGCATATTGCCGGACCATGTCGGCCTGATTTAACGATGAAAACAGCGGATAGAGGAACCATCCGGCCAACATCAGGGCGCCACCGATCAGTATCCCGGTTAATCCGGAAAGAAATGCCCGCGAATAGTCGGCATTTTTACGATAAATAATAATTATTACCAGGGCGATCGGTCCCAACACAAAGCCGATTCCGGACCAGACCAGTTTCTGATAACCTTTTTTGGAAGCTATGAAAAACAGCAGTACAGCGAAAAAGAAACGGATAAAAAAGCCGGCAAACATCAATCTCCCCGGGGAAAAGACTCAATCAATCATCGTTTTCTTGCCACCATGGCAAACTCATTTGTATTAGGACCAAACAAGGCACCTGCCACATTAGCGTATGTGCCCTGTACTTCAAACCCTGAGGCGTTCAACTCCTTGAGCAGAGATTCCTGGCTGAAATACTGCAACCAATTGTAAACTGTCCGGGTCCTGCCTTCTTCAAATAAAGTATATTTGTCCAAGACTATTTTTTCTTTTTGATACACAAAGGTGTTTAAAAATCCGTAGTAGGGTTTTGCCGACCAGAATCCATCCAAAAGATTGGCTTCGTAGATTGCCTTTTCTTCTCTTTGATCAAAAGCAGCCAATGAATGAACATCCAAAAGGACTGACCCGCCCGGGTAAAGCAAATCGTTAAACTTCTTCAAAAGCTTTTTTCTTTGCTTGGGACTTAAGGCACAGTAATCACACATGATTAGCAGGATCAGGTCAAACTTGTTTTTCGTCTCCATCTCAAGATAATTCTCATTAATGTAACGAACATCCAATCCTTTTTCCTTGGCCGTTTTTTCAGCGAATCGAATCGAACGGGCAGAAAAATCGATACCAGTGACATCCGCTTTCCACCCGGCAAGGAGAGTTGTGTACAGTCCAGGACCGCAACCGAAATCGGCGATTTTTGTTCCTTCACCCACCCCAAACTGATTTGCTATCCAATCCACCGACCGCTTAATAAACTCCATGTTTCGGGACGAGAGCTCGATTTCTTGGTTTAAATGGTACTCCAACATCTGTTCTGAAGTGTGTTCATCGGTCCACAAATCGTCAGCAGTATAAAATTCGAACGGTTTCGGGCGAGAATTGATCGCTTCAAGTTCGGTGAACATTTAAATCTCCTGGTACCGTGACTAGTTGTCGAGATAGTCTCTTGAATCCGAGTTGAGAATCGCTTGAGACAGTTGAAAAAACCTGGAGTTCGACATTGCAGTTGAACATCAAACATTTATTTATTCGATAACGGTTTGCTTTGTCTTGTCAACTTTGTAACCAAGAATAAATAACTGACATTTTAGCCGGTGTCTGAACGAAAAATCGCTAATCCCTATACTCGGCCTTATGCAAAAGACCGGAACTCAGCTTTTAGTTTAAGGCATGACAAAGACAAGCAAAAACAGGCTGAGCGCTGAAGGCCTCAAACTTCCAAAGGAACATCTACCTCTTAAGCTTTTTCTTGCAGGAAATTGACGGATTTTTGTTCAGATACTAAATGGTGGATGATCTAGCTTAAACGGTATGGCGAAAAAAAAGTTACTAAAAGCAGGAAAGTATTGTATAATGTTGGCCAAGTGAGAGAGTAACAAGGTGATTTTACTTCTCTTTTGTTTCAGTACAGCTCAGATTTTAAGACAGGACATAAACAGTTTTCTCGAAATAATCTCAGAGAGGAAAAATGGTTAAGCTTAAAGACATTAAAATGAAACCAAAGCTCATTTGTTTGTTTTTATTGGTCGGCATTATTCCTTTGTTGATAGTAGGTTGGTGGAGTAGCCGCCTGGCCAGTAGTGCGCTTATGGAGAAATCTTTCGGTCAGTTGGAATCGGTACGTGGAATAAAAAAAGAGCAAATTTCAAAGTATTTTGCGGAGCGGGAAGGTGACATGGGTGTATTGGTTGAAACCGTGGGGACACTCAGGGCGGAGTCCTTCAAAAAACTGAAAGCCATTCAAGCCATCAAAAAATCCCAGCTGGAGGACTATATTCACCTGCTCCAATCGCAGTTACATGTTTTTAAGGATGATCCGTATGCGCGTCGAGTTCTGCTGGACTTTGACAAAGCATTTGTCCGGGAAGGCTCCAGAACGGGCGGTCCCCTCTGGAACAAGGCAGCTAAGTCCCACAACTCCAGAATGCGGAATATAATGGAGGATAACAGTTGGTATGACCTGTTTTTAATTAATACCAGCGGTGACATCATTTATACGGTCGGCAGGGAATCTGACCTGGGAATGAATATCCCGGAAAGCAGGTTGAGAAAAAGCAGTCTTGGTGCAGCTTTTCGCGAGGCCCGTCAAATGCTGAATGAAGATCATGCGGTAGGGGATTTTGCCCCTTATGCTCCATCCGGGGGCATACCGGCAGCGTTTATGATGTCGCGGATGACCAATTCAGCCGACAAACTGATTGGTTATGCAGCCCTGCAGATTCCCCTGGATAAAATAAACTCTATCATGCTGAAGCGCGATGGAATGGGGAAAACGGGGGAAACATACCTGGTCGGTCAGGACGGTTTGATGCGATCCGACTCGTTTTTGGACCCGCAAGGCCATTCTGTTGAAGCGTCGTTTAAGAATAAAACCATTGTGGACACTGAAGCTACCCGCTCCGCACATTCGGGAAAAACAGGAATCAGCGTGATAACTGATTACAACGGCAACCCGGTACTTTCTGTCTGGGATCCGGTGGAGCTGGGAAATGATATAACATGGGCAATGATAACAGAAATCGATGTGGGCGAAGCGTTTAGTCCGGTGGATGATCAAGGTAACGAGTATTTCAAGAAATACCAGGAAATGTATGGCTATTATGATCTGTTCCTGATCAACCCGGATGGTTTTATATTTTACACTGCTGCCAGGGAGTCCGACTATAAGACAAACATCTTAAACGGACGTTATGCCTCATCCAACCTGGGAAGATTGATACAGCAGGTGATTAATAACCGAAGTTTCGGTTTTGCTGATTTTGCTCCCTATGCACCCAGTAATAATGAACCCTGCGCTTTCATCGCTCAGCCAATTGTATTTGAAAACAGTGTTGAATTGATCATCGCGCTTCAAATGCCGCTGGATGCGATTAACAGCATTATGCAAAAACGTGATGGAATGGGGAAAACGGGGGAAACCTATCTTGTAGGACCTGATAAACTGATGCGTTCGGATTCGTTTCTGGATCCGGCAGGCCATTCCGTAAGTGCTTCTTTTGCGGGTACGGTTCAAGAAAACGGAGTCGATACCGTTGCGACTTCAGAGGCTCTATCCGGAAAAACAGGTGCCAAGGTGGTGATCGATTACAATGGAAATCCTGTTCTCTCCGCCTATTCTCCCTTAAAAGTCTGGAACGAAACCTGGGCCATCATCGCAGAGATTGACGAAGCAGAAGTGATGGACCCTATCAATACTCTATTAAGGTCTGTTATTATTGCCGGTTTGATCGTTGTTGTCATGGTTGCCGTTATGGCATTGTTTATCGCGTTAAGCATTGCCAATCCGTTGACAAAAGGTACCAACCTGGCAGAAATGGTAGCCAAAGGTGATCTGACCGCTGACATCGATGTACGGCAAAAAGACGAAATTGGTTTGCTTTCGGCAGCACTACAGGAAATGATGCGAAGGCTGGTTGACATTGTCAGCACAATTCGCTCTGCGGCAACAAATGTAGCCACCGGTGCCGGTCAAATCAGCGCAACTGCCCAGCAACTGTCCCAGGGAGCCAGTGAACAAGCCGCCTCTGTGGAAGAAACAACCTCATCCATGGAAGAAATGGCTGCCAATATACAGCAAAATGCGGATAACGCCAGTCAGACTGAGAAAATTGCTTCCAAGGCTGCAAAAGATGCGAAGATAAGTGGTGAGGCAGTGATT
>JANQLH010000439.1 GCA_028280735.1 SAR324 cluster bacterium | reverse complement strand
GTCAGTGATACAGGCTGGGCCAAAGCTGCATGGAGCAGCTATTTTGGTCCCTGGTCCATGGGATCAGCGCAGTTTATTCACCATTCGGACAAGTTTGATCCGACGAAAACCCTGGAGCTGCTTTCACAATATCCGGTAACAACTATGTGTGGTGCTCCGACAATTTATCGAATGCTTGTCTTGGAGGATCTATCAAAATACTCTTTCCCCAGCCTTCGGCATTGCGTGGGAGCCGGCGAACCATTAAATCCTGAAATTATTGAAGTATGGAAGAATGCAACAAACTGTATAATCAGGGATGGGTATGGACAGACTGAGACGATTCTTCTTTGCGGAAGTTTTCCCTGTATTGAGCCTCGTTTCGGATCTATGGGTAAACCAGCCCCGGGTATCGACCTGCAGGTGGTGGATGAAAACGGAGACATCCTCGCCCCAAATACCGAAGGTGATATTGCCGTAAGAGTACAACCCGAGAGACCCGTGGGATTGATGAAGGAATATTGGAAAGAGCCGGATCGTACAGCTTCGGTTTATAGAAACGGATGGTACCTGACCGGTGACAGGGCTTACAAAGATGAGGACGGCTATTTCTGGTTTGTGGGAAGATCCGATGATGTTATTTTGACCTCCGGCTATCGAATAGGACCGTTTGAGGTTGAATCAGCTTTGATTGAACACCCGGCGGTTGCCGAGTCTGCGGTTGTGTCCAGTCCCGATGAAACCCGGGGGGAAGTGGTAAAAGCATTTGTGATACTCACCCCGGGATATCAAGCTGGTGATAGTCTCGTAAAAGAGCTGCAGGACTATGTAAAATCTGTAACGGCTCCCTATAAATACCCACGAAAAGTTGAGTTCGTGGAGTCCCTGCCAAAGACGATCAGCGGCAAGATCAGGAGGGTTGAGTTGAGAAATTCCGAATGGGGCAAAAGCTGACAGACTGACATGAAATGAAGCGCTTTTAATCTCTTGTGATAACCTTAAAAAAAGGGGAGGTGTATGAAGGATAAATTGTATAAAAAAGAAGTCCGATTAACGATCATTTTTTCCGTGTTGTTATTGCTGATGGGTCATTCCGCAGCCATTTTCGTATTGTTTCCACAACTGCAATCTGTCAATTACAGCGGTTTTCCGGCCCAGTACATCGTACCCATTATTTTGGGGTGGTTTGGGATAGCCGCGGTGTGTTTTGTGATGACGATTGTCTGCAACAAATTTGATGATGAAATGGAAGCCTATCTGAATGAAAACTCTACACAATCTGACTAATACCGGGGGACAAAAATGCCGACAGAATATGCACTGAACAACGTATGGTTGGGGGTTACAGTAGTAGTATTGTTGTTTGTAATTTTCTATTATGTGGGATGGGTAGCCAGCAGGCGAACAGCCAGTGATGCGGATTTTTATGCGGCCGGGTTTTCAATAGGTCCGGTTACAAACGGCTTGGGTATGGCTGCCACCTGGGCCAGTCTGGCGACATTCCTCGGAGTGATCGCCTTGATTTTACAACTGCAGGTTCCTTTTGTGTATTTATGGATTCAGTGGGCCATCTCGATCCCACTGTTGACTCTTTTATACGGTACGAGCCTCAGGAGAATGCAGACTTATACACCGGCATCATTTATCAAAGTGAGATACGGAAACGCTTCCACCATAGTGATCATATTCTGGATGATATTGATTATGGTAATGTATGCACTGGGACAGATGATCGGCCTCGGCCAGGCTTTTGAACTGCTTTTTGGTGTGCCTTATGATATTGCCCTGGTGGTGGCCGGATTGGCAACAGTGGGATTTATCACCATTGGTGGGATGTATGGGGCATCCTATAACGCCGCTTTTCAAATGGTTGTCATGACCCTGGCCATGGTAGTTCCCATGGGAGCTATCATGAAGTCGATGGGATCTTCGGGATGGTGGTTCCCACCTTTGATGTATAGTGATATGGTGCCTGACATGTTGAAAAGCATTCCCACTTTTTTTGATATGAAGTATGACTTCAGGTGGTACTTCGCGCTGATTCCCGCATTTACCCTCGGTCCCATAGCCCTGCCGCATCTTGCAATGAGGGTGTTTACTTCCTCCAGCGTAAAAAATGCACGCTGGTCTGTGGTTTGGTTCTCACTTTTTCTGGGCCTTCTTTTTTCAGCTACCTATACAGTGGGATTTGCCGGAAATTTTTTCACCGCTACCACCGGAAGAGTGATCAGCAAACCGGATCAAACCATATTAATACTCAATGTTTTTTATAATCCCACCCTGGTAGCTGCCTTTGTAATGGGAGGCGCCCTGGCTGCCGGACTTTCTACAATCGGTGGTAATTTAATGGCCATTGCCGGCCTGGTGGGTAATGATCTTTTGGGAATTATTGCACCAAACATGGATCAACGGAAAAAGATCCGATGGGGCTATTTAGCACTGGCCATGGGTGGCATTGTGGCAATCTTATTGGCCTTCCAACCCCCTAAATTTCTGGTGACCAGTATTTTATGGGCATTCGGCTTACTTGCAACAACGGCTACGCCGTGTATTTTGCTGGGAGTCTGGTGGAAAGAGGCGAATAAACTATCACTCATGGTTTCGTCGATGATTTGCGGGATTTTATATATCATCATCTCACCTCATGTACTACCAGGTATTGTTGTAGGTAAAGGGCTGGTAGCCGCGCTGGGAATGTCAGGCGGTATGGTGACAATCCCGTTATCATTTGCCATGTTTATCCTGCTGTCTATTATATTTAACAGGATTCCGGCATTGGCGGGATTTGCGCCGACCCTGGAAGACAAAAAAGTGGTAGACCGTATCCACGGCTGGGGTGATGAATATGACGAGAATCGTTACAACGGTCTCTTATGGCCATTAGTAGCGGTGGTGGTATCCCTGGCGATTTTTTACTGGGGATTACAACCTTGGAGTTGATCCGGTTTTTGAGGAACGTTGAGGATGGATAGCTTATTATCCATCCTTCCAGGCTATTTCCCGGTTGTAAGGCGGGTCAAGCGGAGTGGGTCGACGTATTGATAGTTGCCGGTTGATAGCCAACCTTAGCTTCCACCTGTTCTACACATTGACAAAACACCTAATGTTAAAAAATTATGCATGCACTATCCAAAGGAGTGTCCGTGAGCTATTTTTCACATATGTCCCGTTTAATCGCATTGGACGCATCAGTATATCATGAGATGATGAAGAAAAAATTGTCCTTAAGATATTGTGTGCTGAATGTATTCATTGCCGGGCTTATCTATGGGGTTTCTTCGGCCTGGATAACAAAATCGATGAATTTCGCAGCTAAGAACGGCGATGCTGTTGTCTTCAGTCCGCTAGTCGTTATCCTGGTTGGCGTATCACTGGCATATTTGATTCATGGCGGTACCGCACTATTCATTTGGGTGTTTTGTAAAGGCATTGGCGGCTGTTCCCAGTTTATGCCGCCCTATTTAAACCTGGGGGTAGCGAGTGTTGTCTTATGGCCTTTATTGCCTGTTGTGGCAATGTTTCAGGTGGGATTCCGATTTTGGGTTCTTGATATTTACCTGGTAGTGTTTACTATTTTCAGCATGATTTCGTTTTACCTTGCCGTAAAATGCGTTTCAGGGCTGTCGACCACCAAAATGGTGATTGCCTTTGTGGGAACGATTATTTATGTTGGCTGCTTTTTGTACCTCTGGAGCTAGCTTTATTGTTTGCTAATAAAAAGTGCCTAAACGGAAAGTCACTGAAACCTGATTCAGCCCTATACCGCATGCCGGAGTTCAACTTGAAGATTAACGTGCCGCCAGCGTTCAGCTAAAGAAACTACAATGGTAAGTAAAAACCGGCTGAGAGCTGAATAAGGTGTCAAAGAGGGGACAGTGGCGGCCCCTGTGATGGCCGCCGAAATGATCAAATTTTCCGTAGTGAGCTTATCCTATTCTTCAATGATGGCAACCGGGCGGGTCCAACCCGCCGAAGCTGCCTTAATTTTGACAGGAAAGCAGGCCACTTTAAATCCGAAAGGTTTGGGTATTTTATCCAGGTTGGTCATCTTTTCCATGTGACAATAGCCTTTTTCAATCCCTGCAAAGTGGGCTTCCCAGATAATACTCGGATCACCGTTCTGTTTAAATTCTTCAGCAAGGTAAGGTAAAGGGCGGTCCCAGGACCAGGCGTCGATGCCTACGACTTTGATTCCCTGTTCCAGTAAGAACAGCGTGGATTCCCTGGTCATCCCTGCACCCTTAAAAAGATATTCCGGCTTTCCCCAGAACTGATCGGCACCTACGTGGATCAATACAATATCTTTCGGTTTTAGCCGGTAGCCGATTCGTTTGAGTTCGTTCTCCACATCTTCAGCTGTAATGGGTTCTCCATCAGCTTTTTGGGTGAAGGTTAAGACCACTCCATCACCAAAACACCAATCCAGTGGAATTTCGTCTATCGTTAAGGCACGTTTCCCCTTATCCATTTTGGGATGATAGTGATAAGGAGCATCCAGGTGAGTACCGGAATGTGTTGTAAGTGAAATTAATTCCAAAGCCCATCCTTTCCCTTCCGGCAACTGGTTTTTTTCCACACCGGGAAAGAACTGCAGCATCTGGTCAGCGCCAAGGTTATGGTCTATATAGGTTACCTGTGGGATCATTTCCGGAGGGTCACTGGGGAGTTCCGGTTCAATGTCTATACTCAGATCGATATATCGAGTACTCATGCCAACTCCTTTTTTAACTTGATTTGATTGGATACCAGGATGAATGGATAGTTATAGAGTTAAAGCAGCCGTGACGAAAATACCGTCAGTGCTTACATATTTAGTTTGAAAAGCCAACAAGCTGAATTATAAAACGTTGCCCAGTCCTAACACAAGAACAATTACTTTTATCACAACAATAAGTTGGAGTTGGTAAGCTGTCATTAAGAGCTTATGCGGAAGGGAATAGGAATCAGGGGGTGGCGTTTTGCGAATCGCTGGATTCTTCAGATATGGGCAGGGTAAAAGCGAATCTTGCGCCGCCCTGCGGCGTGTTTTCTGCCCAAATTTTGCCGTTATGGTCTTGAATAATTTGTTTGCAGATAGCTAATCCCAATCCGGTACCTCCTGAGCCGGTTTTGGTTTTACTGCTTTGAACAAATTTATCAAAGACTATTTCCAGTTCATCATGCGGTATTCCCAGGCCTTGATCGGAAACCGAAACCTGAAAGTGCTTGTCGGTCCGGGAAATCTCGATGAAAATCCTGTTTCCTTTTTTGGAGAATTTAAAAGCGTTTGAAATTAGATTTCTTAATACCTGAATGATTTTTTCGTAATCAAAGCGCGTTGAGGTATCAAATCCGGGTTCATTAAATTCGATGTCGACTTGTTTTTCATTGATCAGTGCCGAGAATTCATCCATTACAATATGAACCGAGGCGGTGATCTTATGGAGGGTAAAGTTGTAATTAAATTTCCCTGCTTCCAGCTTTGACAGATCCAATAGGTCGTTTAGCAGGTTCAATAATCTTTTGCCACTGGTGTTAACTTCGGAAAAGTAGTTTTTTAAGGTTTCCTTGCTCTTTTGATCGGTTTTTTTCATGCCGAGCTTCGTAAATCCAAGAATCGCGTGCATGGGGGTACGAAGTTCATGACTCATGTTTGCCAGAAATTCTGTTTTTGCCTGATTAGCTGATTCGGCTGCTTCCTTGGCAATTCTTAATTTATCGGCAGCCTTTTTTTCCGTCGTATCTTCCAAGATACCTTCCCAATAGAGAAGTGCCCCGGACGTATCGAGAACGGAATGAGCATTGATGGCTGCAGGAAAACAGGTGCCGTTTTTTCTCCGGCATTCGAACTCAAAGTTTTTAAGAGTTCCCGTTTCGGTTAACTGCTTGATGACATCGTTTTTTGTTGCTTCATCCACGAACAGCTCATCGCCGAGATCCCCGAGATTATTCAGGGCATCATCCGGTGAGTCATAACCAAGTATGCGGGCTAAGGAGGGATTTAACGTTAATAGCTTACCTTTTGAATCGGATTGGAAAATTCCCTCCGCAGCGTTTTCAAAAATGCTGCGATACTTCTCCTCGGAATCTTTTAAACTGCTGTAGAGCCTCGCATTTTCAATCGAGATGGCTGCCTGTGAAACAAGAATCTGCAGTACCTGGACATGTCTGGATGTGAAAGCTCCCGCGATGCTGTTGTTTTCCAAATAAAGAGCCCCGATGTAGTTTCCGTGCCTTTTTACAGGAATGCAGAGGATGGATTTCGGGGCATTTTTGATAATGTAGGGGTCCCTGGAAAAACGGGTATTATCGCTACTATCACTGGTAATTACATCTTCATGTGTTCGCAAAACAAAGCGCACTATCATTTGTGAGATGTTTTCACTATCTGCGAGTAATGTTGGTTTGGTGGATTCACTGCCGCTTTCCAGATCTCTTTTTGAATAGATAACAAGACGTTCTTCCTCTTTTAAAATCAGGAAAGATCTTTCCGCACCGGCATTTTCCATAACCAGATCCATGAGCTTTTTGAGGAGATTTTCAAGAATCACCTCACCGGAAATTGTATGGGAAGCCTTGATAACCGAGGTCAAGTCCAGGAGTTCGCCGGCTGTGCCGGTTGATCCCAAGGTTTTAGGCGTGAAGGTCTTTGAAAGATTAAAGCCGTTGGCAGCTGTTTGGGACAGGTATTTGCGGAACTGATTTTCCAGTTGTATAACCTTGCTTTTTGCACCCCATTGCTCGTAGAGATACCGGGCTTCGAAGATATGCACCCCGGCGTATTTTTCCTGGCCTTCGGCAAAAAAATACTTGGCGGCCAGTTCGTTGGCCAGGGCTTCTTCGTTGGCAAAGCCATGTTTGGCGGCACCTTTGATTGCCTTATGATAATAACGGACCGCCTTTGCTTGATCCCCCTCCACTCTTGCAAATTCTGCCTTTACCAGATCGGTTTTATGCCTGTGGTTCATGGGAGCAAATGAAGACCATTTCTCAAGTTTTTTGAGGTTTTTGGTAACCTTTTTAAGTTCCTTTTTTGCTAAGATATTGGGTAATTTGGACACTCCGGCCAATCGAGCCAGCGAATCATAATAGACCGCAACCGGGATGTAGTACATGCCCAAAACGCTTTCTTCCAGACTGGACACAACATCTGCATGATTAACAGCTTCCTTGATGTTCCCGAACAGGTAAGCCAGAATCATTTTGAAAAAATAGGCCTGGTATATGGCTGTTGTATCAGCTGCTTCCCGGTGCTCAACCAGTTTCCGCTCCTCATGGTAGACCTCTCCCGTTAACTGTTCCGGGTTTTTCGAAGGGTCGGTCAACTTGATGATCGTTTGCAGTATCATCTGTTGATAGTTCAGGTTGGTGTATTGATGAAAATCTTCAGTTGCCTTGGTGTAAATCTGGGTTTCCTCCAACAGTTTTTCCAGAGGACGACCTGCCAGAAAGGAGTAGATACAATAGATATTTGTGGCCAGGGTGCCGTACTCAATATCACCAATATCCATTGCCGCTTGATAGATCTCCAACAAGGGATTTAGGCTCTTGGTAATATGACATTTCCAATGTCTGATCTGGCATTCAATAAGAAACCAGCTTTTTGGTTTCATTTTTTTGGCAACGGATTGCTCCTTGAGAAGTTCCGCAACTCTACCAAAGCGATACCCGGATTCTATGTCGCCAAAACCGGCACAGAGGAACATGCCGTATCCTGCATATCCAAACGCGGTTTCGGGAGCTATGCCATGTTTATAAGACAGGTAAACAGCTTTGAAAATCACCAGTGGTAAAAGTTTTGGTGAACTTCGATAGGCTGAGATGCCAATTCTATCCAATATTCGAGCGGTAGCCAGGATTTTTGGAACCGTTAACGCTTTATGCCGATCTATATCTTCGATTCTGTCGATATTCAGGGCGAGCCTGGTTTTTAAGAATCCCAGAACAATGTGGGCTATTTTTGGATTGGAGGGAAAGCGATGACCGAGCAGCTTCAAAACCTTTAAACCCAATTCCAAGGCATCTTTCATTCTATTTTGTGCGTAAAAGCTCTGCATCTGGACGTCATATATTTTTACCTGGTCCAGAATCGATTTCGCATTCTCAATAGCAACCGATGCCAGCTCTTCCATGGAAGAAAATTCCGTATTTAAATATGCCGCTTCAGCGGCTTCTGCATATAAATCCAGAGTCAGGGAATACTGTGTTGACCAGGTGTTTTCATCAAGCAGCTTGATTCCTCTATTGAAAAAAGCGTATGCATTCTCTATGGCTTGAGATAGCTTGGCTTTCCTGCCTGCCGATAAATTAAGCTTTGCAAGCTGAAGCCTTTCGCTGTCTTCCGTTATTAATGCCTGGCTAAAATTCAGATGATTGACAACATCGAATAGGATATCCCCTGAAATCCCATTATTCTCATTGGCAAGGAGTAATTTCCCGATTTGTAAATGAATCTCTTTTTGCTTCTCGATCGGTATGAGCGAATAAGCAGCTTGTTGGACTCGATCATGAAGAAAGCGGTAGCTTATCTCGGACAATGATTTCGGATTTTCTTCGAAGTCAGCCATCTCCGGGTCTGAGTCTGTTATCGATTGCAAAAGGTTGAATTCATCATTCAGCGGTAGAACCAACCCTTCCTGAAGAGCTTTCCAAAGCGATGCCGCAGTCTGTCTTAACGATTCATTCGAGATTATTGACAGCATTGACAGACCGAAACGATTGCCGATACAGGAAGCAAGCTTTAACTTCTCTTGGGTGTTATGAGATAACTTTTGTATCTTGTTGGCCATTAACTCAACGACATTGTCCGTGATGTCGATGTCACGAATGGCGGTGACGTCCCAGGTCCATTTTCCGAACTCGGTCTTGAATTCCAGCAAGTTATTTTCATACAGGGATTGAACAAACTGGTTGACAAATAAGGGATTCCCATTCGTTTTTTCGGCAACTAAACTGGTGAGTTCTTTCCCATCTTCAACTGAACAATGCAGGGTTTCCGAGATTAAACGGTTCATTTCTGCGAAATTCAGCGGAGACAGATGCAATCGCCCGATGGGCAGATCGCTTTCCTCTAGCTTCCCTATTGTGATCTCTAGAGGGTGTGATTGATTTACCTCATTGTCCCTGTAGGCTCCCAAAATTAGAAAATAACTGATCTCGGGAGCGGTCAATGCGGATTGGATCAGGTTCAAGGACGCGGAATCCGCCCATTGCAGATCGTCGAGAAAAATCACCAGGGGATGCTCGTGGCCGGCGAATGCTCCAATGAATTTTCGAAAAGTGAGATTAAATCGATTTTTTGACTCCACAGGCTGCAGGTCAATTACCTCGGGTTGGGGGCCGATAATCAACTCGATGTCAGGAATCACATCGACAATGACTTGGGCATTGGAGCCCAGTGCAGCCAGCAGTTTCTTTTTCCAGATCTCGATTCTTGAGGTACTTTCGGAAAGCAAATGACCGACCAGTTCGTTCAAAGCAACTATCAGCGAAGAATAAGGAACATTCCTTTGAAACTGGTCGAATTTACCGGATATAAAAAAACCGCTCTGCCGAACGACGGGTTTGTGGATTTCATTAATCAGGGATGTTTTCCCGATTCCGGGATGTCCGGAAACCAGCAGCATCGCCCTATCCCCCGTGCTGATCCGTTCGAATATCTCCATAATGGATCGAATCTCCCGGTCTCTCCCATAAAACTTCTCCGGAATATGAAACTGACTGGGGACATCCCTGGTTCCCGGAGTAAATTCAGGATCAGGCTTTTCCGAACCCAATTCCTTCAAGCAGTATTCCAGATCCTGAATCAGGCCAAAAGAGCTTTGATAGCGATCCTCCGCTGTTTTAGCCATTAGTTTTAGGATAACGGACGATAAAGCAGGTGTGATTTCCGAGTTCAGTTCCAGCGGTGGTGTGGGCTGACGAGCGATATGGCTGTGTACCAGTTCCGCAGGATCGGTGGTTTTAAACGGTAGCTGACCGGTAAACATTTCATAGAATGTTATTCCAAGAGAGTAAAAATCAGATCGATAATCCACCGAGCGATTCATACGACCTGTCTGCTCAGGAGAAATATAGAGCAAATTGCCGATCAGAACATTTGGATTGAGGATTGACGGCCTTTCCCGACTAAGCCTGTTTGAACAACAGAAATCGATAATTTTGACTTCATTGCTGTTAATATTCCAGACAATATTCGCAGGATTAACGTCTTTATGTATAATTTGCTGTTGATGTATTCTGCCTAGGATAGAAGCAATGCGAATGCTAACCTGCAGCAAATCTTCCAGGCGAAGCGAGTGTTTGGCCAGGATCGATTTAAGGGACTCCCCTCCAAAATCTTCCAGAACGATAGCAAGACTGTTGTGTACCTTAGCCAGTTCATATGGTTTTATTACCCCTTCAATATCCAGATCCCGGATAAGGTCAAACTCACGCTTGCAACCGGCCAACTCTTCCGGTTTTGGAAATTCGCTTTTTAATACCTTTAAAATGACCGATCGTTTGTCTGCCTTACTTAATCCTCGAAAGACAGCAGATCTGTTACCATCGTATATTTTATCATTAACCTGGTAACCCGGAATGGAAATCATTTACTTTTTCTTAAAGATGGTTGATCAGCCAATACAGTTAAGTAGCTGTTATACTGTATGATATATTATGCGGATGGTCAAAAAGAAATGCCTGTCCGGTAAACCTGACGATGAGATACTATTCTGCTTCAAACCTGGTCCAACAAGAGAAGAGCATCGATGTAAAATTTAATCGCAATGACTAAATCAAGGCGATTGTCACAGATTTCAGGGCTAAAAATTGGAAAGTCTGATACTTGTTATTATGCCCGATCGGAGGTGAAAAAACAAAAAGGGTATTTAACTTGGAAGAGAGCCGGGTTGAAGGTTTTTTGGGGGAAATAGGCTGAAGATTGAAGTGACAGGAATGTGTATTTAGCTTTCCGTTTTATATTATCAATCAGGTTGATGGGCAACAAGTTGCCCATCCTATAAAGGGACATTGATAAAAAAAATAAAAACACAGTGCAATAATATTTTCCAATGCGCATCATTCCACTAACCACTAACCACTAACCACTAACCACTAACCACTAACCACTAACCACCGTTATTTCTTATCTCCCGTCAGAAACATAATCGCCGGAAGCAGGATCAGATTGGTTACCAGTGCAATAACCAGTATGATGCCGGAAAAGACACCAAAATATACGTTTGGCATAAATGAGGAGAGAATCATAATACTGAACCCAAAATATAAAATCAGGGTGGTGAAGATGATTGCGCGACCTGATTCAGTGACGGCTCTGTGAATGGATTGTTTGCGGCTTCCGCCGGAACGACGAGTGGCAATATAGCGATTCATTACATGTATGGTGTCATCCACCGCAATGCCAAAGCACACTGCTGCAACCATCATGCTGGAAAAATCCAGGTAGACATTCAGATATCCCATTACACCGCCGGCTACCAGGATGGGAGTAAGACTTGGTATTGCAGACAGCATTCCGTACTTAAAAGAGCGAAACAGAATAAAGAAACAGCTTAAGATTGTAATAAAAGCGATGGAAAAAGAGCGAATGATACCTTCCTGGATATAAACACTCATGTTATTCCACAAAATGCTATCTCCGGCCATTTCTGCCTTTAAGGTGGGATAGTTCCTGTTCAGCTCGGCTTCGATTACATCCACCAATTCCTGCATTTGAGAGGTGGGCATATTTCTAACTCTTAACGAAACTCGTAAAAATCGTTCATCAAACGAGATCAGGTCTGTTAAATCCTCTTCAGGACTGGATGTGGTATACAGAAAAAGCAACTGGGCGATCAGTGCCCTGGTATCCGGAATAGTGTTGAACGCTTCCTGATCATTATTCATGACCTTATGCATTTTTCTCAGGTAATCCAACATCGAATTGGCTTTTCCGGTCATCTCAAGGGATTCCAGGTAATTTTGAAATCGCAGCACCTCTTTCAGAAACGCCGGTTCTTTAATTCCTCCTTCTGATCCGCTATCGATGATAAATTCCAGGTTATACCCACCATTGTAAGTCTGGTCAAAGTAGAGCATGTCCTGTCTGATCTGGGCTTTCTCCTTAAAATTGTTTACGAAGTTGGTATCTACCCTGATGGTCGATGTATACCAGCTTGAAATCGCAATAATAACCAGACTGACCATTACAATGACAATCTTATAATTAAGGGTGAACGATGTGATCTGATTGGTGATCCTGGCAATGAATCCGGTATGAATGGATTTTTGTCTGGTGATGACCTTAGGACTCAGAAGGCTGAGAATAGCGGGTAGAGCGGTAACCGAAAAGAAAAATGCTACCCAAACCCCGATCGCAGCGATTATGCCGAATTCCCGCAGTGGTTTAAGGTGGGTGGTGGCAATAGCTGCAAACCCCAGGGAGGTGGTGAGTGAGGTATTAAAACAGGGAATAAACAGATGGTGTATGGCTTTTTTAGAGGCCTCTTTGGCCGGTATCCTGGCATCTATGCCATGATAGTATTCCACAATGATATGGACCGAATCCCCGATTCCAATGGCTATGAGCAACACAGGCAGAAAAACGTTTAGGGAGTTTAATGACCATCCAAAAGCGCCAATACACCCCATGGCGATAACCACTGATCCAAGGATAACAATGAGCGGCATGAAGAGTCCGGACAGCCTGCGAAATGCCATCCAGAGAAAAACCAGCGTAAGAACAAACATGGTGGGCAGGGTCGTCATGGAATCCCTCATGCTGACAGTCAGGTAGTTCTCCGAGATAACCGGCATTCCTGCATATTTGATTTGATAGCCTTGCCCCGTCAGATCCAGCGACTCAAGGAAGACATTCATATCATTGATGAGTTGTACCTGGTGATCTATTTCTCCTTCGCGATAGATGGTCTTGGCCATGATCACGGTGTGGGCCATGTCTTTGGAAATCAAATAATCATGAACCAAGGTTTCCCCGTCCATAATCTTGCGGAGTTCGAGCATCTCATCTTTCGTCCCATCCAGCTCTTCCAGGTCTTCAATCAGGTCGCTGGTGGTCAGGACATCATCTTCGGCAGTAATATGCTGGTAGTTAAAGAGTGATGAGACTTTTAACACAAATTCGTGGTCTTCCAGAAACTCATGGATCTGAGCAATGTTTTGCAGCGTTTCCTTGTTAAAAACGGTTTCTTCGCCTTCCCTGGCTTGAAAGCCTATAACCAGATACTGACTGCTGCCAAATAGTTCCCGCAGTTGATCGTATTTTACCAGGGCCGGATCTCCGGGAATAAACCACATTTCATTGGAATTATCAAAATAGAGGTTTTTCATGGGAACCATCAGGCAGACAATTATGATGCCTGTTAATAGTAAAACTACCCACCGTTTGCTAATTATAAAGTTTGCCCAGCCGCTAATAAATCGATCTATCATCTCAATTCCTTGTTTTAATTGTTTAATAGTCAACAATCTTCAGCCTATTGATTGTAATTGATTCCAGCAAGTGTAAAAAAGGTATACTAACCGAAAGCGCTTCTCTTGACTTCAAATTGGAGTCTCATTAGCTTGGTAACATACCACCTTCATAAAACCGAAACAACTTTTCAAAATTAAGTGTCTTGCTAATCCGGTAATCCAGATGTCCAGCAGCAATCAACGCAATGAATATGTTTCCCGCATCAACAAAGTGATAGACTATATTGAGAACAATCTTGATCAGGACCTCTCCCTGGCTGTATTGGCAAAGGTTGCAAATTTTTCACCTTTTTATTTTCATCGTATTTTCCGCGCCATGGTTGATGAGCCGCTAAATCAGTTCATCCAAAGAGTGAAAATCGAAAAAACGGCCATTCAACTCATTGCCAACCCGGGAAAATCGATCACTGAAATAGCCCTGGATTACGGGTATTCCAGCTCCGCATCTTTTGCTCGCATTTTCAAAGATCGATTTCAAATGAGTGCCAGTCAATATAGAAAATCCCACGAGGAAAAAAACAGCAAGATTGGACCAGCTGAAAGCAAGAATCAGAAGATGTTAAGCAACATCCCGCAAGACAAATACGAGGTTTGCCGTCATTTTGAATCCATCACCAATCAATTCAAATGGAGTGTAAAAATGACCGGGTTCAAAGATATACCGGTTGAGGTGAAAGAGATGCCCGAATTCAATGTCGCCTATGTGCGACATATCGGGGCCTATGCCGCGGATGGGGATTTGTTTAGAAGTTTGTTTGAACGCCTGATGAAATGGGCCATGCCCAGGGACCTTTTTAAAACAAGTGAAACCACCTTTCTGTCCGTGTATCACGATGACCCAAAAATAACCGATGAGAATAAACTCCGCGTCAGTGCCTGTCTGACAGTCCCCGAAGGAACTGAAACAGATGGCGAAGTCGGCCATATGGTAGTGCCGGGAGGTAAATACGCCGTGGCCTCTTGCGAAATCAATGTTGATGAATACCAACAAGCCTGGGATGCCTTAATGGGAGGCTGGATGCCGGACAGCGGCTATCAGCCCGATGACAGGCTCTGTTATGAGATTGCGCGAAATAATCCGGACCAACACCCCAAAAAAAAGCACTTGGTCGATATCTGTGTCCCCGTCAAACCCCTATAATATTTTAGATTTTCTGCAAAGTGAAAGCTTCGCTTTCTGTTTAAGTTTTATTTGGGGGGTATGCTTGTGATATTTCGCTTGTATCTTGAAAGGATGATTCTATTCCAGGTTTGGATAATTAAGAATCTTAAGGTGTTTGTGTGAGGTGGATCTGGCGATAGCGGATCCATCAATTCAGTTGTAAAACAGACGCCAGAATTTCTACCCCTTTTTCGATTCTGCCTGGATCAAGCATGCCATAACCTATGATGATGGTATCTTCGTAAAATCCTGCTCGTATGGCATGTTCCTCCACCGGGTAAACCTTCACTCCCTTTTCTTCCAGTTCCTGAAGCAATTCACTGTTAAATCTCACCCCGGGAAATCTTGCTGTCAGGTGAAGCCCTGTGGCGCTGCCAAGAATCGAAACCTTATCGCCAAAGTGTTTTTCCATTGATCGAATCAATACCTCCCTTTTTCGTTTTTGTATCTTCTTCATTTTCGCCACATGGCGAGCGAAATATCCCTTTTTTATAAATCTGGCAAGTACCAACTGATCCATGGTAGCGTTATGAAGGTCCGCAAACCATTTCAGCCGGCGCCCGCGTTCGATTAATTCTTCCGGCAATATGATATAGCCCACGCGGATGGAGGGGCATAGTGTCTTGCTAAACGTGCCCAGGTAAATCACTCGCTTGGGATCAAGTCCCTGGATGGAATTTACAGGCATGGCATCGTATCTAAATTCACTGTCATAATCATCCTCCACCAGGTAGGTGTTTGTTTTCGATACAAAATTTAACAAATCAACACGACGTTGAATTGGCATGGTAATGCCCAGGGGAAACTGATGCGAAGGAGTGACATAGATAAATAACGGTTTGGGTAGCTTTCTCAGGTCTTTTGTTTTTAAGCCGTTTTCATCTACTCCAACAGGGTGAATGACACCGCCGAAACCCTCAATGATATAACGAATATCGGAGGTGATTGGATCTTCAAGCATAACATTCTTGTTGGTGCTGTGAAGCATTATCCTGCTGACCAATCCTATCGCCTGGGTGGTACCGGCCGTAACCAAAACCTGTTCGGTATGGCAACGAACTCCCCGGTGAACCCGCACATATTCAGCAATTGCCTCTCTTAACTCAGCTCTGCCTTCCGGTGAGCCGTAAGCCAGCTGGGCCGGAGTAGCTTCCTGGTAAACATCCCTGGTGATTCTGATCCATTGGTTGACAGGAAACTGGCTTAAATCCGGAACGCCGGAGCGAAAATCGATGATGTTGGGATTAAAGGATTTGAAACCGATCGTTTTCACCTCCTTAAGCGAAACCGACTCTTTTGCCGCATAAACCGCACCGGCTGCCACAAACGTTCCCGATCCTGTTCTTGACTCGATATATCCTTCGGCAGTTAATTGATCGTAGGCTTCCAATACAACATTTCGGGAAACACCAAGCTCGTTCGCCATGGCTCTTGTGGATAAAAGTTTGTACCCTTCGGTCAATACGCCACTCAGAATTCTTTGTTGCATCTGTTCGTAGAGCTGCCGGGTCAGCGATTTTTTCGATGTTCGGTCTAATGAAATAACGGACATGGCGGATCTTTATAATTGGTACTATAAAACTGTGAATGATTTGGCTCTACACCGTACCAATATTCTTCCTTAAAGTATAGTCATTAAGGAGGAACCCATGGAACAGTATACACATTTAAAGACTCAATCGAATCGTGAAAGATATTGGGTTGGTACGTTTGAAATCATATTGGCATTTTCTCTCGCCGGCAGCAGCCTTGTAGTGGCAAAGATTCTTTCTGTTCGTGTACCGGTGTTTTTAACAGGTTTTTTGAGCCTGATTGTCGCATTTGCTTGCATGATTCCCTTGCAGATAAAGGTACGCTCGGAATTAATGCGACTTGACAAACGCGAGTTGTTGTTGATGCTGTTACAAGCATTTTTCGGCATCGCGTTGTTCCGAGTTTTGACACTTTACGGATTGCAATATACCTCATCTGCGAATGCTGCAGTGATTACGGCTGCAACCCCGGCTGTCATGGCTTTTTTGTCCGTCATCGTCTTAAAAGAACAGCTGCGTTTACATACTGCGATTGGCGTGCTGGCTGCTTTGGGGGCACTGGTTGTTATAAACCTGGATCAGATCTCTCAAA
>JANQLH010000426.1 GCA_028280735.1 SAR324 cluster bacterium | reverse complement strand
AACCTGCCCGGGTAGCCTAGCAGGCAGATATGGGCCGGTCCGCCAGGTCATTGTTTTGGTATGCCGCCCATATACATAATGATTAAACCCCGAATTCCTTATAGTTCCGGAACTACCATTTCGATCACTTCTTATATTTCCAAACCAACCAGGACCTTTCCGGAATCGTTCACCAATCGATTTTACCGTAAATTCTCGATTTACAAATCACCCTGTGAAATTTTCAGGAAAGCTTCACCCATCCCACTATATTTATTGGTTTTTACTATATGATCAGGAATGTGTTTTTCAAAATACGCATGCACATAGTGAATACGTCGCAGGATATTGCGAGTGATTGTCCCGGTCATCTTGTCTATCTCTACTGACTGAGGGCATAGTCTTAAAATAGCTTTACAGATTCGTTTCAGCAGTTTTGCATCGATTTTTTCAAAATGTTGAAAGCGATGCTGATAAAAGGCCATATCGTATTCGGTAAAGGTATTCATTTTCAAAGGTGTCAGGTATTGAGTTTTTTCCTTTCGAGCCCAGCCGAACTTACTGGAAACACCTTTAATTTTAATAACTTCGCTCGTCAAATCTGCATTGCAAAAATCTATCGGAATAATCAACTGCAGGTTTTTGGAGTCGGTTTTAACCAGGTAATTGTTGGGATTTCTGTCTTCATCCGCAAAGATCCAGCGGTTAATTAAATCAAGCGCCAATTGTTCTTTTAAATGCTTTTCAACGGTATAGTTAGCACCGGATAATTGATCAGCCTTGGTAATCAACTTGGTTGCCCTGTATAGTTGATTGTTAATCTTGGTAAGAATGGTGGGTGCTGAAAGAGAGCCCGTAAACCGATCAAGAAAATAGACAATGGTGCTGGTGGCTGTTTGTATAATCTCTTCACCTTTAATGGGCCTGACAATCCAGACATCCCCGCACTCTTCTTTGGCTCCCTGGTAATTTCGTATCTCCGCAAAAAATGGTATTGCCCTTGAAGGATCAAGCTGCAAAAAATTGTCGGTGGTATATCTCTTTAACAATTTAAAAAAAGGAACATCCAGACAAAACAGTTCGCGGAGTTTTTCATCCTTTATGGAATCCAACGTTGCGGAAAGCCTGGCTTTCGTGCCACTCTTTTCTTTTTTGGCAGTTGTATTCGATGTCGGGAACGTCGTCATGTGCCTTGTTTTAAGCCCTGCGTGACTATGGTTGTGTGACAACGAGTTATTAACTGCATTCCTGGTAAGCTTACCGTTGCTTCCGGTTTCATCTGTTTTTGTCATAGCTGCCTTTACACCAATTGAAATTGGATTTGTCGAGAGGCACAAACCAAAAATGTTATTATTTTTCATTTGGTCGTCTCGCCTTTTTTCCGGTTTGATCATGTAAAACAAGTTTCTACGAGGTAACACAAAGGAAATGATATCATATTATTCATTCGGATCATCAAAAAAAAACCGCTTCTTTTTTATTTTGCTGCTAATAGCTTGTAAGTAATGACTTTTGATTAAGTACCCCGCTATTCCCTTATTCAACAAGGAATTACAGTTTCGATTTTCATTGATTGATTTCGATAAAATGCTCTGAAATCTTACAAAAAATTGCTAATACGAAACAGATTTTTCTGCAAGCTCCGGCTCCCAAGATTTGCTGGTGATGCCAATCTCTTTCAGTTTAGTAAAACATGGAAAAAACTAACGATGGTTTAGCGACTGTAAAGAGTGTCGTAAGGGTAAAGACTGGTCATGCAGTTTGGATTAGGACTATTCCGGCTGGTAAGCTTAACCCTTCAAATGCCGTAATACCCGTAAAAGAGGGGAAAGGGAATCATAATGAGTTTAGAGGGAACCCTCATCAAAAAAAGTGCTCTTGATACGCTGAAAACATCTCAATCCGGAACATTGATCACCCTGCAAAAAGTGATTCATTCTTACTCACCATATCAACCAGGAACAGCACTCGTTTAACAACTTCAGGGGATGCGGGATGGTAAACATGAAAAGATTTTTCCATGATTGTCCTGGATTCCACGGTTTCACCCATCTCAAAATTGCGGACCTTGGAACCATAAACAAAGAAAGGTATTGTTCTACTTGCTGCTAGTGCTTCTCCCGTGTTTAATTCACCATTGTCGCTACTACTTGTTCCCAGAATTAAAAATTGCATCGATGTGCCATATTTTGTTTTCTCTTTGACTAAAATGGGCAAAACTCGTTCCCGCATGGGTGAATTGCGGGATAATAGCCTTTCTTCTCCGGCTGAGTTCAGCAGGGAGTCAACATTGTTTTTGAATTCCTCCTGTTTTTCCGCCGGAATGGAGCTTTTCAGCAAACCTAAATGTTCCGGGTACTCATGATCTTCCTGATGAAAAAACGGGAAATTTATCTCTTCCGCTTTTAGCAATCTGAGCTGAAAATTGGACTCCAGCTCCAGCTGCTGTTTTTCCGGTTCTTTCTCAGTTTGCGTCCGGGGGATAACAACGTTAATGGTTTTGTTAATGCTCTCTTTCATTGTTCCGACATATTCCCGAATTGCCTGCGTAGATTTCTTGGTTAGTTCCTTGGCTTTTCTAAAAAGCTTTAGCTGTTGTGAGAACTCGCCTTTCGCTTGTGATAAAGGATCGATTTCCGCTCTGTCTTCCCGGTCAACGGTTTCATTTACATGAGCCACAAGGTCGTTAAAGACCTCATAAGGCAGCTTTTTAAGCAATTGGATTTCTTTTTCCGGTGTTTGTTTAACTATTTCTCTAAAAGATCTGTTACCAAGCATGTATTGTTCAAGAACAGACATTTTTTTTGAATTATTTTTAAGCCGACTATTTAACCAATCAATCAGAAACTCTTGTCGCATAATCTCAAAATCGAGATAGTTATATCTGAAACTCAAGTCTTTCCCCCTGTATCGGGCCTTCATGCTTGGCTTATAGTAGATGTGAAAGAAGTAGTTGCGGTAATCAAATTTCTCCAAAGCAACCGAGTTAATCAAATAGCTATGGTTCTCTTTTCTATTCAGGATCGTTTCCGGTTTAAAAACACCTAAGGGAAACTGATAGCGTATGCCTTCATAGTGTTCGTTTTTAACACAGATCCGTACCAAAAGGTTCAACATCTCTTCCACTGTATTCAAGGTCTTATCAATATATTCTGCCGAAAATTGAGATTGGAAAGGGTTGCCCCCCGCAACCGATTTTTTTAATACCGCTACCGTATCGATAGTTTTAACCAGCTTGTAGATATCCCACAGAATTCGAATCTCTTTCTCCGAATTATTAAGGCTGCAATAGGCAAGCTCTCCATGCTTCAATTCTTTCAGGCAAAAGAAATGTAAGAGAAAGTTTTTTATAGTTCCCTGCTGGGTAAAGGGAGGGAGCACAAGCAAATATCGCTGTCGCAGCTTTTCGTTGCTGACCGATTCCAAAATCCATTGAAAGCGACTTAAAAGAAAATGGCGAAGAAAGTGATTCACCACAAAATACTCTTCCTGCTCTTTATTGCCTAGATTTTCAAAAGCCACCTTATCCAGTTTGTTATTCATCCAATCCAACCAGGTATTGATTTTTGATTGATAAATCGGCTTCAGATCAATGCCTTCCTGGTATTTGTCCAAATAGATGAGATCCACCAGCTTTTTTTCTTTTCGCCGGCTTGAACTGATATGCGCACTTTCCATACCTTTCAACCTGAATAGATCCCTTTGAAAAAAAAGATTTTGTATCTCAAGTAAGCTTCTATATTATAACAGATCAACGCCGGTTTTTGCATTTAATTTTTGATATAGCCGTCATTGGATTTCAACGCGGATTATCACTTGTTCGCACCGGCACACAAATTTCCCGAGCACTTTAATCAATAGGCAAAAGCGACCTAGCTTTACATCGGTTGCCAGGATTGTCGGGAGTAACAACGGAGATAATCAAGAAGCAGTCCAGAGGGTTGCCGCAGGCGGGTCGTAATATATCAACTTGAAAACTTGTTATTGGCACTGTTGATAATCCATTCATCAAAATAACTCTACACGGATACTGAACAGGGCTATAACAAGAAAATCTACTCAGGTGTTTGTATATCTATTGGTTTTGAGGGAAACTATTTTATATTTTATCTGATCATGATTTGATAACATGCTGTTCCGAAACAGACTTTGGCCGGTAAAAATCCTTATTGGCAAACTGCCAAGCGGTTAAAAAAGCTCCAAGGGAGCGATGGAAATATGATGTTGACATTGAATCACATTAAACCAAATATGCCGATTCGATGATCTAAATACACACGTTTTTGCATATTCTTGAAATGTATAACTTTCTGCTAATTACTGATAGCTGGTACCCGATAACTGATAACCTAAGGAAAATCGAAAAAATAGTTATACTGGTAGGCAAAGCAAAGCTGAGACAAACGCTAATTTGTGTGGAAATAGATATGATTTTTAAGGCAAATCAAACCATTGTAATACACTTGTTCCAAGTCATGGTTCTTTTAAACAAAACCGGATATATTTTTGGATTGTTTTGTCGGGAATATAAACGGTCAACCAAATATCTCCCCCAGTCATTATGAAAAAGTTTAAAATCATTAATCTTGAACGATTTATTAAAAACGACACTGCAAGAGAATGGGCAGAAGCGTTAATTATAGCGTTGGCCATTGCTCTTGTTTTCAGAACCTGGGCTTATTCACCATATCGTGTACCAACCGGCTCCATGATTCCAACGATTCAGATAGGTGATTATCTGTTTGCAGATATGCACGCTTATGGATTTGTGGTTCCTTTTACCGATATTAAATTGTTTCGCTCCAAGGTTGAACGAGGTGACATCATCATCTTCCCAAACCCCAGGGACCCTTCGATACCTTATATAAAACGTGCTGTTGCCATAGAAGGCGATAAGGTTGAGATTATTGGCGAGAATATCTATATCAACGGCGAACCGGAGGATCAATCGGTTCCGTTTTTGGATGAAAATCAAATCGCCGCGCCCTATTCACCGGGTTTTGATGTCCCGAATTCATTCACCGTCGGCAAGGGGAAAATCTGGCCACTTGGGGACAATCGCAGGAACTCCTTGGACGGTCGTTATTGGGGCTTTGTCGATGAAAAAGATGTTCGCGCCAAAGGATTATTCATTCATTGGTCACATGATCCTGAAGAAGGCCTCTTCTCCGGTTACAGGTTTGACAGAATCGGCAAACGCCTTGAATAGAGCTAAAGTTCTGATCTTGTAAGCAGTTTATCGTTTCGAATTATCCTTTGGGATCTCCAACGGCCTGTTGGTTCGAAACGCACTTTAGCTTTTATAGAAAGTCTTCATCACAACCGTTTGCTATCAGGCTTAGCACTCCATGAAAGATACAACAGATCAATTTCGTGATATCAGACCCTATACTGACCGAGAATTCCCGCAGGTAAAAAAACGACTGATTCAAAATAGTTTTTTGGTTTCAACTGTCAGAATGATGATATGGCCGAAAATTCCGGGTTTTCTGCATGGTCTTTTTGATATTGCCGTAAAACTGTTCTTGAAGGCCCGACTCAGTAATATTAGAACAGTTGACGATTTTCAAAAGAAAATAGTCGGGCTTCGACTGTTGAAATGGGTGTTGGATCAATCGGTTGATCAGCTGACCTGGTCAGGACTGGAATCTCTTGATCCCGACAAAAGTTATGTTTTTATCAGTAACCATAGAGACATAGTTTTGGACTCCGCCCTGATAAATTACATATTAAATAATGCCGGATTCAAAGTCCCTTTTATTGCCTTTGGCAATAATCTGTTGTTTGACGATATGATTGAAGACCTGATTCGCATTAACAAAGCTTTTATCGTCAAACGTAACCTGCCGCCAAAACAACAACTTAAAGAGCTCAAACACCTCTCGGCTTATATCAACCAGGTTCTAAACCGGGGTGATCACATCTGGATCGCTCAAAGAGAGGGACGTGCCAAAGACGGAAAAGACCAGACTAATCCGGCGATCGTCAAAATGTTTCATCTTTCGGAACGAAAATCCCAGCCTGACTTTTCAGCCTATATTAACTCGATAGGCATTGTTCCTGTTGCCATCTCCTATGAAAAAGACCCCTGTGATCGCATAAAAGCCAGGGAGCTTCACAAGACCCAACAAAAGGGAGAGTACAAGAAAAAGCGCAGGGATGATCTGGTATCAATGGCAGCCGGGATCAGCGGCGATAAGGGTAATGTTCACGTTGCTTTTAGCAGACCTTTATCGGGCGAGTTTAAAAGCGAAAAGGAAGTGGCTGATGCCATCGACAAATCCATTCATCAGACATACAAGTTGTGGCCCCGAAATTATATCGCCTTTGACCAGATTAATGAATCCACCACACACAAAGATGAATATGATGAAGCCGATAAAAGACGATTTCTTCACAATTATGACAATCTAAAACCGGATATTAAAAAGATCCTGCTTGAAATCTATGCCAATCCGGTCATCAGCAAAGAATCTCACTCAAATCAAGACAATTAATAGAAAGACAATCCAATTGAAGCGGAAGTCAATTCCTCCTTTCAATACCGTTCCATCATACAATCAGAGGCAATCATGAAGTTAGGTATCATCGGTCTTGCCGGTTCGGGTAAGACAACTATTTTTGAAACATTAACCGGCAATTTTCTGGAAACACCAAATAAAAGTGAAAATCGCATTGGTACGGTAACGGTGCCTGATGAACGGGTTGGAATACTGAGCGACATGTATAAGCCCAGGAAGACCATCTATGCTCAAGTAGAATATTTTCTTCCGGGGAAACTGGAACAAAGAAAACAGGCAATTTGGAACCAGGTACGGGATTGTGATGCTTTGATTCATGTTATTCGGAATTTTCCCGATTTTGCAGGAGAGAAGGCAAATATTACCAGCGATTTCATTGCCCTCGACCAGGAATTAATGCTCGCAGACCAGGTGGTGGTAGAAAAACGCCTCGAAACCTTGGATACGGAAAAACAAAGGGGGAAAAAATATAACGAAGAAGAGTATGGTCTGCTTCAGGAATGCCTGGCTTGCCTCGAAAATGAAATCCCCTTGAGAAAACAACCCGACTTGGCCAGGAATCCCGTGCTCAAGGGCTTTACTTTTCTTTCCGGGAAACCGATGTTGGTGTTGTTCAATAATCCGGATGACAGTGACGATTTGCCTGAACTTGGAGAATCAATTCAAAAAGAGGATTGCCTGGCCATCAAGGGAAAACTTGAACACGAATTGGCTCAAATGTCGGAAACAGACGCTGCGGATTTTCTGGAAGAGTTCCAAATCAAAGAGGTTGCCATGGAACTGGTGATTAGCCGTTCCTAT
>JANQLH010000405.1 GCA_028280735.1 SAR324 cluster bacterium | reverse complement strand
AGAACGTACCCGAAGTTGCCCGTATTCATTGTGCCACTGCAAATCCGGTAGAAGTCATTATTGCCGAGACAGAACTGGGTAGAGGTATCATCGGGGTTATCGACGGATTTGCCTCTAAAGGAGTTGAAACAGAAGAAGACATTGAAAAACGCAAAGGATTTTTAAGGATGATCGGCTATAAAGGATAATCTCTAAAATCAATCTCCGCAAAAATGGCTGTCCGGATGGGCAGCCCGCTTTTTCAGATAAAAGTCAGGCACATTCTGTAGAAAGTTGGTTCCTTTGAACGCATCCCGGATCAGGTGATAATTGCTCTCTTTGGAGTACGGTAAAAACTGCCTGTTCACACTCCCTTCAGTGTCCATCTTCATGTTCAGCATCTTTACGTGGTCGCGGCATCCCAGACCGAACTCTTTCAAATCAACCTTCTTTATTTTTTGGTAAGTCTGGGTTTTGAAATAGATGTTTAAAGCATTCATATCATAAACAATACTCCACTGGGTATACCCGGGGGTTGCAGCGGCATCCAGAATATCAAAAGAATAGTTAACCACGGCGTCGGTGGGATCTTTTTCAAATTGATTCAACATTTTAGAAACGGTCTTAAACCGCCTTAATGAGCTGCTGCCGGACATCGGGACCTTTAACCCTGCTTTTATATATGCCAGTGAATTATCATATGTAGAGTTGGTCAGCGCCTTAATGGGCAGATCTTTGCCTTTATGAACGACCAGTTTGCCATTTAAAAATTCAATTGCTGCACAATTTCCTGTCCTGTCTGCAGCAAGATAATGAAGCCCTGGTTTCTCATTAAACAATATTCGTATGTTTGACTGGTTTTCGATCACCTGGTCCACGGTTTCAAAAGAATCCAGATGAAACTGAATCCATTGCAGTTCTTTGATCACCGGCCGCTCATCCGGGACCGGAAAAGCCGTTTTATGAAGAGCCATCATGTGAATGACCAGTCCGGCCTCATTCATCCCGCCCATGGGGAATTCTCTTCCATACTGGTTAAAGGTCACACTGCCATATTTTGATGTCCAGCTGGCATACGGTCCGTCAACCCGCCCCGGTTCAGGCATGGCTGTTTTGGCAAGCCCTCGTTTATTAATAAAGACAACTCCCCGTTCAAGCTGCCAGTCATAATTTTTCCCAAACACAAATTGTCCGTCATGTTCAATGAAAAATGTTGTGCAGGATAAACTTACAGACGTTAAACACAACAGCCCAATTATTGTAAAAAGGATCATTTTAAAAAAAAGTTTCATTGCTAAACTCCTTGTTAAAATTTGGCCGTTTACAAAAAGATTACCATGGGGGCTCCTGCCCTGATGTTCCGTTATGGGGAGTAGACGAGATCGAACAAAGAGATCAGTTCCGGAACCTTTTCGGTTTTGGGATCAACAATCCTGCGGTTCATCCAGACGCCTACCAGGCCTGCATCCTGTGCTGCCTTTGCATCAGTATCCACTTTATCGCCTAAAAAATAACACTGTGATGGTTCTTTACCGGCCAGGTCCACTGCTTTTAAGAATATGGCTGCGTCTGGTTTGGATATGCCAATATCATCGGAGATGAGTATGATTTCAAAATAGTGATCAATCCCGGTTTTTTTAAGTTTATTCAGCTGTTCTTTTTTTTCGCCGTTGGATATAATACCTTTTGATACGTCTTTGTATTTTTCAAGGGAGGGAATCACATCCGGATACAACTGCCAATTTTCTTCGTATGCCGATAAATACTCCTTCAGTACATTATCCGCTTCCGACTCATCAATATCGTTTTTAAAAACAGCTTTGATACTTTCAAGGCGGTGCTGTTCAAGCGAAAGGGTTCCCTTCTCATACGCCTGATAGGATTTCTGGCGCAGGTCATCCCAGACACCTGCAAATTCTGATTCAGCATAAAGTGACTGCAGCTTAGGATTCTTGCTGTAAATGGCCAGTGCGGCAGAAGCGTCGGCGGTTCTGTCATCCAATAATGTATTGTCGATTGCAAAAAAAAGCATAAATTTTCCTCTTCCCTGTCTTGAGTAAAAATTAATTATTCATTAGATGCTCCTTTAAAGCAACAGAAATGTCGTTTATCATCCAAATTGAAAACAGCTATGCCTTTCAAGGTTGCCCAGCCAGACACTTTAAACGATTTAACTTATCCGGCTGGGTGATGTACTTTCTAATTGGGAAGTGTATCTGAAAAACAGGGTCGAATGGATGAAGTAAGGCAGTGATAGATGAATCTAATCTTATACCGATACTGAGCGGATGATGCTGTCTACATCCTGGCCTAACGATTCTGATGATGTCACAAGACACGAGTATGAACCCACGGTGGTTGAATACCGTTTTGCTTCCTGGCTGCGTTTGTAGGCTTTGGACAGTTCTCCTGTCGTTTTTTCGATTAATGAGGCTGAAAGATGCTTTTTATCGGCTATCGATTTGAGATTAAAAATTTCGCCATCCTGTACCCAGGCAATGCCAAATTGTTTTGGCGGTTTTCCAATAAATACATAAGTGGCATTGGAAGACGGAACAACCTCCAATGTATCGTTTGCTTGGCTGGCCAGATTTTCCAGGGGCTGGCGAATGTCATCCAGTTGTTTTGAAAGTGGATTGGTTGGTTCCAGCGGGGAATACGTCTTTTTAGTGCCAAATAATTTGTCAAAAATACCCATTTTGCTCCTCCTTTGGTTTGAAACGTTACGGCGAGCTATACAGGTATAAACGCGTGACTTGCAGATATAAATGAAAGAATGACAACATCAACTCGAGAGTCCAGGACACATCTACACCAGCATCGCCAGGGATCTCCTGTTTCCGAGTATTTACTGATATTAATATGGTTCACTTCCTACTGTCAAGAATCATAACAATGATAAATTATAATTATATTGATTGAATTCTGAATAATTTCTTTTGTTTCGGTATCCTACCCCATGATGAGAAATGTAAGCTTTTTCCAAAACCCTCGACAAACTGGAAAAAGTGATCAATATTAAACCTGCAAAAAGAATCTGAGAGCAATGATGACTGAATCGAAAAAGAATAAAAGCGGCAGTGTAAGAAAAATTCTTCTGATGGGTATTTTCTGGCGTATTCTTTTTATTGAAGCGGTTCTCCTGGTTTACTCACTGGGATATAAATGGGTGACCGAAGATGCCACTGCAATTGATCTGTTCTTGTACAGCGTCCGGATAACCGTTCTTGTGGCCATTATCGTTCTATTTATGATGGTCACTTTACAAAAATTTCTAGGAAAGAAAATTATTGCCCCGTTGGAGGCCATTGCAGAATCCAATAAGAAAGCCCAGAAAGACTTTTTAAACGCCGGACAGGTTGACCTGGCCGAGAACAGTCCGGATGAAATTCAGGCCATTGTCACCTCCCGGGCCGCCATGTTGAAAAAAATTCTCGACGTCTCAGAAGAACGATTAAAATATTCCAAAGCGCTGAACGACGAATTGGAACGCGGAAAAAAAATCCAGAAAGATTTTCTGCCAGGCCGGTTACCCGATGTTAAGGGATTTGATATTGAAGCCTATTTCCATTCAGCCTTACAGATGTCCGGTGATTTTTATGATGTATTTGAACTGCCGGATAATCACCTGGGGTTCGTGATCGGTGATGTCAGCGGTAAAGGTGTGGGCTCGGCACTGTTTATGGCTTTAACCAGAAGTCTGCTTAGAATTTTTTCAGGATCCTTCAGTTCAGGCTCGGATTCATGCAGGCTGAACGGAGCCGACAGCCGGTGGATCCCTGAAGATGCCTTAAGGACCGTATACCTGACCAATGAGTATATCGCCAAAGAGCACGGCGAAGATGGTATGTTTGTTACTTTATTTTTCGGTACTATCGATCCTCTTACAGGTACGGTACACTATGTTAATGCAGGACATGAACCTTTCTTTATTTTAGGTAAACAAGGCATTAAAAAAGAACTGTCCGGAACCGGTCCTGCATTAGGGCCGATAGAAGGGGCGACATTTCAAATTGAAACGGTTCAACTTGAACCTGGGGATCTACTTTTTGGCTATACTG
>JANQLH010000366.1 GCA_028280735.1 SAR324 cluster bacterium | reverse complement strand
TTCAATTGGCCAAACCTGACAATAGCTGCGACTTCACTTGAACACACACCTCTTGAGTGCATAATGTGTATATACACTCAAGTTTCTCGTATAAAGGAGGTCTATGCGTACAAATATTGACATTGATGACGAATCACTGGAAAAGGCTTTTGCAGTCAGCAAAGTACGAACAAAGAAAGATCTGGTAAGAGAAGCGTTAATCGTATATATACGCTAAAGAGCAGAATAGATCTTACAGAGCATTCCGGTTTCATCAAGTTTGCCCCCGACTATGATCATAAAAAAGATAGAGAAACCAAATCGTGATTCTGGTAGATACTTCAGTTAACGCTCCCCGGTTCCTGAGATTAAAAACCTTTAAATGAAAAACTTCGTACCTTTGCGGTGAAGAGGCACGTCTGGTTTAACTTCTAAAAACAAACATTTTGGGGTCCACTTCATTGATCAGCATCTTTATGCATGCTAATGTGTTCTTAAACATACATTATTATAGGGATAATCATGAGGACAATTCAAATGACACTGACGGAAGAGATCGTTGAGTCTGTTGATGTGATAGCGAAAAAACTAAAAATGACTCGGTCGGCCTTTACGCGTCAGGCTTTAAAAGATGCGGTCGAACGATATGAAAAGAGCATTCTGGAGAAACAACATATTGATGGATATAAAAACCACCCCGTCAATGAGGAAGAGTTCAGTGTCTGGGAAAATGAACAGGATTGGGGAGACAAATGAATCGAGGAGAGATCAGATGGTACAAATTTCAACCTCCGGATAAAAGACGACCTGTATTAATTCTAACCAGAAATTCCATTCTGGATGTCTTGGGTGAAGTCACTATCGCCCCCATCACCACAACAATCCGCAATATACCAAGTGAAGTATTCCTATCAACACTGGATGGAATGCCAAGAGACAGTGTCATCAATTTTGACCACATTCAGACCGTTTCAAAAGCCAAAATCGGTTCTTTGATTACGGCCCTTTCCAAGGAAAAACTCAAGCTTGCTTCCAAAGCCATCAGCTTCGCTCTTGAACTGACCGACTAAATCAACAATCATCGATCGCTTGGCCCAACCCGAACTCCCGGAAGGGGGTCAGGCTTGGATCTTTGGATTTTTCAAAACTGCCACATTCTGCTTGAGAGGCACGGGTAGTATTACAAGCTAAGCTCCCGGTGAAGACTATGTTTCCGCGAAAAGCACTTTATTTTTTTCCGGGGAGCTGTGTGTTTTTCGCTTGATCAATTCTTTAATGGGTGACCCCTTCATTAACGATTCCTTGGTCAGGACGAAATAAAAAAAATATAAAAAATTTGCGTCTCATGGCCTGCTCTGATACAATTTCCGTGATTTTGGGCTTTGAACAACCCGAAGTTGATAGCTAACCTGCTTGTTTTGCCGTTAACATTCAACGCAACACCCAGCCGGATACCGACATGAAACTAAAATACAAACTTATTCTGCCAAGCCTGATTCAAGCAATTATAATCATTACCCTTCTATTGCTTGCCTGGGTCTCGGGATCATCGCTGATTGATTCGCTTAAAACCAAATCGGGTATCGTAATTCAAACTTCAATTCAGCTGAATGCTCTTGTAGATTTCACAAACAAATATTTTCTCGGCACAGTTTCGCAGGAATACTTCTCAAACCAAGTCCAACTAGCGATAAAATCTTTGAAGTCGCAAAATGCATTTGATGCGGAAGAGATGATTGACGGTTTGGAAGAGATAGAGCAGAGCGTTAAAAACGTTGCCACTCTCAGACAACAGAACAGTGCCCATATCGGCCAGATTGTCGAACTGACAGAATTTTCAATGAAACAATCGGATGGATTTATCAACCTTACTGTCAATAACCTTATCGACGAAAATAAAAGGAGCCAGGTTTCGGTATTGGAACGTACCGTTATTTTAGGGGCTGCGACCAACACCAAAAACAATTTAAAAATGCAGGTTCTCCTTTTTCAGACAATTGGTGATTTTGAGAAAAAAAAGGATTTTGTTGAGTTTATCAAGCAGCTTCTTGAAAACGTCGAGAAGGATGTCGAAAGTCTAAAGAATACACGCTTTGCCGGATTAGCAGTTGCTTCACGGGAAGCCAATTTGGAAATCAAGGGGCTTGTGGAACAGTACATAGCCAATATCGAGTCTTTGCAACAAACGGAGACAACTATTCACAACCAGACAATAGAGCTTCAGAAATTGCTGTACGATATCGAATCGGAAAACATTAACAGCACGTTCGGGAACATCACCAAACTCAGTATTTTTATGGGTGCCTTCCTGATTCTTTCGAGTTTGGCGCTTATTGCCCTCGGGTTGTTCTTTGCCAAGGTAATTACAGAACCCATGCTCGATCTTCGGAACCAGGTCACAAAGGTTGTGGAAAAAGGAGACTTCTCAGGTAAGGTGATTAATCCCCGGAAAGACGAGATTGGAGAAACCGTTAACGCATTTGGTACGCTGATCGAATCTCTTTTCGAGTCGATTGCAAATATTAACCGGGTTATGGATGCAGTGGACAAGGGCGACTTTACACAACGTGTCACAGGCGAACACAAAGGCGACCTGGAAAGGTTAAAAAAGAGCATCAACAGCAGCGTTGAAGTTCTTGGCAAAACGATACATCAAGTCGCTCGGAACAGCCGACAAATTAATAGTGGGGCCATTGAACTGTCATCGTCGGCACAGGAACTAGCCAGCGGTGCAAGTCAGCAAGCTGCCAGTCTTGAGGAGATCAGTTCGACAATGGATGAAGTCAAAGCCCAATCATCAACTAACAACGATAACGCTGTCCAGGCCTCGCAGCTTTCCGATAAAACCATAGAGATCGTCGGCCGCGGAACGAAGCAGATGGAAGAAATGCTTGGATCGATGAATAGTATCAACGCTACCAGTACCGATGTATTCAAAATTATTAAGGTCATTGATGAAATCGCCTTTCAGACAAATCTTCTCGCGTTGAACGCCGCCGTGGAAGCGGCACGGGCGGGTAAATACGGAAAAGGATTTGCAGTCGTTGCAGAGGAAGTTCGAAACCTTGCTGCGCGGAGTGCGGAAGCGGCGCGGTCAAGTACAGAGATGATCGAAAAGTCGGGAAAAGAAGTTGAAGCGGGTGTGGCAAATGCCGATAAGACAGCTCTTGTTCTCAACGAAATCAGTGAAAGCATCACCAAGGTCAACGATCTGGTGGCCGAAATCGCATCCGCGTCCAAAGATCAGACCACAGGAATCGATGAAGTAAACAAAGGTTTGGGGCAGATTAACTCAGTCGTTCAACAAAACTCCTCAATATCGGAACAAACAGCATCATCGTCTGAAGAATTAAGCAGTCGGGCAACTCAACTTGAACAACTAATGGCAAGGTTCAAACTGGACCAAAGCCCGGCTGAAGAAGCTTTCATGAAAGATGACGATACGGAGGAAGCGACAGTGCCTGAGTACAAGACAGCACCGTTACCACAACTGGAACCGCCAATAACTGAAAAGCGGACAACCGTGCAAATAACACTGGATGACGAAAATTTCGGAAAATATTAAGCGGGATTGTTGTTCAAAAAACAACCATTAAATTATTGGTAAACAGGCTTGGCTCTTTGGTTTTTTTCAAGTGCCAATATCCCGTTTCAGCTGTTCAGCGATTAGCAGCTTCCGCTTGGTTCCGGTAGATAGTTGCCGGCATCAATTAAAAGCGCTTTATACCTTCCTTGAAAGTGATGGCCGGTTCTTTTCTCTCGTCTATTGATCCAATGGGTATATCAAACGACAGATTTCGAATGATTTGGGAGAGTGGGGTTTCGGCCACTCCAACCACTTTGCGAACATGGTCTGGCAACCAACATTACCCATGAATTTGCTGATTAAACACGGTAACCTTTTGCTGCCACCTGGCCGAAGATTGGATAATCCCTAGTATCGATAAAAATGACTTGTTCACCATAACCTCGAAGTATTACGTGATATACCGCATCAGTGAAACAAGCTCCCGGTTTGTGCACCAAGGACTCATCTTTGGAACTGAAACGAACTTGGATAGAATATCAATGTGATAATAGTCAATTACCGGCAAAAACCCAAAGATCCAAGCCTGACCCCTTCATGTTTTTCTTAGAAATCTGTTAAAGGATGTTTCCAGTCCAAACCAGGGAAGCGACTGAAGTCTCTGTCAGTTGTCACCCATGTGCATCCGGATTCGATGGCTAAGGCAGCAAAAAATGCATCCGGGATTAGATTTCCTTTAGCATCAACTTTTGAACAAAGCTCCAAAAAAATACTCCAATGTCGACTGCCGTTTGTGATTGGTAATGCATTTGGACAATCGACAATCTGTTGGCAAAACTCAGTGGCAACCATTAAAGGCGAAGGTGGATTAAAAACCTTTGGATGTGCAACCACTCGTAAAAAACCGCTCAAAACCTGAGTGGAATATCCAAAGGAACTGTCATTGGTGAGCACTGTCTCAATGAATCTGCGAAACTGAAGATGGTTATTCGCGTCCTCCCGATGCGCATAAACCAAGACGTTTACATCAAACAGCAGCACAATCAATCCTCCATAATGTCCAACAGCGACCTGGTATCATCCAAATCGACCCCTGGTTGAAGCCCTGCTCCTTTAAATGTTTTGAGTTTGACAGGTTTTAAAGGACCTAATTGTTCCTGCCTGTAAAGCTTTTCTTTCAAGGCAACTTCTATCAACGACGTTAAGCTCATGTTGGATTCCAAGGCTGCTTTCTTTGCATCCTTTAATAAATTGTCATCCAGGCGAATCGTTGTTCTCATTGCTAAACCCTTTTATGCTTAATCAAATAGAAACGTTACTTTTAAGTCTAATTTTATCGAAGGTGACATAAATATGTCAAACTACTGCATGAATACATCAACTTGTCAAACAAAGGGTAGTCCATTAAAGCATGGGTCAAACAGAAGACATAAAAATACTCTTCATAGGTTATTAAAGGGTTTGGGGTCTGTATTGGATTGGAAAAACAAAATAAGATAGAGTTTCTTAGGATGCTGTTTTTGGTGGCAAAAAATGGGTTCTAATACCTTTAGGAATACGATAAAGCATAAGAAATGACCTATTTACCGGTCCTGGCGCTGGTCCGACCCTTGTACTCCAATCTTGACGCGATGGCATCCTTACAATAGAATCAATATGTAAGGAATTTTAAACCAGAGATGTCTTATTACACCACAAGGAGCAATCCATGAAATCAACGATTACGTCAAAATTCCAGACGACAATTCCCAAGGCGATTCGCGAAGAATTAAAACTATCAATAAATGATACCTTGGATTGGGAATTGAAAAACGGAAAAGTTACACTGAAGCCGGTTCATAGTAAGTTTTTAGATCACAGAAACACTATTTCGGTAGGGAAAGGTAATATAACAGAAGATATTGCTCAATCAAAAACCGGAAGAATTGAGAAATCTAAATGAAAAATGTCATTATTGATACCAATTCATTGGTTTCCTTTGTCACAGACAGAAATCCGGATCAGCAGGAAAAAGCAGCCCAGTTGTTTGAAAATGCAGCTCGTTTAAAACTATCGATTATTTGCCACCAAAATGTTGTTACTGAGTTTGTTAATGTTCTTGACAAGATATATAAGGTAAAAAAAGATAAAATAAATGAATTGATAGTCGATTTTTTAAACCTGCCCGGGGTGAACCTTGCTAATGATGTAGACATCAACACAGTTCTAAAAATCTGGCCATCGAAAATGTCTGACTTCGGAGATGCCATCATAGCTGCACTTTGCATAAAGTCCAAAAACACATCCATCGCCACATTCGATGAAAAATTCAGGAAATCCCTCACCAAACTTTCCCTGCCAGTCTATTCCTTTTAGGAGACAGGGGTCAGGCTTGCGTTCTTGCGTTCAAATAGATTTTCAGTTTGTCGATATCTCTCTGCAAAGAATTGTCGTTAGGTAAATTCTTATCCAAATTTGTAAGCTGCCTGCTTAACGGTGATAAATCCTTGCCGAAGTAATGCGCTACTTGGCTAATCTTTCCGGATTGTTCGGTAAATAGTAATGCCACTATCGAACGCAGTTTGGATG
>JANQLH010000349.1 GCA_028280735.1 SAR324 cluster bacterium | reverse complement strand
CCCGTACGCACGGTTCTGTGGGCAGTCGGGAGCGTCAGCTCCCACTGACCCGATGTTCTTGGAAAAATCAAAGATTTTTATATTACGACACAGTCTGTCGACCCGGAGTCTATTCATGATTTCAGCACGTTACACGATGGATTCCGGGTCATGAGATGCGAAGCTTGCAGCAACGATCGGAATGACAAAGCTGCAAAATCATAACATGATATGCAAGTTGTTTGATTGTGACACAGTTCTATGCGCCGGCTCATCCTATATTCATGCAAATATCAAAAGATTTTTTTAGAAAGCGTAGCTTTCATCCGAAAAATTAAAATCAGAGTTTTAAAATTGTTTAAACCAATCGATGGTCAGCAACGTGATCGGCACGATAGATTGCAGGTGATCCGCACCCTCCACCGGCACCAGGGCTACATCGGTTCCCGGTTGATTCAGACTGAAATAAAGCAATTCGGAAATCGGGTAAGGAACGATCGTTTCCTCCGTTCCGCTGTAAATTCTCATGGGAGCGATAGGTGCCCAACCTACATGCAGGTCGTTTTCTGCAATAGCTTGTTTTAGATCCACCTCACCAGCGCCGTTAAAATCTGCCAGGAATGTCGGGCTGTATAATTCCGCAGTGTATAAAGGCATTTGGCTTTCGATATAATCCTCGGAATTTGCCTTGTTATGTAAGATCCACATAGTCTCATCGAACGGGGGATTGAAAAAATCGGCGAGCGGTCTGTCAAATCTGTAGGTGTCATTATACGACATCAAAATATGGGAAACGATATTAGCTGCAAATGCAAACTCACTGGTGAAAATAGATCCCAGGATTACCGAAGGTACGTAGGGGCCCCCTGCAGGTGCTGAAGCCGTTACCTGCATTGTGTCGGAATAGTTTGCTTCAATTTCCTTGTGAATGGCCACGGTAGCGTAACCGCCTTCAGAGAGCCCGGCCAGGAAAAGCTTGTCATCCAGTTGCCAGTTGATAGTCTCTGCGAATTTCCGGGCAGCTTTTATCATGTCGATGGCAGCAATAGCCGTTGGATCTGCCATGGCATAGGGATGCACCATATGTTTTGAGGCGCCGTAACCGAAAAAATCCGGCATGATGGTAAAAAAACCGGATGATGCCGGTAGCAGTGCCCTCCAAATTCCCCAGTTTTCAAGTCCACCAAAGGATGGAGCGTCATTATCCAGAAAAATGGTTCCTCTTTGCAGACTGAGTAATGATCCGCGTTTCTTGTGGTTTTTGGGAACCAGCACCGCGCCGGATGCAGCAGTTGGATTGCCGTGAGGATCCACTGTTTCATAAGTCAACCGGTAAACATCGATTTTGTAATCGATAGCCCCCCGCAACTCCCTGGGAGTAAAAAAATCCCAAAGGTCGCTGAGGTCCATATTCGGATAGGTATCTTTCCAGGGCATTTCCATAATACTTCGGTAAATTTGAGGCTTGGAGATACGCTTCAAGTGCGTCCAGGAAATAATTCTGCCTCTTTCAGACCATCTGTCATAGGGTTGATTTGCAGCAAAAACGGGCTGGAAAAAAAACAGAAAACTAATGCTGAAAAAAACACCTAAAATTTTGAAAATAAAAGATTTTTGACTTTTCATTTTCTCTCCTAAAACGGTTTAAAAAAGCTGTGCTCACCATAATACACTGTTATGATGATATATTTTTGCACAGCATAGGAACGATCCGTTTTAACATATTAATACGATAAAGTAAAGTTTTTCCCAAGTTTTGCTCTAGTGACAATCCGATGAATGTTATGCCATAGTAGCGATGAAGCGGTAACTACTAATCCCGATTTTCTAACCGGAGAGTATTCTTCGATTTCATGCTTAATCGGTCGAAACCGATAAAATCTTAACCCATTAGTATAATTGATTTATGAACCCACTTCAACCAAGGGGGCTGACACAACAAGAGCTGACAGTTTTAAGCGATTGTTTGGCCAATAACGATTTGTCACCCCAAGAGATGTTACAGGAAGCAGAAAATCATGTTGCCAAAGCAAAAGAGGTCTATAAGACCAATATTATGGTTAATTTCAGGTTGGCTGAAGCTATTGTTGAGGTTTTTCGGACAGTTGTAGCTGAGTGGGAATCGATTCCTGATTTTGCCCAGAAATGGTGCTTGGGAATGATTTGCTATTTTTCACTGGGAGAAGATGAGATTGATGACTTTGAATCTCCGATCGGATTCGAAGACGATTGTGAGGTCGTGAATGCCTGTTTGAAGATGATCGATCGGGAAGAATTGTGTATCAATCCGGAAGATTTTGATGAGGAATAAGTATCTTTTAGCCGGGTTGCCATTGAAGTAACCTGTGTTGGGGATATGGATCAGCCAGGATTGAACCTGGATGGTTATGACCCCATATCCCGACGTTTATCTTTTCGGTTCAGGTTGCCAGATCGTCAGAGGTAAACGGGATGTTTCGTATTCGTTTGCCTGTCGCGGCAAAGATTGCGTTGGTTATCACTGAACCGATCGTTGGCACACTTACTTCCCCGATGCCTGTTGGCGCTTCGTTACTATCTACGATATAGGTTTCAACCACCGGCATTTCATTCAATCGCAGGACCTCAAAGCTATCAAAATTCTGCTGATCTACCCTTCCTTCGGTAAAAGTTATCTTGCTCTTGAGGGTGGCCGTCAAACCGAAGGCAATTCCACTTTCCATTTGGGCTTTGACAATTTTCGGATTGATAACAACTCCGCAGTCCACAGCTGTGATGACGCGGTGGATTGTCAAAACACCTTCCTTGCTGACGGTGACCTCAGCAACCATGCTGACCAGGGTATCATGGAAAATATGCGCGGCAATTCCCCTGGAAGCACCATTTTTGGCAGGGCTTCCCCAGTTCGATTTTTCGGCTGCCAGTTTCAGCACATTTTGCAGCCTTGGTTGTCCCTTTAGCAAGTCAAAACGGTATTGGAAGGGATCTTTGTCAGCTGCGATGGCCATTTCATCGATAAAGGATTCCACGACAAATCCATTTGAGGAATTAGCGACGGAACGCCAGAAACCCACGGGAACACCAATGTCATCGTTTACAAATTCCAACCTGACATTTTCGATATCATAGCAGATAGGACCAGCTCCTCCAGTCAGACCTTTGCCTGCGGCAAAGGTGTTCATTATTCCTCCTGCCATGGATGCTGCTCCCTCTTTCACAAACTTTGGCAGCCAGGTCGGTGCGAGAGCCGGGATGAATTTTGGTACGGCCTGTACAAAGTGATCCATACCCACGATCCGATGAGTCCATGCGAGGGGGTTGCCGTCGCTATCCAAGATGGCTTTCATTCGATTTAAACTGGCGGGTCGATAAAAATCCGTGGTCATATCTTCTTCTCTTGACCAGATAACTTTCACCGGCTTTTTCATTGCCTGGGAGAGTTCCACTGCTTCTGTGACGAAATCGATTTCTCCCCTGCGGCCAAACCCTCCTCCCAAAAACGTGGTATGAACTTTTACGGTATCGGGATCCAGACCGGTAATAAAGGTTGCGATCGCATGGGTTCCTCCCTGGTTTTGGGTCGGTGCCCAGATATCACAACCATCTGCACGGACATCAGCTGTGCAATTCATCGGCTCCTGGGTTGCATGCGCTTGAAAAGGTAGCTCATAATCAGCCTCCACCAGCATCCCTTGCGTATCTTTTATATCCTCGACATTACCCAGCTCATAAACGGAATCCCCTTTCTCGTAGGCTAATTCCCGCCATTTCTTCTTTAAAGTGTAGGTATCGACTATATGTTTATTACCTTCAGTCCATTCAATTTTTAAATGCAGACTCGCCTGATATGCCTGCCAATATGTATCGGCCACAACAGCTATCCCGGTACTTATGGGTATCACCTTTTTGACCCCGGCCATTTTCAGTGCATCACTATCGTCAACACTGACCAGTGTGGAACCTATAACCGGTGGGTGAATGACGGTGGCATTCAGCATACCGGGTATATTGACGTCGGTTCCGTAAATAGCACTGCCGTCTATTTTTAGTAGGGTATCGAGTCTGGCAGTTTCCTTTCCTATCAGATTGAACTGGGAAGGTTTTTTTAGTTGCACTTTTTCAGGGACCGGCAGTTTGACAGCTGCGTCAATGAGTTCCCCGTAAGTCAACTTTTGGCCGGATGAACGATGTATTACCGATCCGTCAGCAGTCTCACAATCGGTTTCGGGTACTTCCCAGTCTGCCGCAGCTGCCCTTACAAACAGGGTTCGAACTGTTGCGCCGGCTTGCCTTAGAATATCCCATGTTGTTCGCACACTGGTGCTACCCCCGGTTAACTGCATCTTCATGGCAGGGTTCTTATACACATCCGCTACAGGAGCATGCTCACCTTTCACTTTTTTCCAGTCTGCATCCATTTCATCAGCAATGATTGTAGGAAGTGAAGTGAGAACTCCCTGACCCATTTCCGAGTGATTAACCATCACGGTAACCTGGTTGTCTCGATCCACCATGACCCAGGCATTGGGCATATAAGTTCCGTCGGACAACATCGCCTGTGTCACCTCCTCAGCGCTGGAACAGCCGGGTAGATGGAACCCCAGCAAAAGTACGGTACTTGATGTCAATCCACCCTTGATCAATTGTCTTCTTGTCAGCTTCAGTTTATCCGATCTCATGCTTTCACCTCCTTGGCTGCTTTATGAATAGCACGGCGAATAGCCGGGTAGGTCCCGCAGCGACAAAGTACCCGGGACATGGGTTCATCTATTTCTTCATTGCTTGGATTCGGATTTTCCGTGAGTAGGGATGTCGCCGTTATTATTTGTCCGGATTGACAATAGCCGCATTGCGGAACGTCTTCTTCCAACCAGGCTTTAGTTAGAGCTTCGGCGTATTTTCCGTTTAATCCTTCAATGGTGACAATGTCTTTTCCATTCACGTCAGCCAACGCAATGATGCAGGACGGATAGGCTTCACCATCAATTAACACCATGCAGTTCCCGCATTTGGCTATTCCACAGCTGTACTTGGTTCCGGTTAGTCCCAGGTGTTCTCTGATCACCCAAAGTAATGGGGTTTCGGGATCTACATTTAGTTGATGTGTCTGGCCGTTAACTTTTATGGTAACCATAGTATAATCGGGGCTGTATGTTTTATTAGTCGCTTGGAGTGGAAGTCGACCAATTGTCGCATAAGCTTTTAACTTTTGACAACGTTTTTTACAGTTTTGGAAAAGAGTAGTGAATGGTTTCCCGGGGCCGGGATTGCTTGAGTATTGCGGTATGCTTTCCGTTTTCTGTTTGGCTTGAGTGACGCCGGAATCCCCAATTCTGCATTCAAAAGAGGGGATTGCACGGGGAAGGCGCTATTCAGGCAGGGTAGCTTCCCCTTGCTTTTGCGACACTATAGTTTAACAGTCTGTCACTTGCTGAGCTGCCGGATTTCTGCGGAATGGAAGAATCGTAGCTTTTTTTAATAATTGATACAAAGAGGGACGGTTTTTAGAGGTGACCACTTATTTTGCACTCTTGAAAATGACAAAAAGCTGATTCAATTATGAACATAGGGTAGTTCGAAGCTAACCACAGCACCTCCATCCGGGTGATTGTCCGCCCAGATTCTTCCCTGGTGCTCTTGAATAATTTTTTTGCAGATGGCCAGTCCCAAACCGCCCGATTTGGATTCGTTGTTGTGTTGAATCCGACTGTCAAAAATTTCATCCGGGTTGTTTTCTTCAAGTCCTTTTCCCTGGTCGGTGATAGATACACGGAGAGCGGGTAGGCTTTGATCATCCCGGATCACTTCGCTATCCGAAAATGCGAAGGAAATTTTCTTATGACAGGGAGTGATTTTAATGGCATTCATCAGGAGGTTTCTAACTACCTGGCCGATCTTGGCCTGATCGCAAACTACATTCAGCTTGATGTCGGATCTTTCCAGTTCTATCTGTTGCCCGTTCTCGATAGCAATAGGCTGAAGCTCGGTAACGACTTCCGACACGATTTTAAAAATACTGGCCTCTGCGAAATTGAAACAGATTTTACCCGAATCCAAGTTGGACAGGTCTAAAAGATCGTTAAGCAGAACTTGAACGTTTTCACCGGATTGTTTGATCCGGTCAAAATAATGCAGAATCTTCTCGATATTGATTTTCGGGATTTTTTCGATTCCCAGGCGGGCATAGCTCAGAATGTGATGCATGTGGTTGCGCAACTCATGAGACATGTTGGCCATAAACTCTGATTTAAATCGGTTGGCGGTTTCTGCAGCTTCTTTGGCATCCATCATTTCCAACTCCATTTCCTTTCGCTCCAATACTCTTCCCAAATGCCTACTGATGGTGTAGATCAATTCACGGCCCTCTTCAAAAAAGAGTTCAGCTCTCCCATCCGGCTGATCGCCCAGGTAGGATACTTCGATCATTCCCGTCGCTTTCTCGTTTAAATCGATTCGACTGGTTTGCATTAGGGCTGCAGGCTGAAAGTTATGGGTCTGGAAACTTTCATTGCCGAAGGTAATCCTTGCGGCCGTTTTTTCCGGATAGGGCATTGACTGGACAATCAACTCAACAGTGTGTTGAAACAGCTCTTCCAATGGCAGATCCGTTCGCTCCATTATTCGCGAAATACCATGCAGGCATGCAAGGGATTGAACTCTGAGCGCCAGGTTTCTGGTTACTATTTGCAACTCTTTTTCCGCTTTTTTCCTTTCCTCAACTTCCAATGCCAGTTTCCGTTGCAATTGGTGGAGATCCTTATGAACACCAACCCTGGCCAGCACTTCTTCAAGCTGAAATGGTTTGGTAATGAAATCGCAACCGCCCGATTTAAATCCCTCCATTTTGTCATCCATAGTATCCAGGGCACTTAAGAATATAATGGGTATCTTTTCACTGGCAGGGTTGTTTTTTAGGATTTGGCAGACTTCATAGCCGCTCATGTCCGGCATGTTAATATCAAGTAGAATCAGGTCAGGAGGGTTTTCCTTCACGCTATTCAATGCTTCTTCCCCGGATTTGGCAGTCTGGATGTGATATCCCTCATGTTCCATCATATGGGTGAGTAAATCCAGGTTATCCCGGTCGTCATCAACTATCAAAACCTGTGCTTGTTCATCTATTAGATCTGATTTCGGATATTTATCAGCCATATAAAGCCTGTTAACATCGTGTTTTAGGGAATCCAATTCATGTAAAACAGCTTTGTTTTCGGATTAAGGTCCTCATAGTATACAGGAAGATGAACTCGATTCGCAATCTTTTATCTTTTTTCCCGAGGCTGAAGGAATAAAGCAAAGCCTCCCTTCGGAGTGGTGACAGGCAACTGATAACCAACCGGTGCCGGCTTACCGGATCATAGCTTGAAAGATTGAAAGGGATGTTTGTCCGGGTGTTGATTAATATCGAACTAAAGTTGTTTGCTTTTACTTTTCATCTGGCTGACATAGATTCCCAAAAATACAATAACGACAGCAACTCCCTGCATCAGTGTCAGTTGATCACCAAGGATCAAGACTCCCATTATCAAGGTAAACACGGGAATCAGGTTAATAAACGCAGTGGCCTGACTGGCTGGTATTTTACTAATGGCGTAATTGTAAGATCCATAAGCGCCGAAGGTCACGAATATCCCTAGATATATTACGGCTAAGACAGGGGTGAGCTCAAATGAGGTAGGCAAAGTAGTTGTCGGGAGGGCCAATAAAGGAAGAAAAAAGACGCTACCGATAAACGCTTGAAAGAAGGTTACAAACAATGATGAATAGTTGGTGCTAAGATGCCTCATGGTGATGATATAGCCCGATGCAGCCACCATTGCCATAAACTCCATGAAGTTGCCGAACAACGGGTTGGGTGCGTTTTCGGTTACATCACTTCCAATACTCAACAGCACCACACCCGCCACGGCAAGGGCAAATCCTATAATTTTCCTGGCGTTCATTTCCTCTTTCAGAAATAACCAGGCCGGTATGGCGACAATTAAAGGTAACGTGGCTGTTACCATTCCTGCCTGCGAAGCAGAAGTGTTTTGCAAGGCAATGGCTTCAAACACAAAATAAAGACAAGGTTCGCAAAAACCCAAAAATAGAAAAAATTTGACGTCTTTTTTACGAAACCGGAAGTTTCTCAGTGGTTTGAAAAACAATAAAATAAATATCAAAGCAATGATCATCCTGCCAAAAATCACCACCATCGGGTCGTAGACAGTAAATGCTGTTTTGAGAGCAATGAAGGAACTCGCCCAAAGAATAGTAGCGGCGAGTATGCTGAGATAAGGAAGAATCATCGATTTGGATATTGGCAAATGTGTCTCCGGTAATTGTTGTTTTTTTTAACAAACGGAATTCGATCTATAAATCTACTCGAATATGAATCAATAAATACGATCGATTCTTAAGGCGTGATGACGGGGGTCAAATGGAGCAGTAGCTTTGGAACTGTCATCATCTCTGCCGGGACAAAAACCGGGGTGATAAATGGAGAAAAGCGAGTCATTCAAACCATATCGCAGGGAACCGTTTTTGAAGTCCTCCCAAACCAGACCTTTTTGTGCAAGGATATCCAGCCTGGTAACCAGTTCTGCAATGGAGGTGCGATGACATGGAAAACCCGGTAAAAACTCGATTTCTTCTATTCTATTCCGTGCATGGATTTTCTCATAAAGCAGGTCGTTTTCCGGGAAGATATACCAGCTGCGTTGCAGCCATTCGATAGTTGCGTCGGTTTTTCTTGTTCCGACGTCACTCACTCCCGCTTATAGTTTCCTTATCGAAATAACCGGCTAATCGGATTTTGCGTTTCGTTGGGCAAGAAACTCCTCCGGTTCAAAGAATGCGCTTTCCGAGTTTGTTCTCTCCTTAACCAGGGGAATACTGCTTGAACCCGATCAATCGCAGGAGTGCTTTATGGTTCAAGCCCATTCAGTCAGCAATGGCAGAGCTTGGTTATAAAAGCTACCATCTGATGATCAATGTTGATATTGTTGATGAAAGAAGTGCTTTTTTGGAAAAGCAGGGATTACCTCTTAAGCAAGATGGGCCCTGAAATATCTCAAGGTTTTCTTGTTGAGGGAAATCTCGAATTTGAGAAATATCTCATCAAAAATCATCTGATTTCGGAATTTGATTTGTTTTTAAGTTATTGTAGTTACAGGTAATCTATATTATTTGGTTTTCCTGGCACTACAATTGCTGAATGAACTTACTATCGAATCAACAGATCGATTTTTTTCATTCTGTTCGTTTTCAACAAATTATCTGGCGGTAGTATTTCGATCTGTTGATTTTACATTGACAAGCGATAATAGTTAGGAGGAGAGGTTCATGAGTGGTAAAGTTATCAGGTTTATGGATACATCGTTTCGGGATGGATTCCAGTCTGTTTTTGGTGCCAGGGTTTTAACCGATGATTTTATTCCAGCCCTGGAAGCATCTGTGGAGGCAGGAATTACCCATTTCGAAGCAGGAGGCGGAGCCCGATTTCAAAGCCTGTTTTTTTATTGCGATGAATCGGCTTTTGACATGATGGATCGATTCCGACAAACAACGGGCCCTGAAGCTGATCTGCAAACTCTTGCTCGTGGTATCAATGTTGTTGCCTTGAGTCAGCAGCCAAAGGATATTATCGATCTTCATGCCAAGATGTTCAAAAAGCACGGGATGACTACCATTCGAAACTTTGATGCATTGAACGATGTTCGCAACCTTCAGTATTCCGGCGAGCGTATATGTCATCACGGTCTTCATCACCAGATCGTTATTACTGTTATGGAGTTACCACCGGGATGTGAGGGCGCACATACTTCAGAATTTTATCTTGAACGATTGAAGACCATTCTCGAATCCGATGTTCCTTTCCAGTCCATATGTTTTAAAGATGCCACGGGCACGGCAAACCCGCGAAAAGTCTTCGATACCCTTAAAGGCGCCCGTAAAATGGTTCCTGAAGGGACCGTACTCTGGTTTCACACCCATGATACAGCCGGTTACGGTTTAAGTCAGAATTTAGCCGCGATTGAAGGTGGTGCGGACGGCATCGATCTTTCCAAGAGCCCGGTATCCGGTGGAACAGCACAACCCGATATTCTTTCCATGGTTCAAACGTTAAAAGGCACGGGTTATAGCCTGGATGTGGATATTGATAAGATTATGATAGCCGAAGAGGTTTTCGAAGAAGCCATGAAGGATTACTTTTTTCCTCCCGAGGCAAAAATGGTTTCTCCCAAGGTTGTGCTTTCACCAATGCCAGGTGGTGCTTTAACTGCCAATACCATGATGATGAGAGACACCAAAACCTTGCATTTGTATGGCAAAGTGATCAAAGAGATGCAGGAAGTCGTAAAATTAGGTGGATTCGGCTCTTCGGTAACCCCCGTTTCACAGTTTTACTTCCAACAGGCATACCTCAATGTAGTAATGGGCAAGTGGAAGAAGATCAACCCGAACTACGGCGACATGGTCCTTGGCTACTATGGCAGAACGCCTGTCGAACCTGATCCGGAAGTAGTCAGGTTGGCATCCGAGCAATTAAACAAGCCGGTATTCAAAGATGATCCTTTGGAACTGATGGAACCAGGAATCCCCAAGGCAACTAAAATCCTGAAAGATAATAATCTGCCGGTCAATGACGAGAATATCTTTATCATTGCCAGCTGTGAAAGCAAAGGATTGGATTTCCTGCTTGGCAATGCTAAACAGTCGATTAGAAAGATTGAAAAGGAAGACCCGGATGAGGCGATCTCCGTATCAGCCAGTCGTTCCCAGGATCCTGTGACCGGACAGAACACATACGCAATAAACGTTAACAATAACTCCTACCAGGTTGTGGTAGGTAAAGGAGCTTTTCAATCTCCAGTAGGTGCAACGATTCCTCCCGTTAATGCACCGACACAGACCTTTCAGGCTCCACCGGCAACTGCCGTACCGGTAACACCCACGCCAGTCGTCCCAGACTCTCCTGCGACTGGCTCTGTATCCGGTGAGCCTGTAAAGGCCCAAATTCCTGGAAAAATCTTACGACTGGAAGTCAACGAAGGAGATACAGTTAGTGCCCACCAAACCTTGCTCGTGATGGAAGCCATGAAAATGGAAACTGAAGTAAAATCGCCACGGGAAGGAACGGTGAATAAAATTCATGTTGCGGCTGATCAGGCCGTTCAAACAGCCGATGTTTTAGTAACAATCGCTTAATAGGAGTTTCATCGATATGTCTGGAATGGAAACAGTAGTTGCCGGCGGAGCAATTGGTATCAGTATCACAGGAATGTCCATTGTATTCAGCGGACTGGTTTTGATCAGCATTTTTATCGCCACCTTGCCGAAAATCTTGGGTTTTATTGCCCGCATAGGTGAAAAAAAGGAAATTACGCCCGCTGTTGACCTGGCTGCTCAGAAAGCGGAAGAGGAAGAAAAGGATCTGGCCAGTGTCATTGGAATGGTCATGCAAATGGAAGCAACGCAACATGAAACAAAAGAACAACAGGAAGAATACGATATCGCCAACGTTATTGGTCTGGTGCTTCACCTGGAACAAGAACGACAATTTGGCCTTCCCAATTAATTCTTAACGAATGTTACCAGAGGTGTACGGGAGTGCAATCTCCCTGTCTTAACCGGCAGGGGATTGTACTTCCGCACTTTAGTATCCCACAAAGATTTCAGGCCCTTCTTATTCTCCCCAAAATCTTCCATTGATTTTAATACCAGGCCAACTCACCATTCAAAAAAAGCACTAATTTAAGCTTTGAAAATGCTCAGAAGGACTGGCAACCAGTTGCCCATCGGGCGATACTAATATCTGTCTGTTAGCGCTTTCCCACTAAATTCCACCTTTTTCTTGTTCTCGAAAAGGTTTTCCTCTATTCTTGGTCTCATCATTTATTTACAGGGAAACCAACATGCCTGATTCCAAACGTTTATATTATGTCGACTGGCTGCGCGTACTGGCTATGCTGTCTCTTTTTCTGTTTCATGCCGATCGATTTTTTGATTTTCATGGTTGGCATGTGAAAAACGAAGAGACCAATATCATTTCAACCGTTCACATTAATTTTTTTGTGATCTGGATGATGCCGCTGTTTTTTGTTTTGTCGGGGGCAGCCATCTATCATTCATTAAAATTCCGCAGTACACTCGATTTTGTTGTAGAACGTTGCAAACGAATTTTGATCCCGTTTATAATTCTGGGTTATTTTGTAACCTCCCCACCGCAATCTTACCTGGATAGATTGACTAACAGCCGGTACCAGGGTTCATTTTTGGAGTACATTCCCCACTACTTTCAAGGTGTGGATATGTTTGGAGGTAATTTTCCGTGGCATGCCTTTCATCTTTGGTATCTTCTTTATCTTTTTGTCTTTTCAATACTTTTGCTGCCCTTGTTTATCTTTGGAAAAAACAACAAACCGGGACTGTTGGCTCGATTTTCCGAGCTGTTTTCAAGTTCCTGGAGTCTGCTGCTACTGGTAATTCCAATTGTTATTATTAACCTGTTTATCGACATAAACAAACTGGGCTTTATGCGAGGGACCGGTGGCTGGGATTTGTATTCCTATATGCTTTTTCTCTGTTACGGTTATCTTGTATTTAGTAACTCGAAGGTTTTGAAAAACGTTTATAAACTAAGCTACCCCTTGTTGGTAATTGCTGCCCTTAGCTCTTCGATTTTATTATTTATCTATTCCGGGGTTATTCCAAGAGTTCGAGATGAAGTTTCTTGGTTCACGACCGGTTTGACGATCATCAGGGTGATCTCTTCTTTAGCCTGGATAGGTGGGTTTATAGGTCTTTGTGAGAAATATCTCAATTTTAAAAATGCCTGGTTGGATTACGCAACCCAGGCAGTGTTGCCCTTTTACATCCTTCATCAGCTATTCCTCCTGTTAATAGGGTATTACGTGGTGCAATGGGAGGTAACGGCACTGATTAAATTTCTCATTATCGCCGGGATTACATTTATTGCCATTATGTCGGTTTACGAATTTCTGGTGAGAAGAATAGGCGTATTACGCTTTCTATTCGGGATGAAAAACCGGCTTGATTGAATCAGGTCTGATCGCTAGCATGAAACTTGGTCTGAATGTGGTATGTTTTCGGCTGACCATTCTTACAGATCGTTTCACAATTAAACAATTTACATATCATGCGATGATTTTGACCCTCTGTCATTCCGATCGATGCTGCAAGCCCGGAGTGACGGGTGTGACTAAACGTTGATTAATCTAGGAAAAATCATAGATTTTTCTATTACGACACAGTCTGTTAACCAAGTAAGACATTGATGGAAAGCCCATGAATTTTGAAATCTGGTTGGCGTATGCCCTGGCTGCATCTCTTATTCTGGTAATACCCGGTCCCACAATTATTCTTGTTATAAGCCAGGCAATCAACCATGGCAGAAAGTCGGTTG
>JANQLH010000293.1 GCA_028280735.1 SAR324 cluster bacterium | reverse complement strand
TCTTGATATCGTAAATCACATCCCCTCTGTAGAGCCCATCCCTGTGGTATCTTCTTACCTGATGAATTCCAGGAGTAGTGACCTTGACAGATTGTTCCGATATTTTAATCTTATACTCCCAGTTTTTGTTTGGAGTTCGAATAGCAGACAATTTGTAAACACCATCCAATGCGGGTTGGTCAAAGGCTGTAATTAGTTTGGTTCCGACGCCCCAGGTATCGATCCTAGCCTGCTGGATCTTTAGACTCTGAATGATTGTTTCATCCAGGTCGTTACTGCCAACTATACGAACATCTTTAAATCCGCTTTTATCAAGCAGCTCCCTGGCTTTTATGCTTAGATAGGCCAAATCCCCTGAATCCAGGCGAATTCCTGACAATTTATAACCTTTCTTTTCCAACTCCTTTCCTACTTCAATCGCCTTTTTCACGCCATCGATGGTGGAATAAGTATCAACCAGCAAAACACAATTGTTAGGCATTACATTGGAATAGGTGCGAAAAGCTTCTATCTCGTCAGCAAAAGCCATTACCCAACTATGCGCGATCGTACCCCTGACAGGTATACCGTATCTTTTTCCGGCCAGGACGTTGGATGTTGCGTCACAGCCGCCGATATAGGCGGAACGACTGGCTGTCATGGCCCCGTCAACTCCTTGTGCCCTTCTTAATCCGAATTCTAAAACAGTATCTCCCTGGGCTGCCCGACAAATTCTGGCAGCCTTGGTGGCTATCAATGATGGAAAATTCATCAAATTCAGCAATGGAGTCTCCAAAAGCTGACATTGTACAATCGGTCCTTGAATCCGAATAACAGGCTCCAAGGGAAATACGATGGTTCCTTCCGGAACAGCATCAATGCTGCAGGTGAAATCAAGGTTACTCAGATAATCCAGAAATCCTTTCTCAAACATAGGGTTACCGTCGTTACCCTGTATTGATTCCAGATATTCCAGATCCTCACCTTGAAACTGCAAGGTGTTTATATAGCTGATCACATTCTCCAATCCGCAGGAAATGGCGTAATTCCCGTTGAAAGGAGCACGACGAAAAAACAGGTGAAAGACACTCTCTTTTTGTTCCATACCGGACTTCCAGAACCCGTAGGCCATGGTGAGCTGGTAAAAATCAGTGAGAAGTGAGTTGGAAACATTGTCTATGGAATCGATCATTTTTGATTGGGAAAAGGAAATTAAATCGTTGTGATTGAATATTTTGTATGTTCTTAAATCTATCAATCCTTTGACTCGATGGCAATCGACCCCAAACGATCGCACAAAAAAAGCCCGTATTGCACATCCTGCAATACGGGCTTTGAATAATCTATTAATTGTCGGGTAATTTTACATCAATAATTTTACCTTATCCACCCAATACAAGAGCGGTCTCCAGAAAACACCAAAGACCACAAGTGGAATGGCGCACATGGTTACAAATGCAACCGGGAAGTGTCCGACTTTCTCTTCAACTGCCGGTTTATCCGCAGAGTCAATGACCATGACCCGGATCACAGTGACATAGTAGTAAAGTGAGATTACCGAGTTAATACCGGCAGCGGCAGCCAACAGGTAAAGCTGTTGCTCAATGACAACCTTGAACATGTAAAACTTGGCAATAAATCCCGCAAAGGGAGGTATCCCGGCCAAACTAAACAGGCATACCGTAAAACCTATAACAGCCAGCGGCTTTTGCTTGATCATTCCGGTAAATGACTCAATTTGAAAGTTGCCTTCCTTGCCATTCAAATAAATCACAGCCATAAATGCCCCGAGATTCATCAGGAGATAGACCGGAATGTAAAAGAAGACAGCATCTCTGCCGGCCGGATTCAATACGGCAATTCCCATCAACAGGAATCCTGCGTGTGAGATGGATGAATAGGCCAACAGTCGTTTGATATCTGTCTGTTTCAGAGCTGCCAGGTTTCCGACGGTCATTGTCGCTATTGAAATAATGGTCAGGATCATAGTGAGATCTTCGGCTTGCAAAGTCACATGATAGGAGAAAAACCTAATCAAAAGCGCAACACCTGCCACTTTAGGAGCTGTTGAAAGAAACGCCGTCACAGGAGTCGGGGCTGCCTGATAGGCATCGGGGCACCAAAAATGAAAGGGCACAGCCGCAATCTTAAAAATTATCCCCGATAAAGTCATCAAAATAGCCAGAAAATAAATCGGGCTGTTTACGATGGAATGTTTTCCCAATGACTCCCAGATCCCTTCAAATGTCAACGAACCGGTTAGTCCGAAGATCAATGACATACCATACAGCATAATTCCGGCAGCGAATGATCCGAAAAGAATGTATTTCAATGCCGCTTCCTTTGATACCGGAAATCTGCTGTTCATTGCCACCAGAACATAAGACGGAATGGATACCAGTTCAATGGCAAGCACTGCCATTAACAAATTGGAGGATGACGTCATTAACATCATTCCCAGGCAGATTGTGGAGAGTAGTCCGAATACTTCCCATTTGATCTTCTCGTTGATTTCATCGTTGTACAGCATCATAAAAACAGTTGCTGCAATTACAATGAAGAAAATCTGGTTGTACAACCGGCTAAACGAATCCACCTGAAGAAGATCAAAAAATATTGCTTTTGAGCCACTACCCATTGCTTCTATAATGAAACTCGCCACCAAAATCGCCAGAAAAATCGTTGACGCAGGCAGTTTTTTAACACCCGGCAGGGTTCTGCCAAGGTAAAAGAAGAGTATGGCACATCCCATTAACACATGAGCCGGGATTGAGCTTAAATAATGTAACGTATTTACCATTTTAGTACGTTCGCAATAGTTTATTTATCTGATTCAAGCCGGGAATCATCAAGTACCCGGCTTGATAAAAGGGGATTATTAACCGATCAGTATAGCACTGAGATAGTTCAGTGATGTTTCAAAATAACTGATAAGGTAGTTAGGAAAAATACCCAGGAATATCACAATAATGACCAACGGAACCACGGATGCCAGTTCAACGGCATTCATGTCCTTCAAATCCTTGTATTTTTCATTCACCTTACCGAAAAATACTCTTTGATAAGCCCACAACATGTATCCTGCGCCAAATACAATTCCAAGTCCGGATATAATGGTTGCAACCTGGTAAACTTTGAAAGCTCCGCTTAAAATCAAGAACTCGGAAATGAATCCGCTTAATCCCGGTAAACCGATCGCAGCCATAAAAGCAAGACTGGTGATTGATGCATAAACAGGAGTTACCGAGGCTAGTCCTCCAAATCCCGCGATCTGCCTGTGATGTGCACGATCATATACGACACCGACCAATAAGAAGAGCATGGCTGTGATAGTACCATGGTTAAACATCTGGAGAACAGCACCGTTGATTCCCTGTGCTGTTGCAGCGCCAATACCCAGGATGACGAATCCCATATGACTGACTGACGAATAAGCAATCATCTTCTTGAAATCTGATTGCGCCAAAGCACATAATGCACCGTACACAATGTTTACAACAGCCAGGAAGATCAGGAAGTCCCGGAACCATTCGAAAATCTCGGGAAACAGTGGAAAATTGATTCTCAAGAAACCGTAAGTACCCATTTTCAAGAGAACACCAGCCAGGATCACCGAAATCGCTGTTGGAGCTTCCACGTGTGCATCCGGAAGCCAGGTATGGAATGGAAAAACTGGAACCTTGATGGCAAAACCAATAAACAGGGCAACAAAAACAACCTTAACAAAAGGCAACCCGAAAATCGGAGGTCCGTTAAATTCACCACCAGCCTGCACTCTTTCCAGGAGTTCAATGATATTGAAAGTATGCCCGCCTGGTGCGTAATACCAGATCGCGATGATTGCGAGCAACATACAAATACTTCCCGCCAAGGTATAAAGGAAAAACTTGATAGCCGCGTAGATTCTTCTTGGACCACCCCAGATTCCGATCAGGAAATACATCGGGAACAACATCACTTCCCAGAAGAGGTAGAAGAGGATCAGATCCAAGGCCACAAATACGCCAAGCATGGCTGTTTCCAGCAGCAGGAACATTGCAAAATAACCGCGTTGGTATACTTTGATGTTCCAGGATGCCAGGGTTGCCATTATACCAATGATCAGGGTTAACAGAACCATTGTGATAGAGACGCCATCCACTCCTACATGATAAAATATTTGGAAAGTAGAATTTTCACTCCCAATCCACGGTAACTTCTCAACGAACTGCATCCCCTCAAGACTGTTAACTCCTTTGATAGTCTTATTGAAATGCACAAAGATGGGAATTGCTACTATGAAATCGATTATGACTGCTATCAACGCCACCCATTTTGCTTTTTCTCTCGGCACCAACCACAAAAAGGGTATACCAAGTAGAGGAATAAAGACTATCAACGACAAAATATGACTCATCACAACCTCAATTATTTAACGTAAACCAAACTAAATTAATAGATTATTAAACCGAATCAGTCGGTTATACCAAGAAGAAAACTACCACAAATGCAATCGCCAAAAACAGAATCAACGAACTACCGATAACTGTTTGAATCCTGCCTGATTGAAGAAGACTGGCTCCCTTACCACCGGCTTGTGCTGTCCAGCCCGCGCCGTTAACGGCACCATCCACAATTTCGTTGTCAAAAACACCGACAATCACACCCAGTGCCTTGCCGAGAATTCCGGCCAGATTCACCAGCCCGTCCACGATCATTGCGTCGAAGGCAGCCAGGAATTCAAACAATTTACGAATCGGAGTGATCACCACAGCTTCATAAAGTTCATCAACATAGTATTTGTTATAAAGGACCTTGAAGATCTTCTGGGCTGAAAGCAGGGACATGATGCCGGCTCTTGCTTCAGGACGTTTGATGTAGAAAAAGTACGCCAGGAATGCTGTAAATAACGCCCAGCTTACGGATGCTATCATCAATGCCCATTCCAATGCGGTATGATCCTCTGCAGGTCCGTCTGAGGCTACGGGAACGGCAGCAGTAATTTTCTCATAGTTTTCAGCAGGTTTACCTGAAATGTCTTGTACAACCGGATCAAGATAATGCGTAAAGTTGCTGTGACCACCCAGGAAATGCGGTACATTCAGGAAACCAATCACCAGGGCCGCAACAGCCAGTATTGCGATGGGAACCACCGTTCGTTTAGGCTGTTCTTCACAATGCTCCCAGGTATGATGATCCATGCGAGGTTTTCCAAAAAAGGTCATGAACACCAATCGCCACATGTAAAAGGAAGTGATTCCGGCCGCAACGAATCCAACTAACCAAAGCGCAGGAGATCCCTGAATAAAAGCCTTCCACAAAATTTCATCCTTACTGAAGAAACCCGAAGTCAGGGGGAATCCCATAATGGCAAGGGTGGCTGCAATAAAGGCCCAGCCGGTGACCGGCATTTTCTTTAGCAAGCCTCCCATCTCGCGCATATCCTGTTTGTGATGCAAAGCCACAATGACTGATCCGGACCCCATAAAGAGGGCGGCCTTAAAAGCCGCATGAGTCAGTAGATGGAAGATTCCGGCGCTAAACGCCCCCACACCCATTGCCAAGAACATATAACCGAGCTGACTAACCGTTGAATATGCCAAAACTTTCTTAATATCAAACTGTGCCATTCCTATAGTTGCTGAAAAGAAGCAAGTAAGGGCGGCTATGATCGCAACAAACATTAAGATGTGGGGGGCTAGCGTGTACAGGAAGAACAATCGACCCATCATGTACACTCCGGCTGTTACCATTGTAGCAGCGTGAATCAAGGCACTGACCGGTGTTGGTCCCGCCATGGCGTCCGGTAACCAAACATATAAAGGAATCTGTGCCGACTTACCCATGGCGCCGATAAAGAAACACAAACCAATGACTTCCAACAGCGGAAATCCCGCGAACGTTAACTGGGACAATTCACCAATACGTGCCTGTAACTGGCCAAAGGACAGATCGACATCACCAAATGTCTGGTAGGAATACATAATAACCAGAAAGATACCGGCCAGAAATCCCAGGTCACCGATTCTATTGGTAATAAATGCCTTTTTTCCCGCTACTGCGTTGGCTTCTTCATCAAACCAGAATCCGATTAACAGGTAGGAACACAGTCCGACACCTTCCCAACCGAGAAACATGATAATCAGGTTGTCTCCCAGAACCAGCATCAACATGGATGCTACAAACAGGTTCAGGTAGGAAAAGAATCGCCAGAAAGACTTATCCTTGTGCATGTAACCCATGGCATATATGTGAATCAACGATCCGATTCCGGTGATAATCATCAGCATCAAAGCAGATAACGGATCGTAGCGAAATGCCCATTCAATTTTCAGATCGGCTACAGAAAACCAATCGATCATCGGAATTCGAACGATTCTTTCGGAAACATCCATGCTGATCAGAACGAAAAACGATGAAAAAGAAATTAGTGCCGATAAAATCGGTGCAGTACACCCGATAATACCTGTTACATCCTCTCCAAATTTGTTAAATACCCTTTTCCCTGCAAAACCCAGAAAGATCGCCCCAAATAATGGAAGAATCGGGACCCAGGGAATCATTGTTTGTATGTAACTCATTATACGTTTAGTTTTTTATGGTTAACTTGTTTAACTAAGCTTACAAACTATTCTTTTAGCCTTTTAAGGTAGCCAGTTTATCTGCGCGAATCTGCTTAAATTCCTTGTAAACGCTCAACGCAATCGCCAAAGCAACGACGGCTTCCGCTGCAGCAATCAAAATGATAAATACAGCAAAGACTTGACCGTCCAACTGGGAAGCCTGTGATGGGGTGAACCTGGCAAATGCCACAAAATTCAGCGCTGCTGCGTTGAAAATCAATTCCACTCCCATCAAAATGGCGATACTGTTTTTGCGGGAAACAAACATGATGATCCCCAATGTAAATAGCGCTGCTGATACAGCCAAATAACCTTCTAAACTCATGTTTGATCTCCTTTAATTACCAAAACCAATGCGCCGACTAATGAAGAAAGCAACAAGAAGGAAATCACTTCAAAGGGGAGCACGTACTCTCTTAAGAGCAGTATCCCCAGACTGCTGGTGGTCGGTTTCATCTCCTGTAACGGCATCAGATTCCATGTTGTGGAACTGATTATGCCGTAAACCAGGACGAAAAATCCGATTGCCCCGACAGCAGTCAAAACTGCTTGAAACGACAAATTACTTTTCCCCGGGCTGGAAACATCAGCGGTTAACATAGTACCGAAAATCAGCAAGACATTGACACCGCCTCCGTAAACCAGAATCTGCACGATGGCGATAAAATCGCCACCTAGTAGAACGTAAAGCCCTGCAATGCCGAATAAAACAAAAAACAGGGCAAAAGCTGCTCGTAACAGGTTGGTTGAGAATGTCACAATTAAGCCCACTCCCAGCACCATGGCAGCGAAAAAATAGAAAAATAACTGGGGTAATTCTATCATGTTGTTGCTCCTTCTGATTGTTCTTTTTCTTTTGCTTCCTTTTCCTTGGCTGCTTTAGCCGCTTTCTTCTCTGCAGCTTCCTTTGCAATCTCTGCTGCTCTTGCCTGGACGCGTTCTTTTTCTTCGTCGGTCACAAATGTTAAGACCAACTCGTCCAGGGAAGTGCGATTCATCTCAAAAACTTTGGTGTGAAAGAGTGCTTTGGTAGGACAGGCGATAACGCACAATCCGCAATACATACATTTTCCCTTGTCGATGTCAAACCGGGTATTGGCCCTGGTCTTAATCGCCTGCTTTTGTGTGAAACGGTTTAGGACAGGTTCGCCGGCCTGATCAGACAGCTTCTCTTTATCGCACTTCACATTTTCGATGATGATGCAATCGATAGGACACGCTTTCACACACAGTCCACAGGAAGTACAAAGGGAAAGATCCAGATCAAGCACACCGCGATAATTATCCGGCATCCCCATCAACGAACTCTTATAGCTTTTTGCGATGGTTTCATTGCTGGAAATATCGACCTCCGGATATTGAACCGTAACCGGACGCACAAACATAGTCGCCAAAGTCACACTCATTCCTTCAAATACAGATTGAAACCCGTTTTTTATATTCTGAAAATATCCACCCATGGTTACCTGCTTTTTGATAGTTTGCTCAATCTCTTCCGCTTAAAAGTGAAATTGAGAATTCGAGTACCATAAACAATGACCTTACGCCGTAACGGATTGCGTCGAATTCAGGGGAATATTCTGTTCCCTCATGTTCGCACGCACACGATTGAAAAATTTAAACAATGCAACCAGGAATACAATGAACATCAACACGGCCACAACTAGTTGAAATGTTTCATGTTGCCAGGTAAGCAGCATGTAAAGTGCCTGTCCGAAGAAGGCAAGGAACGCTGCTGGCAACAGGTATTTCCAGGAAAGCTTCATTAGCTGGTCGATTCTAAATCGAGGCAAAGTCCAGCGAATCCAGATAATCACAAAGACAATAAACAACGTTTTTAAACAGAAGAGCAACAGACTTAACACCGTGCTACCTGCCATGAATTCGGGTAAATTTCCTCCGCCAAGAAAAATCACGGAGATAAACGCACCCACTACGAAGAGGTTAGCCCATTCCGAAAGGAAGAACACAGCATACCGGAAGCCGGAATACTCGGTACAATATCCGGAAACCAATTCTGATTCTGCCTCGGGTAAGTCAAATGGAATCCTGTTGGCTTCCGCCAGGGAACCAATAAAGAAGATCAGGAATGAGATGATGGTAAAAGGACTTTTAAAGATCATCCATTCCCAAGGCAGCCAACCCTGTGCGCTTAATATGCCGCTCATGGAAAGCGAGCCTGAAATCAGAATCGGTACCAGCAATCCCAAACCGACCGGAATTTCATAACTGACGATTTGAGCCGCAGCCCGCATTCCGCCGAGAAGTGACCATTTATTATTTGAACTCCATCCGGCCATTAGTACTCCAATGACCACCAGGGAAGTAATTGATATAAAATAAAACAGTCCCACGTTAAGATCTGCCACAATCAATTCTGTTCCCCAAGGCACTACAACCAAGGTGCAAAACACGCCAATCAGACAAAAATAGGGTGCAATCCTGAACAACACTTTGTCCGATCCTTCGGGAATCAGGTCTTCTTTCAAGATAAGCTTGATTCCGTCAGCTATCCATTGGAAAAAGCCTTCAGGTCCAACCCTGTTAGGTCCCAGCCGAGACTGCATAAAACCTGAAACACGTCGCTCCACCCAAGTCAATATACCGCCAATAATTACAAACAAAAGCAAAATTCCCACGCCGACGATAACAGAAACTGCTATCTTAGCCGATAAAGCACTTAACCCTAATTCAACTAGTAGATTTTCCATATCCAGTATTTGTTTCCATTTAATTAGCAACCGAGAGGAAGAAGTCTTAATATCTTAATACTGTTATCGATCAATTTCAGGAGCGACAATATCCATAGATCCGATCACAGCTACCAGATCAGCAATGAAAATTCCTTTGGCAATTTCAGGAATGATAGACATAGCGGTAAAAGAACCGGTTCTGATCTTCAATCGATAAGGAGAAGATTTCCCGTCACTATAAATAAAATAGCCGGTATCGCCTCGAGGCATTTCCGTTCTAACATATATATGACCTTTAGGAGGCTTAATCACACTTTTGACAACTGCCTTGATTTCCCCTTCCGGAATTTGCTTTAAACATTGTCTGATGATTTTGACCGATTCCCTGAGTTCTTTTATACGAACCACATAGCGATCATAACAATCACCTATCTGACCTTCGCAGCCATCTCCTACCGGAATATCAAAATCCAGTTCGGGATAAATGCTGTACGGTTCATCCTTTCGAACATCGAATTTGACTCCGGAACCTCGAAGGTTAGCACCGACCAGGTTATAGTTCATAGCTTTTTCAGGCGATATAACTGCCACATTTGCAAAGCGCTTAATAAAAATTTGATTATAGGTAATGAGGCGATTGATCTGCTCCATAACCACTTCAAAACGATCCAGGAACTCTTCCGTTTTCTCTTTAAACCCCTCCGGCAGATCAGAATTGACACCGCCGATACAAATATAATTATAGGTAAGTCGCGCACCACAAATCATCTCCAGGAGATCGTTGACGTGTTCCCGCTCCCTAACCAAATGCATAAAAGGAGTGAAAGCTCCCATATCCATATTTGCTGCACCAATCGCCACAGCATGACTTGATATCCGGTTTAACTCCGAAACGATTACCCTGATATATTCTGCTCGTTTGGGAACTTCCAAACCCATTAGTTTTTCAACCGCTAAAGCGTAAGCAAGGTTGGAATTCATGGCACAGACATAATCAACACGATCAGTGAAAGGAACATACCCCTGCCAGGAGGTGTGTTCAGCAATTTTTTCCATACTTCTGTGCAAATACCCCACATCGGGATCACATTCATGGATGATTTCCCCATCGGTTTTAATAATAAACCGGATCACCCCATGCGTGGAGGGGTGCTGGGGTCCCATATTAATGGTCAGATATTCGGTCGTTAGTGCGGAAGTCATGATTTATTTCCCTTTTCCTTGAAAACTTCGAGTGATTTCCGAAGGTGAATTATCAATATTTTGGTACGTTAACGGTGTCTGGTAGTCTTTCCGCAACGGAAATCCTTCCCAATCGTCCGGAAGCATAATTCTTCTCAGGTCGGGATGCCCCTTAAACTCCACACCAAGTAAATCGTAAGTTTCTCTTTCCAGCCAATTCGCGCCTTTCCAGATCGACACAACACTGTCTATTTCCGGCTTGTTTTTCGGAACACTGGATTCCACCACAAGGCGATGACAGTGAGTGTAGGAGTACAAATGCCAGAACAACCTGAGTTCTTCATGATCATGTGTTTCGTCTTGATCCTGTGCGACATCAAAGTACAAATGCCAGAAAAGTTTTGAGTTTTCTGTTTCATGAAAAGCGGTTTGACTCATCAAAACCTCAAACTTCAGATCTTCGTGGTCAAACAAAAATTGCATGACTTCCAGTATGAAGTCAGAACGCACATAGATCGATTCTGTCGGTCCCTCTTCTTCCTGAAAGCTGATCACCGCGTTGGTGTTCTTTTTTAACAGCTCGTAAATCTCTATCGTATTCAACGTCTACTCCTTAATCCTTTATGAGGATTCTTGTGGTACTTGCTTTGACTATCTGGATGACAATTTTGTGAGAGACCCTATTTTCTTCTTAAATACTTCTCTTTTTTAATCTTTTTCTGCAGGTCTATCAGGGCAGATAAAAGTGCCTCAGGCCTTGGCGGGCACCCGGGGAGATATACATCTACGGGAATGACACGATCAACACCGTGTAAAACGGAATAACTTCCTTGAAACAAGCCCCCTGAATTGGAGCAACTACCCATTGAAATCACATATTTCGGATCGGGCATTTGATCATACAAGGTTTTAACCCTGCTTGCCATTTTTAAAGTGATGGTTCCGGCAACCAACAAAAGATCAGCTTGTCTTGGTACCGCCCTGGGAGCTGAACCAAAACGTTCCAAATCTCCCCTGGGTCCACCTGTCTGCATTAACTCAATTCCGCAACAAGCGGTTGCAAACAACAAGTACCAGAGTGAATTAGCCCGTGCCAGGTTAATTACGTGATCAACGGTGGTCAGAACAACGCCATCAGATTCAAAACTATTGTGTAATGTCTTCATTTTATTTTATCAACCGCGTATCAAATTGCTTTTATTATATATTTTGGTTAATTTGTTTCAGGTTTACCGTCAGGTAAACTACGTACCCAATCCAAACCACCCTGGCTCCAGGCATAAATAAAGCCAACCAGTAATATCAGTATAAAAATGGCGATTTCTATAAACGCCAATAATCCCCAGCCAGATTCCAGCAGCTCTCTGAACACTACTGTGACGGGATACATCACTGCGATTTCCACATCGAAGATTACAAATACAAATGCAACCAGGTAAAATCTCATATTAAACTGTGAAAAGCCGGCTCCAACAGGCTCTTCACCGCATTCATAAACTGCCTTTTTCTCGGGACTCGGATTGTCGGGCCTTAGGAGCTTTCCTACTACCAAAGTGACAAACACAAATCCGACAGCAATGATTAAAAAAATAATTACATGCGAAAACTGAAATAACATGGTTAGATCCCCTGTTGATCACTATATATATTAAAGGTATTGTACAGGCCGTTATAATATAAGCTAATACCGGCCTGTGCAAGTTCGATGGTTATAATAAAAATTTTTGATTGAAGCTTTCAAAGATATTTATCTTTCGGGACTGATCCTTATCACTAATTCAGTCATCATTGTCGCCTTACCATCCTGTTGGTGGGTGAACAGATGATTTTGGACAATATTTTACCAACATTTAATCGGGTTGTTTAGATTGCTCATTTATATTGATTGATCATTGGACAAAATGACGATTTTACAGGATAAACTACTGTAATTTAAAATAATACTTTCTTCATAAAACAACCCTTCAATCAGGTAGTCCTCATGTCAAATTCTTTTCCAATTACAGGGAAAGGCCGTTTTTCACTTTACAATTTATTAAAAATAAGGGTTGTCGAAAAAAGGATTTGATTGATTTACTTGGCACTATCCAATAATCGCAGTGAATTTTACAAAAAATATTGTAAAATCTGAGACTTGAAAAACTTCTGGATTGTTCAATAAAAAATAACTATTGAATCAATAATTTTTAATTAAAAATTAAAAAAAAGCTAAAAGGGCAACAATTATAGGTAGGTGGATAGAAAAAAACCAACGGGTCAGGCGAATTATGTGAGAGCTTAGGTGAAACGAGATTTTTGGTATGGAAATTTAAGACCGAATTGTATAAAAATCTTCGGAGGGCAGAACTCACGCTGTTTTATGAAGTGACAATGAGCTGCTTGATTATGATACACCAACCCATTGTCAGTCTATGACAGGCATCAAAACCGGGTATATTTGTTACACCCTGCGATAGGGATGATACACAGGTTTCCAGACCTTTGATTGCACGAGTTCATATAAGTTTTCTTCCTTTATTCCCAGGTCAGGATTGGATTTTATCAAACCGCGAAGCACCTCGGTTGCCACA
>JANQLH010000290.1 GCA_028280735.1 SAR324 cluster bacterium | reverse complement strand
GCCGGGTTGGTGTTTCTGGTTCTGATTGTCATGTCCATACTTAGCTGGGGTCTCATCCTGGCAACTGCCATTTATTTTAAAAAACTAGCCGCCGCTGATTTGAATTTTCTTCAACGATTCAATGAGACAGAAAAACCCCTGGATCTTTATAAATCCGAGCTTGAAGAAAGTGAAGAAAACGGAGGGAAAACAGCAGGGGTAAAAGCTATCTTCAGGGAGATCTATAAAGAGGTCATCCAGATTGAGCAACACGTGGTCGGATTAAACTTCATCGATCCCAGGATGCAAACCATCAAAACCAATTTTGATGAAATCATCCAAAGAACCCTGGAAAAAGTGAAAAGCCGGGAAAACAATAAACGTGAACGCTATTTCAGTTTCTTTGCAACAACCAGCAATATTGCACCCTTTATAGGCTTGTTGGGAACAGTGATCGGTATTATTGATGCGTTTGTGGCAATCAGCAAGGCCGGTAGTGCGGACCTGGGATTTGTGGCACCTGCTATTTCCGAGGCACTGGTAGCAACAGCCCTGGGGTTGTTTGTCGCAATTCCCGCATCTGTCGCTTTCAACTATTTTAAAGCTAAAAGCTTAAAGTTCAGGGAAACCTTTGACCATTTTACCCTCGATTTGTTGAATCGTATTCAGCAACAATATTTCTTTGTTAAGATTTACAATGAACCCGGCAGTCAAGAAGGCAATTAAACCATGGCAGGCGGAAACAAGGTACCTACAGACAACAACAATGATTCCTTCTTAACGGACATCAATGTCACCCCCTTCGTTGATGTGTTGTTGGTATTATTGATTGTATTCATCATCGCGGCACCGGCCATGACTCGTTCGGTTGGTGTCGATCTCCCCAAGACAAAACTGCTCCACGAAAACGGTACGGATCAAAACAAACAATCAGAAACCGCCGTAATCGGTTTGGATAAGAAAAATCTTGTTATTTTCGAACGCAAACGATTTACATTCGAACATTTTGCCGGCCGTTACAGCGAATTAATTGAAGGCAGAACTATCAATAAAGTGTATATCCAGGCTGATAAAACCACTTCATACGATAACCTGCTGCGTTTGATGGTGTTTTTAAAAAACCAGGGACACGGAAATATCGGGTTGGTGTTTGACCAGGATGAATAATTCTATTTTAACGGGAAAACACCTCATCCGTTATGGTGTTTTGCTTTCCCTTTTCCTTCATATAATCGTCGGAACACTTGTTATCTATCTGAAAAACAGCCAGTTTTCAATCATGAGCCTGTCTGAATTGGAGTCGAGGAGCCTGGATATCGATGTTATCAATGAAGAGGAGCTACGCAGACTGCTTCGTCCGTCTGAAAAACTCGCGGCAGAACCTGTTGAGACAGTCATAAAAGAAGAGCCGGAGATTTTCGAAGAGGAACCCGTGAAGCAGGTTGAAGACCCCCCTCTCGATCAAACGCTTATTCCCGAGGAAGAAATCTTCAAACCGCCATCCCGGGAAGCCATTGAATCCGATGATGTCGTAGAAATCGAAACCGTTGAGAGCGCCATTGAAGCGGAAAGAATCAGCCGGGAAGAAGTCCGCGAAAACTTCTCATCCCTGGTCAAAAACCTGAGAGTGGATTTGGGCAATCGCTCTCGTGTTGTCAAAGCCGAATCAAAATCAAGGGAGGAAGAAAGAACATCCATAACCCGGGCCGAGAAGGTGCAGACCATTGTAGCCAGCAACGAGGAACTGATTAAAGAGAAGAAACTGGCTGCGAAATGGAAACAGTTTCCCATGAGTCGAGTCATGCAGTTGGAATACATGCCTAAAGTGGATGAAGTGATTAAGGCCCACTGGAAACTACCCTTTGAAATGGATCGCAGCCTGGAAGCACAAGTTCGGGTAATCGTAGCGAAATCCGGTACTATACTGGATTTTGAGATTGTAGAATCATCCAGCAACAGGTTTTTTAACCATACCGTCCTGCAGGTATTTAAAAACCTGAATCATCTGCCTCCGCTTCCGGAGGACTTTTCCGGTGAATCAACTGAAATTGGTTTGCGATTCACCTCAAAACAATTTCAATAAGAATGAGGTGCAACATGAAAACAATCATGAAAACAGCAATGGCCCTGTTTTTCGTTTTAGCCTTGACTTTTAATACAGCATCAGCCCTTGAATTTTTTGACGTCAGCAAACCATCGATCAAAAAAGCAAGCATCTACGTTTCGGCAGAATCAAGATCCAGCTTGAACAGAAAGTTTGTCTCAAACATAAAAAACATGTTGGAGGCGTCACTTCTGTTCGAAGCCGTTAACTCAAGGCGTAGCGCAGATTATTCCATTACCCTTGGCAGCAGGGTGGAATCCAGGGACCTGTTGGTTACCATTCAGGGTGAAAAACAAAGTACTTACAGGACCAAACACTTTGGTATTCGATTTAGAAACACGGATGAAGCATACCTGGAGAAAAAAACCGCCCAAATGGCAAACCGCATCATCAATGAGTTTTTCGGCATCATGGGCTCCATTGGCAGTACACTCACCTGGTCGGTTACGGAAGGTCCTCGCAAAGTTATCTATAAAAATGCCTTTGCTGTTGATAATTCTCCCACACAAATCACCTATAATTTTTACTCCAACTACGGTGCCAGCTGGAACAAAAACAACGACCATATCATCTACACATCTCATACCGATTTCGGAACCGTCATCAACGTACAGCAGGTCGACCCCCTGGTGTTCAATTCAACTGAAGTATACAAACA
>JANQLH010000229.1 GCA_028280735.1 SAR324 cluster bacterium | reverse complement strand
TTCAAATAGTTCTTTCCCCTGGGAAACAGGATCGGTTTCAGTAGGTAATCCAGCAGAAGGTCTTAAGGTCGTCGGCAACTATGCATACCTAACCGCTGGCGGTGATGGGTTAATAGTTGTTAATATATCCAATCCATTTTCTCCGGTAGTGGTGGGCTCTCGCATTACTCCTGACTACGCTCGCCGTGTCGATGTCGTGGGGAGTTATGCCTATGTTGCGGATCGGCAAGCGGGTATGCAAATCATCAATATTTCCGATCCGGCCAATCCGTTTATTGTTGGAAGCTTTCCCACAAAGAACTCTGACAGCAATGCCAGGGGAATCGCAGTGAAAGGAGAGTATGCGTATATTGCCGAAGGCTGGGGGCTACGCGTGATCAACGTATCCAATCCCGCTGCGCCGGTTTATGCCGGAGGCTACCAAACGGGGAAAAGCGCATATGATGTTGATGTCGCTGGCGACTATGCGTATGTTGCGACGAATCAGCACGGATTGCTAGTTTTCAACATCAGCAATCCGTCCTCTCCAGCGCTTATCAGTAGACATACCACTGCGGCTGCTACGTCTGTGTTTTTGTCGGGCGATATCGCCTATGTGGGAGACTTAGAAGGTGCATTAATCATCAATGTATCAGACAAGGCATCGCCTTATCTTGCCGGGAAGTACAGTCCTAACAACTCCGTTAAGGATATATTTGGGATGAGTGATAAAATGTATATCGCTGGGACCTCTGAGATGATTATCGTCAAAGTTGAAGTAATAAAAGAAACACCGGTGGTTACCGGAAAACTCGATACAAATGCGTTTACAAGCGACGTTCATATCGCTGACAACTACGCTTATGTGGCCGATGGTGCAAGCGGCATAAAAATCCTGGATATATCAAATAAAAGTAAGCCGAGTCTGTCCATAGGATTCAATACAGAACAAGCATATGGGGTATCGGTGTCTGGTACCTATGCCTATGTTGCGGATGGGACGAGTGGATTTAAAATTATCAATATTTCAAATAAAGAAGCTCCCTCTTTGACCGGCAGTCTGGATACTAATGGCGAGGTTCGGGACATTGATATTAGTGGTAACTACGCCTATCTTGCCGATGGCGGCACCGGTTTGAAAATTGCGAATGTGGCAAATAAAAGCAATCCGATTTTGTCAGGCAGTCTCGACTTAGATGGAACTGCCATGGGGATCAAGATCTCCGGTGACTATGCATATATTGTCAATGGGAGTGAAGGTTTTAACATTGTTGACATAACAGATGCAGCGTTTCCGTGGATAGCGGGAAGTATTGATACGGATGGTGTGGCTTCGGCCATCGATATCGACGGTAATTATGCCTATATTGCCGACGGAGATACCGGATTAATGATCATGGATATCTCCGATAAGCGGTCTCCTTTGCTTATAGGATCTGTTGATACAGACGGGTACACAGTTGGTGTCAGAGTCTTTGAAAACCATGCGTATCTTGCTGATAACAGTAACGGATTAATCGCAGTGGACATTACGGATAAACACGCTCCAGTACTTGCCAAATGGTTCGATACAGACGGATATGCTCAGGGTGTTTTTACCTCCGGCAACTATCTTTATCTGGCAGACGGCAATTCGAAAGAGATGTTAAAAATATTTGAAATGGAGTAACAAAAGGATTGCCGGTTCATTACGGGACTTGACCCCTTTACTGACTAAAATAAGTCTCATGTCCCCTGATTAGCAGGCGTATCAAGGAATGGATCAAGGAGAATCGCCATTTGAAAGGCCTATCGTTTATAAAATCGCTGAACAGAAAAAGGGGTCAAGTCGAAAGCGCCGGGATAAACCGGCATAGAGTTGGGGACGAAAGGAAATCAGGTGACAGTATACCAATTAAAAAAATGAGTATGCTGTCACCTGATTTTTGACCCCTATCCTGTCGCTTCGTTCGTTTCGCTCTCTACATGACGAAAAAAGCAGGTTATCGCAGCATTCGGTGATGAAAAAGGGCAACAGGGAGGTACTGGCTGAGTACTTTAAACTGTTTGAAGTACTTTTACTTCATTAACAAGGCGGTCAGCCAGAATTTCTTCTTGTAGTTCAAGTTCATAATGATCTTGAAGATTCATCCAGAATAGTGCGGAGGTTCCGAAATACCGACTAAGTCGTAAAGCAGTGTCAGCGGTTATACCACGTTTTTCCTTTACTATTTCGTTGATGCGCCTGGGAGGAACCGAAATATCTTTTGCAAGCCGATATTGGCTGATATTCAGGGGCTCCAGGAATTCTTCAAGTAGTATTTTGCCTGGATGAATTAGCGGTAATTTCTCTTGAGTCATTGTTTTACTCCTTTGGTGCTAGTGATAATCAGTTGAAATATGCGATTAATCCGCCGCTTTTAATCCCAGTATTTGTCTTGTTTCAGACGGTGTGGCGGGATTTATTCCAAATTCTGCGGCGATGCGGATTATTTTTTTCATTTGATCGGCATTGCTCTTGGCCGGTACTCCCTTTTCCAGGAAAAGATTATCTTCCAGCCCTACCCGCGCATTTCCACCCATAAGCAAAGCATGAGTGCACATGGGAAATTGGGCTCGCCCTGCTGCGCAAACCGAGAATTCAAATTCTCCGATCTGCTTCCTTGCCGTATCCAGTAAAAACACCAGGTTTTCAGCGGTTGCGGGAATCCCCCCTAAAATGCCAAGGACAAATTGAAGGTAGACCGGTTTCTTTACCCAGCCAGACTGAATACAAAACGCCAGGTTGTTTATCATTCCGGCATCATAGATTTCAAATTCCGGTTTGGTCCTGTTTTGAGCAAAAACCGAAAGGAACTGCCGCATGGTTTTGAAGGTGTTGGGAAAAATAAAGTCTTCCGTTGCTTCCAGGTATTTTTGCTCCCATTCGTGTTTCCAGTCCTTGAACTTGTCTGCTATATGAAACAGGGCAAAATTGAGTGAACCCGCATTCAGAGAGGCCAATTCCGGTTTCAAGGTTGTCACGACTTTTACCCGATTTTCAACGGGCTCACCCAGTTTTCCTCCGGTTGTTGTGCAGATAACCATGTCCGAATGCTTGCGCACACCTTCAACCACTTCTCTGAACATGTCCTGATCAGCGTTTGGTATACCAGTTTTAGGGTCTCTGACATGAATGTGGGCCACGGCACCACCTGCTTCATGAACTGCCAACGCCTCATCGATCAGCTGCTGAGGGGTGATGGGCAGGTAGGGGGACATGGTTGGAGTATGGATAGCACCTGTCAAAGCAGCTGTGAAAACAGCCTTGTTCTTTTTGTGATTAGTCATTCGGCTTTAACTCTCTTTAAAGATTGAATGTTGATTGGTTTTGATAGGGTCTCTATTGATGACTAAACCGTCCTGCGGCTTGGTTGTCGTAATAAAACTTCTTTTAGGGTTAAATCCCCGCTCCTTGGGGCGAAGACATGCTTTTATTTTGTAAAGAAAATAACTATCTGATATTATTTAGCTATCTTGGTTTATCGGACTTGATCCGGAGTCTATTTATTATTTCAGCATGTTGCACAATGGATTCCGGGTCAGCAGGCCCGGAATGACAAAGAGTCACGCTCCTCGCTAAACAGCCAAAAAAATCAATTGTGACACAGTCTGAAATCGGATCCACCATCTATCCCATATTAGTTATTATAAACTCTGCGATTGCTCTTGAGAATACAAAGCCTTGAGAAATACCCGGATCTCAAATCAATACAAGCGCAATTTCGGGGAAGAACAGGATCAAGATCAACACCAAAACCATGATAATGACAAAGGGAAACGCTCCTCCGAAAACGTCATTCAATCCAATGCGCTGATCGTCCAGGGTGGATTTTACCACATAAGCGGCGATTCCCAATGGCGGTGTAATCAATCCCACTTCAACCGCAAGCACAGTCAACAGACCGAACCAGACGGGATTAAAGTTCATGGCAATCATCACCGGATAGACCAGGGGCACTATAATCATCAATATCGAGCTGGAATCCAAAATGGTGCCCATTAACAGGATCACAAGGATATAAATAGCGAGCAGTGGGTACATATCCAGCCCGGATTGGCCGATCCAGCTTCCCAGGGATTGTGTGACACCGGAAAGGGCCAGCATCCTACCATACATGTTCGCGGAGATGATCAGAAAGAGAACCGACACGGTTGTGTGGCCGGTTTCGGTGAGGACTTCCCAGAGCTTGGAACGGCTTATACGGCGCTTGCCTATTGCGATCAACAGAGCTCCCAACGCGCCAACTGCGCCTGATTCGGTCGGTGTGAACCATCCCCCGTAGATTCCTCCCAAAACAAGGAGAATCAAAAGAACGATGGGTGCCATCTTCCAGATCGCCGTAAATAAGCCTATCTCTTCCCCGCCATCGGTTTTGCTTTTCGGGTCCACCATTACCCGATGAGGAAACCGATAGGCTACAAAAAGAATATAAACAATGAAACCGGTCGATAACAACAATCCCGGCAGAATACCGGCTGTAAAGAGATCACCGATTGATGTTTCGGTTAATACTCCGAATAGAATCAACAGCAGGCTGGGCGGTATCAGCATTCCCAGAACTGATGATCCCGTTACCACACCCACTGAAAACCGAGGTTTGTAGCCCAGGCGCACCATTTCCGGTACAGCCACTTTGGTAAAAACTGCGGCTGATGCAATGGAAATCCCGGTAACCGCTGCAAAAACGGCGTTTGCCGCTACGGTGGCAACTCCTAATC
>JANQLH010000220.1 GCA_028280735.1 SAR324 cluster bacterium | reverse complement strand
GTTTATTTTACCAAGCCTGACCTGGGGCTCCGAGGGCTTTGCATAATCCAATACTCGTTTTACCACGGTCTCAATTTTGTCGGTGGCTTTTTCAACCTGATCCAAAAGTTCCAGCACTTCTTCCTTAGGTTCGGATGACTCAAGACTCTCCCGAATCCCTTGAATCAGGAAATTGATACCGGTCAGGGGACTGCGGATTTCATGGGCAATACCGACCGATATGTGTCCCAAAGATACCATTTTACTCCTAAGCAACGCCAAATGCTCCATACGTTTGCTATGGGTGATATCAACCATATTTACCAGGGTCATTGTTTCGGAATGATATCGAATCATTCCGGTACGCACCACCACATGACGAAACTCATGCCTCTGAATCGCCTCTTTTCCCGGATAAAATCGGATCTCTACATCGGTGTTGAGTGGCTTCTTTTGCTCAATGGCATTGCAGATCTGTTCAAATCTCTGGTGATCATTTTCGTGGATCATGAGGTCTCGAAATCGGAGCAACCCCTCATTGGGACTGAATATCCGCTTCTGCTCCGAGTTCATGTAAATGAACTTTTCTCCCTGGATGATACTGACCCCCACCAGCGAGCTTTCCGTTAATTCCTGTATCTGCTTATCAGAGTTTTCTCTTCGGCTATTCATGTATTCATTCATCGAAAGAGTTTTTGATGATAAAATAGTGGTAACTCCTTTTCCTGATTAAAGAGGAAACTGAGGTTACGGTCATTCAACGACAGATAATTGTGATCTGGTAATAAATATTCGTTTCCTTGACAGATCCCCAAGGAAAAACCTGGTTGTTGAATGAAGCCTAATGTGACCTTTTCTTTTCGCAGATATAACAAATGAAGTTCGAGAGGATCACTATTCAGCGATCAGTTCTCAGCCAGTATTTTCTTGTCTTTGTCATGCCTTATGCTGAACGCTGACGGCTGACAGCACCTTAATCTTCAGGCTGAATACCGGCATCTGGCACAAGGCTGGATAAAATTTAACGGTTTTTCGTTCAAGTACTAATTATATTAGGTGACTGGACTTGTATTGCTGATTTTATTGTAAAAAGCGGATTAATCATCCAAGTTTGTGTTAAACATGATTGTGCTTATCCTGTACCAATTTTGCCAAATAGCCAACTTTTAAATTCATTTTTTTACTTTTTCGCCATTTAATCGGTTTTTTTAGCTAGACCCTTTTCAAAATTTTGCAAAAACTTGACAGTGATCAGGAGCTAATCTTTTCCAGGAGCAAAGATAAAAAAAGAGAGATAGTTAGGGGTTAACTATTTGAAAATAAATATGAAAAAATTGTACTGTCTGGTTCAAAACTTAGATGGCTGAATATCGATGTTCGGTAATGAAATCGTTAACTTTTTCGCTTTGGCACATTTCCTGAACATCTTACCGGATATTAACAAGGAGATCCGACAGCAGAACAAAGTGTTCGGATGTAATTTGATAACGAATCAATAACGGAACTATGCCAAGGAAACCCAAAGTTTACGTCTATAAAGAAAAGAGCTGGACGTTAAAAGAGTTGGAACAAATTTCTCCCGTAGGTAAAAGAACTATTCAAAAGAGACTGGAATCCGGCTGGTCAATCAGCAGAGCTGTTGAAGAGCCAAAATATAGTCAGGATACTTTTGAAATTGCAACCGCTGAAGAAGCTTTCCGAGGGTGCACAGAAGAGCAGCTTGCCATCCTTGCAGAATTCGAGCATCGCTGTGAAACAGCACGGTGGGAATAGCACATGAATACTGTCCATTCCCGTTCTTTTCAGTATAAAGCAGAATACGGAACAGATAAAGCTCACAATGCAACGTGTTCTGCTTCCATAAAACTCACCATCTCTTACTCACCTTTACCTTAAAATACATCAGGATATCCCGACTACTTCTTCCCACAAGCATTTCTCTTCCCCCAGAAACCGACTTTCCGGTTTGGAATTGCACGATGAAAATACAATGGTACGCTTTCCCTTTCTGTGACTCTCGCCCATTATAAGCTTCAGTTTTTCAAATAAAATCAATGATCAAAATTTGCTTTAACTAATCAATTTCTGGTAAAATCATAACTAGGTTTATTGAATAGACCTCTTCCCTTTTATCTGAATTTTTTGCTCTTTTTGGGAGCTGTTCATGAAAATCTGTCAGACATGTGATCAATTGCTCGCCGAAGCGATGACAATTTGTCCTTCTTGCGGTGATGAAGTGGCTCAAGGCAGGAAAGCCGTTGACGACTATGTAATTGTCAGTGTTTTGCAGGATGGTTTTGCCAGTGTTCTTTGCAAGGCAGAAAAAGAGGGGGATAAAACACCCGTGTTGATTCGTCTGTTCAAGGATCAATCCGGGGTTAATGAGCAGGTGGCTGATCGCCTGAGAGCGCGGTTACAACAATTAAATCAACTGTCTGATGAAGGTTTTGTCAAACACTATGACTTAAAGAAATCCTCCGAAGGTTTGTGGTACAGGGTTAGCGAATGGGTGGAAGGAGAAGAATGGAGTTCGGTTTTTTCATCCGGGATTTTTAAAAATTACCGAATTGCTTTTGACTTTTTCCACCAGCTTGCATCCAGCATGAGTGTGTTGCATTCGTCGGGGCATTTTATGCCTCACTTAGTCTTGAGCGATATCATTGCGATCAGGAATGGAACCAAAAAACTCAAGGGAAAGATCGATTTTAAACTGTCCCGATTTTTAAATCACAATCCCCACTTGCCAGGGACAATGCTCAATGATTTGCTCAACTGTCACCCGGATATCGTCAATAAAAAGCCTTTGGATTTTAGGAGCGATATCTGGTCTTTAGGCAAAATCTTTATTGAATTGTTAACGACAAATCTCGGTGGATGCCCTGTAGTTGAACAAGTTGAAGCTTTAAAGATTCCCCGGAACGCTAAAACCCTGCTCAAGACAATGTTGGCGCAGGATCCTTCCTTAAGACCGCAATCAATGAGAGAAGTGGCAGATTCTCTTTCCAGAATCTTAGTACAAAAGCCGGAAAAATCCGCCAAACCAGGAATAAGCAAAAAAACCAAACAATTTCCGGAAGTGCAAAAACTTCGGAAACGGATATGGAATGTAGCGGCTTTCTTTATTATTTTGATGATGACGGCTGTAGGCGGTTTTACTTATTTCGGATTTTTTAAGCCGGACATGGAAGTGGTATTCCAGGATCACGCAAACGAGTATTCAAACTCCGTTGCTTTCGTTTTGGTAGAATATGCCATCAAACAAGAACAAAACATAATTTATCGAAAACGAACGGAAGGTACCGCGTTCCTGGTTGATAATGAAGGATACCTGGTAACCAACAGGCATGTTGCTGCTCCCTGGCTATTGGACAGGGATTTACATTTACTGATCGGGCAGATGAATCGGCAACAGGTTCCCATCTCATTTGATTATCGCATGTACCTTTGGTTTGAAGGGCAAAAGGCCTATCAGCGGATACCATCCCTTGAATACAGCCAGGAGCTGGCTGACATCTATTACCTTAAATCTGCTTACCGATCTCATGGAAAACCACGGGTTGAAATAGCGGGTATTGAACGATCTGTAATCTACCCGGGATTTCTCAACAGTTCACCGCTAAGGGACGACTTTGCAGTTCTGAAGATTGATGCGGTTCCCCCAGGTTTGAAACCAATCCCCCTGGACGACTCTCCGGATCATCGGCATATCAAAAAGCTTTCACCGGTCATCACCATTGGGTTCCCTCTTGGAAGCAGGGCACAGGCCAACAGTGTTAATGTCAGTGTGACAAAGGGAAATGTCAGAAGAATATTTCAAGACATGATTCAAGTGGATACCTCAATATACAAGGGAAACAGCGGTGGCCCTATTATTGATGAAGATGGGAAGGCAATCGGGATTGCCACGGGAATCATGTTTGACACAACCGTGGGGATGATTCCTGTTATCACACCGTTATCTGATATTGGCATGGTATTGCCTATCAGGAAAACGGTAACTTTTCTTGATGAGCTTAAATCAGGTCAGCATAAATGGAACGGGGTTCTTGATATTTCCATTGATCAAAAGGTGGAGAAGATTAAAGGGCTGGCGATGAAAGGGGAATGGGAAACAGCCGGCAGAATGGTGGATAATGAATTAAAGTTCAGCCTGGAACCCAAATTAATAACCGCAGCCGGTTTCATGCATTTTTGCCAGGGGAATTATCCTCTCTCCAAACAGTTGTTTTCTCGTGTGGCTTCGATGGATCCCCAATACTATGAAGCCAGTCTGATGGTTTATTTGATTGACTGGCTTAATGCAGATCTGGCAAACAACCCATACAGAAAGCGTTTGCTGGACTTGGATTGGCGGTCTTCCGCAGAGTTTTACGGATATTTGACCCAAATTCTTGAGGAAAACATCGACCTGCAGTCAGCCATACAAGGATGGCATACCCGGAGTGAAAAAAGCTGGATTTATTATATCGCAGCCCTGGTTCATTATAAGTATAAACAAACTGAAACCGCACATAGGTTGCTGCGGCAAGCAGCAAAAGCAGCAAACAAAGATGACTGGGTTTTATATTTGATTCTTGCAGAATTACAACAAATGCAAGATCAACAATTGTTGCTGTCAAGAGGCAATATCCAAAAAAGAAAATTGCAAAGAGAGATCAAAGCCTTTCATGATTCAATGATCAGTTCGCATGCAAAAAACGATAGTCATCAGGAACAAATCACACCTTTGTATTCGAGGCTGTTGGTTCCATCCGTCAGAATTGATGACAAAATCATGCTGCTTAAACGATTAATTGAACTGGAACCGGGGAATAAGGACACATTGATCTCGCTGGCTTTTTTTAATGCCATGGAAGGAGATTGGAAATCCACTCTCCGGTACATCGATGAGTATCTAAGCAAAGGTACCAGGGAAAACAAAGCTTACCTGAGTATACGTGTCCTCGAACTCGGAGTGCTTAAAATCTTGAATTCGGAAAATATTGAGGTTGAAAGAAAACTGGCTGACATTGCAAGGCAGATTAGAAATCCCTGGTATCGGTCCTTGCTGAATGGACTTTCGCAACGTCAGCCGAATATCCGGATGACAGGCAAAGTTGCTGAAAGCCCTGAATATTTATTGGTCTCGCACTTTGCCCATGGTTTTTGGGCGGAGGGGAATGGTCAGACTGAAGAAGCAGTAAATCACTACAAAGAAGCCTTGAGTACCTATCTTGATGGTTGGTGGGAATATGAATTTGCCAAAGTCAGGATGAAAAAACTACGATCAGCACAACCGGCAGCAGTCCAACAATAGTTTCCGTATTTCTCTTATCCTGTCACATCCTCCTTGGCTATGGATATCTCATGCCCCCTCTTTTAATTGGTGTCTGAACGGAAACAAGTTTAAAGCATACCAATAAAAGCTTTAAGAGCAGCTTGATGCTTCGGGGTTCAATGCCTTCAGCGTTCAGCAATCAGCTAGTCATTTATCTGATATTTAGTTTTATTAGCTGAATGCTGAACGCTGAAAGCATGTCAACCCTCAAGATGAATCTGAATGATAGCATCAAAGCGGAATAAGGATGTAAGGGGTTTTCGTTCAGACACTAATTATTTCTATTTGATTTTGCAGGTGGAACATTTTTTTTGGTTGATAAAAAGAGTACAAATGTTTACTTTAGTTGGTGTGGAATCATTTAATGTAAACAAACGATGATGCTCAGTTTGGATAGATCATCGATAAACAACCTGAGAAAGAGAGGTGAAACATGCAATTCGAGGTAGGTAGCGTATTGAAAATCTGTTTGTCTTGTTCGGAAACCCTTTATTTTAAGGTAGAAAAAATTGAAACGACAGCGCTTGCGATTCGGCAGATTTGTTCCATGAAGCGGAACATTCTGACCAAAGAGCGAAAAGATTCTCCTTGTTCATATATTTACAAGAGCGAAATGGGGGTGCATTATATTGAAGTTGATGAAGAAGAAAAAGATTGGTTACGCACAAAATATAAGGAAGCGGATTAAATGGAAAGACCGGTTATTCACATTGTACTGCACATACTTGTCCCTTTGGTAATTGCTTTGTTGTTTTATCGAAATTCATGGAAAAAATCCTGGCTGATAATGCTGCTGGGATTGTTAATCGATGTGGATCATTTCCTGGCAAATCCAGTTTACTCGCCGGCCAGATGCAGTATCGGATTTCATTTTCTGCATGGATGGATTCCGGCAGTATGTTATCTGTTCCTTCTTTTGTTTCCGAAATCCCGATTGTTGGGAATAGGTTTGGTTGTTCATCTCTTACTGGATGGAATGGACTGCTACTGGATCTCCCTGGAACAATCCGTTTAACCTCATGGTTTTTAAAAGCTGAACGTACCCCTTACATTAATCGGCGAATACTAAAACATTTTTAACAAATTTGTCGGGTTGGTTCATATTCTTTTAACATTTCTCACCTAGCTTATAATTATGGTTTTAAACACGCTGGAGAATTGGATCAAATCAATGAACGGATTTTCGGGGAAACAAATACGGGGTAAAGACTGAAGAAACAGTAAAAAACATGCCATTCCAGTGTCGTTTGTATATAAAAACCTACCGTTTGTAACCTCAGCGTTCATTTTCAGATCCGACAGGCAAGAATAGAATTCACAACAAAACAAATTGTCCTGTTCTAAACTTGGTTTGAAATTATTAATGACCCTTGAGGAAAAATGAAACGAATACAAAAGACAGCGATTTTCTTGGCAATCGCATCCTTATTTCTAATGAATATTGCTGTTGTTGCCGAAGGATTGAATCCTACCAATGTTAAAATCACCAAAATCTCTCCCAAAAAGCTCAATATCCACAAAACCTACGTAGGGTATCTAAAACCGCAGGATCGGGTTGTGGTGAGATCGGAAACATCAGGGACAGTGGAAAGAATTAACGTGGATGAAGGCGTTAAAGTAAAATCCGGTCAGGTTCTGGTTCATGTTTCAACCAATGAATTGGAACTGAAAAAAACCATTGCCAGAACCAATTTCAATCAAGCTGTTTCAGATTATAATATAGAAAAAAAGTTATACCTCGATGATTCGGATGAGACTGTTCACGTCAGTTTAAAACAACTACGGTTGCAGGCTGATATGGCAAAAGCGGACTATGAGAACGCTTTAAATGAATATGAGGTGCAAAAACGACTGTTTGATAAGGAAATGATTAGCGCAACTTCCTTTGATAACGATCGAACCGCCATGGAGATCAAGAGAATAGCCTGGCAACAAGCCTTGTTGGATTGGGAACAGGCAAAAATAGAAGATAAGGCACGCCTGGAAAACTATCAAAACGCCATAGAAATAAGCAGGGCAAACTTAGAACTTGCAGCGTTGGAACTGGAAAAATCAAAAGTGAAAGCGCCATTTAACGGAATCGTTAAGGAAAAAATCGTGCAAATGGGTGGATTTATCCAAAATGGAACTGATTTGTTCGAATTGATGGATATTTCAAAAGTGCTGGTTAGAATCAATATCCCTGAAAGAGAGATGAGGTTCGCTTCGGTCGGCAAAGCCGTATCAATCAGATTAGATGCCGTGCCCGGTGAAGAATTTCATGGTACGATTAAAACGTTGGGATTGGAAGCAGATATCAAATGCCGATGTTTTCCGGCTGATGTTGTTATCGATAACAAAGAGCAACGATTGTTGCCGGGAATGATGGCAAAAGTTGAAATGCTGGCTTTTGAAGAAACCAACCAGGTTATCGTACCTAGGCACGCTGTGATCGAGAAGTTAAACGGCTCAGTGGTTTTCATAGTTCGCAACGGCATGGCTGTTCAGGTTCCTGTCGTTCCGGGAGCCATGATCGAAGAAAACGTTCAGATTGTAAGTGGTTTGAGTTTCGGTGATCAATTAATAGTGGTCGGTCAAGATTTATTGGCAAACAATGAACCTGTCAATGTTGTAAACGCAAACGAGCAACTGGCAAAAAGATAAGTCAACGGCAATTTTAAAAAGTTTAACCCTTAAACAGTCATGGAATTCTCAGTCAGTAAGCTTGCGATTAAAAAGCCGTCAACTATCTTTCTTTTCATGGTATTAATCGCCGTAGTCGGTTGGGTGTCATACAGGGATCTTCCCAGGGAAGCAGCCCCTGATATCACCTGGCCGCATCTATATGTAACTATCCCGTTTCCCGGGGCAACTCCCAGCGCAGTGGAAGCCCAAATTACAAACAAACTGGAACTGGAGCTTCAGAACATCGAACATATGGAGGAGATGAGGTCAACCTCTGCCAATGGATATGTCACTGTGGATCTGAAGTTCGATTTTGGAGTTGATCTGGATGACGCCAGGATCGATGTTCGCGAAGCCCTGGATAAAGTAAAACCTGATTTGCCGGAAGAGGCGGAAGACTGGACAATTCAGGAATTTAATCTCTCCGAAGAGCCGATCATAACCATCAATCTTTCATCTGATGTCGGTTTGCTGCTGCTCAAGGATGTGGCTGAAGACATGAAAGATCGCATCAAGACAATTCCCGGGATCCTCGAAGTAACAAGATTTGGTGGATTGGAAAAGGAAGTGCAGATTCGCGTAGATCCGGAAAAATTATTGTTTTACGAATTGGATCTAAACGACGTCACCAATACGATCCAAAACGAAAATAGGACGATTCCCGGCGGAACGATGAAGGTTGGACCGCGTGAACTGTTTATTAATGTACCGGGTGAAATTGAATCATTTCATGAATTAAAAGAGCTGATCATCGCTGATTATGAAGGTGCCCAAGTAAGAATTAAAGATGTGGCGGATGTTGAATTTACCTTTAAAGATATTGAAAGCAAATCACGTTATGAAGGTCTGGAATCCGTATCGTTGCAAGTATCGAAGAGGACCGGGGAGAATTTGATTGAAATCGCGAATCAGATCAAGGAAATAGTAGCAGAGTACGAGAAACGCTACGAAGATCGCATTACTTTTTCAATCCTAAATGACAATTCAATAGAAGTTTTCAATTTTGTAAGGGATCTGGAAAACAATATTTATACGGGAATGTTGTTCGTGTTCCTGGTATTATTCGTGTTTCTTGGCCAAAGAAACGCCGTATTTGTCGGAATTGCCATCCCGTTTTCCATGTTGATGAGCTTCATGGTGCTCAGTGCAATTGGTATCACACTTAATTTCATTGTGTTATTCAGCCTGATCGTTTCATTGGGGCTATTGGTGGACAACGCAATTGTGATTGTTGAGAACATCTACCGTCATGTTCAAGCCGGAAAGGGAAGAATAGAGGCTGCGATTACCGGTGTCAGCGAGGTGGCTACACCTGTCATTGCTTCTACAATGACTACGTTGCTTGTGTTTTTCCCTATGGTTTTTATGCCCGGAATTATGGGTGAATTTATGAACTACCTGCCAAAAACCTTGATAGTCACACTCACCTGTTCTTTAATAGTAGGGTTGATTTTTAATCCCGTGGTCTGCTCCCGCTTGATGAAAAAACCAAAAGAGGTGAAAACGGCAGATGAGGTTGAGCTGGTTAAGCAATCAAAGTTTTTAAATCGCTACAGCAAAGCATTAACCTGGGCGCTTGATCATCCGGTTAAAAGTCTCGGCATTATGGCCGGATTCTGGATATTGATGCTCTTCATCTACTTTGGCCTGGTAAATCCAAAGGGCAAAACTGAGTTTTTCCCCAAACAGGAACCCCGTGAGGCAATCATTCGCATTACACCTCCCCAAGGGACAATACTTGAGGTAACTGATCTGTTCGTGAAAGATGTTGAAAACGAAGTGATGCCTTACACAAAGTACACGGATTCAATTGTTTCCAACGTTGAACAGGAAACAAGTCAAATCAGTTTGGCCTTTCCCGACTGGGAAGCCTGGGATGGATTTAGACCTTCCGGAATTTTAGAACAGGTACGTGGCTTAATGAACTCTTTCACGGGTGCCGAGGTAAGGCTTGACGAGAGAACAGACGGTCCCCCGGTCGGCAGGGATGTAAATATAGAGCTCAGTGGTGAAGATTTACAGGAGCTTGAAAATGCATCCGAAGACGTGAAAGCTCTGATTAAAGACGTCCCGGGATTAGTGAACCTGGAAACGAGCGCCGATTCAAATCGTGCGCAAATCAAAATCGCAATAGACAGAGAACGCATTGCAAGACATGGCTTAAGCACGACCCAGGTAGCATCCATTATTCGCACGGCTTTTAACGGCGAAGATGTATCCACTTACCGTGTTGATCAGGATGACTTTGATATTGTTGTGAGACTGGATGAAAGGTTTCGTCGTTATGATACCGATTTAAGGTCATTGTATATAAAATCCTCTAAAGGTCATATTGTGCCTCTTAGCGAACTTGCCACGATTACTCGTGAAAAAGCTGGTGGCAAGATTTATCATAAGGACCTTAAAAGAATCATCACCGTTGAAGCCGATTCCTCACGGGAACGATCCGGAGCTGAAGTCTTGAAAGATGTAAAGGCTCGCTTGGAGAACATTAGCTTACCGGAAGGAATCACAATCAACTATTCAGGAGCGGATGAAACACAGAACGAAACCCAGGAATTTTTAGTACGAAGTTTTGGCATTGCCTTGTTTTTAATCTTTGTGCTTCTGGTGACCCAGTTTAATTCGTTTATCCTTCCGTTTATCATACTCGCGTCGGTATTTGCATCCATGGCAGGTGTTTTCCTGGGAATGAGCATTCATGGGACACCGATCAGTGTTCTGATGGGAGGTATCGGGGCTATTTCTTTGGCGGGAATTGTTGTTAACAATGCGATTGTATTAATCGATTATACCGGCCAGTTAAGAAGCAGGGGATATTCAAGTCGGGAGGCGGTGGTTCTGGCAGGAATGACAAGGCTGAGGCCGGTGGTTTTAACGGCAGTAACCACAATACTTGGCCTATTGCCTATCACCATGGGAATGGATATCGATTTCTACCGTTGGCCGAATGTCGTACTCTTTGGTTCCGAAGGAGGAACATTCTGGAAACCCATGAACCTTTCCATTATCTATGGTTTGGCGGTAGCAACTTTTCTCACCTTGTTCTTGGTGCCTGTCTTGTATTCGGTTGTAGATGCCGGGAAAACAAAGATTTCAGGGCTTTCTTTCAGGGTTTCTATGCCCGGGATCAATTTCGGTAGTTTGAAAGAAAAAATAAAACTGAGAATTAAAAGGGTTTTGGAAGTTAAGAATTAGCATCAAAAGTCGGAAGGTAGTTGTTTTCTGACCATTAGATTCCATTATCATTTCTTTAGTCAAACAGTCCGCTTCAATTTTTGCGGACTGTTTTCAATAGGTGGCCAAACCCTGAAGAATAAAGCCAAGTATCCTGCTTCCGACGCTCTTTCATTCACTTGCCTGCCGAGCGCTTGTCCTACTTCGGTTTGTGATCCGATACTTAAAAAATACCTGGCAGCAAGATAGTTCCAACTCCCAAAGCGGCTAACGGTGACGATCATAAACGGGCGATAAATGCAATATAGATAAGACTCGAGCCGGATGTTTGTAGTCTGATTGGTTTGAACAAGCTTTAAGCTCGCTTTCGATCGAAGGATCGGTATTTTCATAACTCATTCCGGGCCGGGAGGTCAACAATTTATAATCAGTATATTTAACGTAGACAGCCTAATAGACTTGATTCAGTCAAATCGTATGAAACAGTTGACTTTTTAAATACGTAGATTAAGATGGACTCGAATTTCGATTTTGATTGTAGTGCACCTTAAAACAATAGAGGAAGATGAACTACATAAAGCTATTCTGCTTTGCGGCCGGTATTCTGCTGTTAACAGAGATGGTGGTAGCCGGAGATTATGTGGACAATGGAAATGGTACGATTACGGACAAAAAAACCAATTTGACATGGCAAAAAGGCGAACAAGGTAAAAAGAGATGGGAGGTTGCACGTAGATTTTGTGATACAATGGAACTGGCCGGTTATGATGATTGGCGAATGCCCTCCAAAAAAGAGTTGATATCGTTGGTTGAAAGAAACATGTTTAACCCCTCCATTGATCGTCGTTTTTTTCCTGATGCCCAGCCAGTTGACTATTGGACCACATCACAGGGTACGGTTTCCGTTGGCAGCGCTGCCTGGCTGGTTAATTTCGGATATGGTGATACCCACTTTTTCAATAAATCCAACGAATATGCAGTCCGCTGTGTTCGCTGACCGGTTGACGGCATTCTCTCTCAAATCTGCGGAAAACGTTCCTACCCAAGCATCAAGCCCCCATTTAATTGATATTATTTTCATTGAAGTGAGGGTTCCAATCGCGTAAAATAAGTACCACTAGCTTTCTCCACCTGCTCCCGTCCATAAATGAAAACGAATATGGTTTATGAAACCTCCTGTGATACTTGCGGTTGATGATAGAGATGACAACCTGTACGTCCTGAAACAACTGATTGCGGACAATTTTTCCAAGTGCATCCTTTTTACGGCTAACAGCGGTAAAAAGGGGATGGAAATAGCCAGGGAAAGCAATTTGGATATTGTCATCACCGATGTGCAAATGCCCGGAATGAGCGGTATTGAATTCTGCAGGATGTTAAAATCCACACCGAACACTGCAGACGCAATCGTTTTGTTGCTTACAGCCCACAAACCAAAACCGGAACTAGTGGCTGAAGGTTTGGACGCCGGGGCCTTCGACTTTATTTCAAAACCGGTTGACAATCTCGAGATCATTGCACGGATCAATACAGCCTTGAGAATAAAGGCAGCAGAGATAGAACTGCAAAATGCACGTGATCGTCTGGAACAAAAGGTACGGGACAGAACAGCAGATCTGGAGGCAACCAATCAACAGTTAGAGAAAGAAATTGATGAGAAGAAAAGGATTGAAAAAACCCTTAGGGAAACCAATCAATTGATGCTGACAGCCATGGAAGGAACTGATGAAGGTATGTGGGATGCCGATCTTTCTTCCGGCTTAGTCACATTTGATGAGAACTGGACAAAAGTCCTTGGGTATGACAGCGCAGAAAGGTCTTTCGGTCGTGATTGGTGGAGTAAGCATACATCGGAAGAATACCTGGTAAAAATTTTTGAGGCAGCTAGGGACTATCTCGCAGGTAATGAAAAATATCTTGAAACCGAGTATCGCATTAAAACAAAACAGGGAGAATGGATCTGGGTCTGGGCCAGGGGAATCTGCGTGGCTTTTGACAAAGAAAATAACCCACTGCGAATGATAGGTACCCAACGTGATATTACAGAAAAACGCAAAGCCGAAGAAGCTTACCAAAGATTGGTAAAAGCTATTGAACAGGTGGAAGATGTTATTATCATTACCGACGCTAAAGCTAATATTCAGTATACGAATCCGTCTTTCGAAAAAGTAACCGGTTTTAAGCGCGATGAAGTAATAGGCAAGAATCCAAGAATCCTGCAAAGCGGGGCACATGAAGATTCCATGTATAAACATATGTGGCAAACGCTGGAATCAGGCGAAACCTGGAACGGAAAAATCATAAACAAGAAAAAAGACCACTCGTTTATCAACATAGAGTCTACCATTACCCCGATCAAAAACAGGCAGGGAGAAATCAATAATTATATTGCGGTTCAGAGAGATGTTACAGGGCATGTAAAGATGGAACAACAGCTTCGCCAGGCCCAGAAAATGGAGGCTATTGGCACATTGGCAGGGGGAATTGCCCATGATTTTAATAATCTGCTCTTTGCCATTCAAGGTTACAACAGCTTGTCTTTACGGTTGTTAAACGAGAGTCACCCCGTGCGCGGTCATTTGCAGAAATTAGGGCAGGCGGCTGACAGGGCCAAGGACCTTGTGGCACAAATTCTCACCTTTAGCCGCCAAAACGAGCAAAAACTGAAACCCATCATGATGCAACCGGTGGTGGAAGAAGCGATGAACCTGCTGAGAGCAACGATACCGACAACCATTGAGGTACAACAAAGTATCAGCCCTAATGGCGCATTAATCCTTGGAAATGTTACTCATGTCCACCAGATTATCATCAACCTTGCGACAAATGCTTACCAAGCTATGAAAGAGGACGGAGGCCTGCTATCTGTCAGCTTGAACTCAATTGTCGTTGATCCCGAGTCTAAAAATGACTATCAGAAAGTTGCCCCGGGAAAATATGCGGAATTGATTGTATCGGATACCGGTCACGGTATAGAGCAGGCTACCTTGGATCGAATTTTTGAACCTTATTTTTCCACCAAGGAACAAGGCGAAGGAACGGGTATGGGATTATCGATTATCCATGGTATCGTGTCCGCCTATAATGGAGAGATCATCGTTGAAAGTGAAAAAGGAAAAGGTACGACATTTAAAGTATTGATCCCCGAAATCGACACCTCCAAAGTGAACGAAATACAAGAAATTCCGATAACCGATCAGAAGCTACAGGGAAGTGGCAATATACTGGTTGTAGATGATGACGACCAGATATCTGAAATATTAAAAGACATGTTGGAAGAATTGGGTTATCAGGTTGAGGCTTACACTTGCAGTGAAAAACTGCTGCAGGCATTTGAACAAGATTCCAATCATTGGGATGCCTTAATAACAGACATGACTATGCCGAAAATGACAGGAGCTGTACTGGCTTCACGAATACTGGCGATTAATCCAAATCTTCCGGTGGTATTATGCACGGGTTACAACGATACCATTGACGAGAACAGGGCGAAGGAGATAGGCATCAGGGAATTCATTATGAAACCTTTTTCGTTTAATGATTTGGCCATTACGATGAAAAGAGTGCTTTTAAACACTTAATCCAAAGGCCTTTTAATCCATTTCTTTAAAACAACCCGAACATCATCAGGATCTAAAGGTTTTGAAATATAATCGTCGAACCCTTCCTTGAGCAGGCTTTCTTTATCTCCTTTCATTGCTTTTGCCGTGAGGCATATAACCGGAATGTTTGAAAGCCCGGGTTCCTTTCTAACCATTTTAATTGTATCAATACCGCTCAAACCGGGCAGTTGAATATCCATCAAAACCAGGTCCGGACTCTCCAATTTCATCAAATCCAAAGCCTTTTCTCCTTGCGCGACAGAAATATAGTTATAGCTTAAAGAATCCAGGATGGCTTCGATAGTAACCAGGTTGTCCGGGTTATCTTCCACTATTAGTAATTTACAATCCGTTGGTTCCTTGTGAACAGGTTTTCCTTTGTTAACGAGTTTCTGCTTAACCGGGTTCTTTATTTCCGAATCCGGTTCAGGCTTGGGCTCAAAAAGGCCGTTGATGGCGTTCAGTAATTGATCTTTATTGACGGAACCTTTTTGGATTAACTCCTGGACATCATTGTATACAAGCCTTTCCCGATCTTGCTTTGTTAACTCTTTGGCGGTTAATACGAGCACCGGGGTTTTTTGGGTTGTTGCGGATAATCGTAAATGTTTTAAAACCTGGAAACCGTCAATTTCCGGCATCATTAAATCGAGTATCACCGCATCCGGAACATTGTGCTCAAGAATTTTAATAGCTTCCATGCCACTGGAAGCCATCAAAAAACTATAGTTTTCCTCCTCTAATATTGATCGGATCTGAAGAGTTGCGGCTTCATTATCTTCCACTATGAGCAGAACAGGTTTTTTTTCGCTGATGATTTCTCCGGTCGGTAGTTTACGAATGGATTCTTCTACTAGTTTCAACAAGGCTAAATTATCCACTTTACCTTTGGTAAGAACATTATGAACGGAACGTGCCAGGTCTTCTTTGTCTTTTTTCGTGAGGTCTTTGGCTGTAAGCACTAAAACAGGTATATCCCTGGTCCGGGGATTGCGGCGAATTTGTTTTAAGACTGAAAACCCATCCGTTTCCGGCATAAGCAAGTCGAGTATAACCAGGTCCGGTGGTTTCAATACTACGGATTCAACAGCTTCTGCTCCGCCGACTACCGAATCTGAGATGTATTGCCTTTCGTTTAAAAGACCTGTTAATTGTTTTCTGATAATGGGATCATCATCTACAACAAGAATTCTTGGATTGGGAACACCCGGCAACATGGTTTTAATTTCATTCAATAATCTCTCGTAGTCGACTGGTTTAGTTAAAAACCTGGACGCTCCCAGGGCCATGCCCGTTTCTTTGTCATCACTGACCGAGATAATGATTACGGGTATGCTTTCCGTGCTTTTATCGGTTTTTAGTTCCCGAATCACTTCAAAGCCATCCATTTCAGGCATTAAGACATCCAGTACAATTAAACTCGGTTTCAGTGTTCTGGCGTAATTCAATCCATCTTTACCATTGCCGGCAGAGAACACATTGTAGCCTGCCCCGGTTAGATTCTTTTGCAGATGGCTAAGAATTTCTTCATCGTCATCTATGACCAGGATAATTGGTTTTGATCCTTTTTGCTCCAGATTCCTAATCCAGTTAGGGTCCGTTTTTCGTGAAAACAGCGAACGATTATAAACTTCCGGCTGTGATAATTCATAATCGGAATCTGCTTTGATGTTTTGCGGTAACTGAAGGGTAAAAATACTCCCCTTTCCCTTCTTAGATTCAACGTTGATCGTGCCCCCAAGCTTTTCTGCCAGTTTCCGACTAATTGCCAGGCCCAATCCCGTACCTTCATGCATTCGTGAGAGGGAGCCGTCCACTTGTCTAAATTCGCTAAAGATATTATCCATTTCCTCGGCTCCGATACCGATTCCTGTATCTTCGACAGACCAATGGAGTTCATTGTTTTTCTTAAACACTTTCAGCTTGATACTTCCGGATTCTGTGAATTTTACGGCATTAGAAACCAGGTTTAGCATAATTTGCTGGACTTTTCGTTCATCCGATACGATGTGCAGCTTTTCTTCCACGTTGAATTCGAGTTTCACCCTGTCGGTATTCAAAAGCGGAGTTATTGTTTCGTTGATTCGATCTATCACCGCTGAGACGCTGAATTGACTAATTTCCAGGTCAACACGATCAGCTTCAATTTTCGAGAGATCCAATATGTCATTGATTAGTGATAATAAACGCCTGCCGTTTCTTTCTATAACATGCAAATACTCATGCTCTTTTTCCGTATTCTTTCCCGTTCCCTGACGAATCATGAGTTGTGATAGTGCCAACACGCTATTGAGGGGCGTTCTTAATTCGTGACTCATATTTGAAAGAAACTCCGATTTCAGTCGATCAGCCTCCTGCACCTGTTGGCGCTGTCTTTCCAATTCTGATTTCTGAACCTTTAATTCATCAGCCTGTACCTGGAGTTCACGGTTGACGGTGGAAAGCTGTTCATTTGAAGTGTTCAACTCTGCGGTTTTGTTTTCCAGATCTTTATTTGCCTGTTGGGTGATGGAATAGAGCTCCTGAACTTTTTGATTTTGTCTGGCCGCATTAGCGAAGGTGGACATGATTTTTCCGCATTCATCCAATACTTCACGTTTACCTTTGTCGATTTCAGTAAATGAGGCGACTTCCAATACTCCAAGCAGGCTCCCTTCGTACAATAAGGGCAGGGCATAGATGTGTTTTGGCGCTTCGGCTGATGTTCCGCTGACAGCTTCTGCTTCATTGCGGCGGATGTTTTTAAGCAGGATTGGTGTTTTTTCAAGGGCAACCTGTCCTACAATGCCTTCTCCATTTCTAAACTGATTGCTAATGTATTGCCTTTCCACAAAGGCATAGGATGATACCAGTTTGGAACATTGCTCTTTTTCGGAATAGCTGTATATTGCTCCAACACACGCTTCCACAAAACGACAAATGAAATTGATTCCCTTCTGAAGCAGCTTTGAATAATCCTGCTCTCCGGATAATTCCTCATTAAATGAATTAAGACCGTCCCGTTGCCAAATTTGGCTTTCAAGCCTTTCAATTAGGTTGTTAAAATGCGATGAAAGGTCCGAAATTTCATTAGTACCGACGATTTCAGCTTTTTTCAGGTTTCCGGTTGTTTGAATAAGTGACATGGTATCGACCAAGTTGCTAATGTTTTGGTTAATACTTCTCAGAACCACCGTTAGTATGAAGATAAAAGTCAAGGTGACGATAATAATCAGCAAAATGATCAGAACTGCAATTCCCTGCCAAACATATAAAGCATCCTTTAAAAATCCTTTGGCTTTGGCATGGGCATATTCGGAGAGTTCTGCCATTTGGTGCTCCAGCTTGTTTACATAATCGGCACCTTTATTTTTGGTAATATCTCGAGCTTCCTCATACCTGTCTGCTGCAACCAGATCGATAACCGTCTCCCTGATAGGTTCCCAACCGGCAAATAGCTCGATGGTTTCTTGAACCAGTTCTTTTCCTTCAAGGCCTAGAATATTGTTTTTCACAATATCAAGGTTTTGATATACCAGTCGTTCCTGATGCCGGACTTCAGTCATGGCTTGTTGTAGTTCGTAAGAGTTGGTTGCGGTGGATACATCTTTCATCGTGCGATGAATGCGAATAACTCCCGTATTTGCTCTTTGAGCCGCGTTGGAAACAGTAAACGGATGGTCATACAGTTTTTGGGTTAAGTTGAACAAGGTTTTCATCTCAAAAAGTGAGAAAGTTCCAAATGCGATAAATACAAGCAGAAAAAAGAAAAAAGACATCAAAATGCGCCACTTTATACTGATATTATTTAGCCAGAGCATGGTTTTCCCTTTTTAAGTATCCAGGGTGGTTTTGTAGGAACTGTCCTACAGTTCCGATCTTGTATCCTGCAATTTCTGGTTGAAATATCGTCCCTTTTTTTCACGGCTCCTTTCTATCCTTCTCAAGCGGAACCGGAAAGCTGTCTACATCTTTTGACATGATGAGATAAAGTTAAGCCTAAAAAGGCCAGGGACTGTACTAGGGTGTCGTATTTCTGCATTTTTTGGATAAAAAGTTGATTCCATTTTTGATCAGTAAAAAACACATAAATCTTTTAGATTCAGTTATATATCAAACAATTTTTTGGCAAATTTCATGAGTAATAAAAACTTCGAAAAAGACTAAAATGCGACACCCTAGGACTGTACCTCTTTATACATTCAAGTTTAATCAGGAATTAGCCTAAGTCGAAGAAAAGCTTTGTCAGTAATTATGAATAAGGTGTCGTTGGTTGTCAATTAAGTAAAAATTTCAATAAATTTGCCTCGATAACTCGCAAACTGCAATCTGACGCACAGAGTTTTTATAGCTATTGACTATCGTGAAAATGAATCATCGTGTAAGCACTTGGAAAACCAAGGAAAGACTTGTTATTTTCTCCATATACTTTAAACTGTCTAATCATAAGGCGGTGAAAACAAACGGTCTCTGAGTCATTATCACAACGCCGGACAGGTATTTTTTTTCGGAAAATTCATGGGTGTACCCCTAAACATTCTGACCCAATCCCAGCGATTCTGGTATGCCCAGATGGTGATAGCAGCGATTCTGGCTGATGAGGAGATTACCAAACCGGAAACCGATTTTATCAAACAAATCCTGCCAATAGTTAAAAAGCCGGAAGATCGGCAGGAGTTGGTTAATCGTATTGCCGCCAAAAATCCACCCGCAGTGTTCAGGCCGCCAGGCGTTCATCCTAAGGTACTTGCCGCCGTATTTATTGAACTGGCATTGGTTATGATATCCGATGTTGAATTTGCCGAGAAGGAGCGCAAATTCCTGGAAAATGTGGCAGATGTATTCAGGTTTACAAAAGACTATTACAAGGATTTGTTAGCTTGGTGCGAAGAGGGACTGGACTGGAAAAACAGGCAACTGGAATTCGTTTCGTCAACCGGTAGTTCCGAATTACTGCAGGTTCCAGTCAGTAAGCTGAATCCGCTCCAACAGAGGTGGTATGCCGAGACTTTGATTTCAAGTATTATGAGCGATCAGCAGCTTGATCAGGCTGAAGTTAGATTCCTTAAAATGGCAATCAATCTCATTAAGGATGACAACCACCGCAAGGAAGTCACGGCAATTGTCCGACAGAAGCGCAAACCGGTATTGTCCAAACCCCAGGGAATTCCTAAAAACTACCTTGTTCGGATTTTTATTGAGGTCATGTTGATTATCTCGGCGGATGAAAGTCTCGATAAAAAAGAACACACATTTCTACAGCATTTAGCTGTAAATTGTGACTTCTCTGATAACCTTTTCAACAGACTAATTAGCTGGTGTGTGCAGGGGATTAAGTGGAAGCGGGCCAAAACCCCACTTATTAATCGATGTAAAATAGATATCCCAAAACAGGGATTTCAAATTATCAAGGGAGATAAACAGAAACAGGAAGAAGACTTTGAAATCTCTACAGATGAAGATCTTGCTGCAACTTCAGGTGAGACGGCGGAAGCAAAAGTCAAAGAAAATCCGGATAACAATTCCATCACAAACTTTAACATGGATTGTTATGTCTGTAACAGTAAACTGAGTGTCAAGTTTTTCCAGCTTAAAGAAAAGACCCAGAAGCCCAAACATAACATTTTTGGAATCCCCATCTATCAATTTGCCGCAGATGGATATGATCCGGTGGATTATAATATCTGCAAGGTTGCTGTCTGCCACTCCTGTTATTTTTCCAGTCCGCAAAAGGAGATGTTCAAACTGGAAAACAGCGATCAGCCTCCGAAGGTACTGAATTCGGATCAGTTTCGGGAAAAATGGCTGGCTATCAAAGACCAAAACAAAGAGATACTGAATCCATTTATCTCAGAGTTAAGCACAATTAAGAGGTCTGTCCCGGCGGTCGTCTCCAGCTATGAAATGGCGATCAGTGCTTCGACGATGCTGGCAGAGATTAACAACAGTCATGAAATTTCATGGCACACAACTACCTTGATGTTGACCCTTGCCCAGGTGTTGATGGAAAATGCAAGACCGGACGAAGCGGATAATCTTTTAAGGCAAATCCAGTTTCGGTGTATTGAACTGTTCAAAACAGTAAAGAACCGCTTTATTACTTTTCGCAGCGGTCGTTTGATAGTAATCATATCCCTCTATTTCGGAGAGAAGGACGTAGCTGACAATTACTATAACTTTTTTACCAAATTCAGGGATAAAAAATTTGACAGCCTGAACAAGGAAGATCAGGTTCTATTTCAGCGCGTATTTGGAGAATTAAGGCGGATCATGGAGGCACCACAGGTCTACGAAAAACTCTCGCTTAAAGGTTTTCTGATCCCTTGAATTCCTTAAACAACCTTAAACCTTATAATATCTGCAACCGTGACCCTTTATCGTCCCTTCGATTTTCTTCTTTTGTTGCTGGTTTTCATAGCTACAGGACTGGCCTTTTACTATTTCAAGGGTGATGTGGGAAATAGCGCTGAAATCCACCTGGGAAGCAAACGTGTTGCCCGATTCAACTTGCAGGGTGAGGAGAGTATCAAACACATTGATACACGTATCGGCCGGGTTCGAATCAGGGTGGGGAGCGGGTCTATTCAAGTTCTGTCTTCGCCGTGCAACCATAAAATCTGTATTCTTCAAGGTGCCGTTCACAATACCCATGAGCATGTTATATGCCTTCCCGCGCAAATGTATATATCTGTCGTAAACACCGCAAACGCGGACAACCCCTTTGATACCATCGATGCCATTTCCTACTGATTTGGATAAACCCGCCGTTGTCAAACCTGAAACCTTTGCAGTTTGCCTGGTATTAACCTGCAGCCTGCAGATCATGGAAAACCTGCTGCCGAAAATCCCGATCTTTCCCTGGCTAAGGTTAGGCCTGGCATACTGGATTGTATTGCCCTTTTTGATTAGGTTTGGAATTGGCCAAGCACTTTTTTTGTTTCTTTTTAGAAACTTGGTTACCTTGATATACGGAGGGCAAATCTTCAGCTCGTTTTTAATCAGTACATCGGCAGGGTTGATATCATTAACTGTTTTTGGCTTGGTCGGAAGGTATTTTTTTATTCGTAACAGAATTGGTCTGATCGGCCTCAGCGTTTTGCTGGCCTGTTCCTTTAACATCAACCAACTTGTGATAGTGGATTTTCTGCTGATCAGACATCGTGATTTTTACTTCCAACTGGCTCCAATCCTTTTTTGGTCGGCAATTTCAGGCAGTCTGATAGCAGTGTTGGTCTATAAAAGCCGCAATGTCTTGCATCGACTGTTTACCGAGGACTACACCTTGCCCGGGTCCGGTCCGGGGTTAAAAGGAACAATATTGAACAGATATGAAAAACTGTCTTTAATAGCTGCAACGGTAGTATTTTGTTCCATGTTTTTCTTTGGCAGCTGGAAAATTCAAATGATTTATCTGGCGGGGTTGGTTATCGTGACCCGTTTTAAAAATATCAGACTGCTCAAGCATTCCTGGCCTTTTTACTTCTACATAGCCTGGCTTCACCTTTTTCGAAGCGATGGTGTATACATACTTGGAGAATGGATTACTGCCGAAGGAATGGATTCTTTTTTATACTACACCCTGCGTACAACCAATATTATCATCTGTGGACAGTGGTTTGCACGCTACATTCCTGCCTTGCTGAAAGGTGTTAAAGCCAACCGATTCTTGGAAGGAACCAGTTATGCCTTACCCGTGCTTCCAGCGATTTTCGGGCTGAGTATCGCAATGGGAAAAGAACTGCTTCAAAAAGTCAAAAGCCGGGATTTCAATAAGTTATTAGATCCAATTATTGAGAGGTTGCTAGCAGAATTCAAAGAAATCGAAAGGAAGCCACTGGAGAGATAGAATAACAGGTAAACAACGTTTTCCTGTTATTCTAAAATTGAATTCGACAACAAAGTTGTCACCAAACAGAAAATCTGAAATCTAAACTCATAAATCTAAAATATTCAGACTGCTCCTGCTGTCTTGACAGAGGGTGCCACAGCCGGTTTGTCTTTCATGAAGCGGCACAGGGCAGGTAGTAAAAATAAATCGGCCAACCAGGCTGAAATGAAAGCAATGGCTGTTAAAATGCCAAAATGAGCAATTCCCTTGTGCGCACTCACCAATTGGGTTGAAAATCCCAAAACCAGGATAATTGTTGTAAAGCTGATAGCCTGCCCCACTTCCCTGATACTTTTGGTGATGGCTGTATAAACTTTTCCCGATTCCAGCATCTCTGTCCGAAAATGTGTTAAAAAGTGAATGGTATCATCCACCGCTATTCCGATTACTATAGGTGCAATGATCAATGTGTCTGCATCCAGGGGGATATTAAAGAATCCCATGGAACCAAAGGTGATCATTACCGGGAACAGGTTTGGGATCATGCCCATTAAACCAACCTTTGGTGATCCGAAAATAAACAGTAACATCAGGGTAATTACAATCAACGCCAGACCGAAGCTTTGGATTTGCGACCAGCTCATGTAATCGATCAGTTTCATCATTAACGCCATTGAACCGGTGACATTCGTTTCCATCTGCGGATAGTCCCGTTTTAGCGGATCGAATATCTCGTTGGTTTTGTTCTGCACATCGTTAAAAAACTCCAAATATTCGATCGATCCGTAGTTTTTCAAACGAATGGCTATATGACCGATGGAATAATCGTCTGTAACCAGAAGTTGCCGATCCTCCCTGTTGGCATTGTCAAAAAGGAACAATGTCTGACTCAATGTGTCTTTTTGTTGTGGGATGATGTACATCTCCTCCCTGTCTTCATTCAGCACCTGGTAGGTGTTTTTTACAACATTAACTAGGGATTCGGCCCGAACTACAAACTTGGGATGCTCCTCCAAAAGGTAAGATTGCAGGGATTCCATGGCATTCAGAACAGAAGGATCCTTGAGAGCGTCCGTTTGTCTAAAATCAAGATAAATCTCCAGATTTTGCGTACCACCCATAACTTTATCAACAAGAACATGAGCAACGTGGATAGGATGGCTTTCTTTAATCAACTCTACCATATTGCTGTTAACCTTCACCCTGGTCAGCCCGTAAACTGCAATAACGCCAATAACAAAGAAGACAACCAGGATGGTTTTATGATATTGAAATGAAGCACCTTCAATTTTTCGCAATAGTTTTTGGACTAAAGGTGTCTTTTCCTGATCAGCTGCAATGCGCTCTTCCTGTTTTTTACTGATGGGATGCCAAATGTCCAGGAGCAGCGGAAGTAAAATGACTGAAAATAAAAAAGCTATCGTTACACCCATCGCAGCGGAATACCCGAAGACTGCGATAGGGGGGATTGGGACAAAACTCATGGCCAGTAAACCGGCTGAGGTTGTCAAACTGGTGAGCATACAGGCGAATCCCGATTTTCTCAAAACAGCTCGTAAAGCCGCTCGATGATCATATTGCAGCTTTCTGAAATAAACATATCCCGACAGGATATGAATCGAGTCCGCAACACCGATCACCAGAACGATCATAACGAGTAGTTGAACCATCATGTTCATAACTAGTCCCAACCAGCTTACCAACCCCAAGGTGCAGACGAGGCTAAGAGCCACAACGAGAATAGGCCAGAATACAGCGCTAAAAGAACGAAACAGGTAAAAAAGCGTTACCAGGATCAAAAGCATTGTGGCCGCCATTATATAGGTCAACTCGATAGTCAGCACATGATAAAAAAACTTCATGATAACCGGGTTTCCCACGGGATAGAAATCCAGGTGGTCGGTATATTCGGGTTTTTGCAAAATGGCATTTATTTCGTTGCAAAACTTGGCGTATTCGCCCATTTCCGTTTTTCTGTTATCCGCAGTACCCGCTTCTGCAGGAGAATCGCTGAAAACCGCTTCTTCGGATTCAACGAAACCGCTTTCTTCAAAAAGCTCTCCTTCATCTTCTGAGATAGAACCGAGATCTGTTCGGATATATATACCCCCGTACTGAGAGTTTTCCGACAGATAGAACAACGGATAATCCTTATGTTCCAAAGCTTCTTTCCTTCGAAACTCCCTTGCTGCTTCGGTTTTTGGCAGTTCTTCACCTAAAAAATCCCTGGAAACGAGAGAATCACCATCAACCTCCATATAGCTGACATTGATCAGGCTCTTGATCTCCAGAATATGACTTAACATTGATGTATCATCCTCTACTGCATCAAGGGTTGCAGCATTCAGTTCCTCGTGGACGGCTGCCAAAGCTGCGAGGGATTTTTCCGAAAAAATGTCCCCGTCTTTAGCTTTGTATACAATGTAAACGGTATCATCGCTCCCAAATGCCTCACGGTACTTCATAAACGCTTCCACTGCCGGATCATCATCCTCAAACCACGATTCCATGGTCATTTCAAGTCTTGGTGGCAGCCCTGAAGCCAGGAAAGCGACAATTGCAACGATTCCAATCCAAACAGGAATTCTGTGAGCTCTAAGGAAATCAGGAAGTTGCTCGAAAAAGTCTGTGATGCGTCCCAATATGTTTTTCATTAGTCTTTACCTTTGTCTTTTGCAGTTGTTTGTTTATTCAGGGCAGCCAAACCACTAACCGCACCAAGATTCATAGATTCCAACGCCGAGCTGGGAACGATGACGAGTGATCCTTTTTCCTTTAAACCTTCAAACAGCATATTCATTCCCCTTAACTGCAACGCAATGGGATTATCCCGATATCGTTCGCTTGCCTGCTCAAATTTTTCTGATATTTCCGTTTCCGCAGTGCCCAGGATTATTCTTGCCTGTCTCTCTCTTTCGGCTTGCGCCTGCTTGCTCATGGCATCGGAAAGATCAGCAGGGATGACAATATCTCTGATCCCGACGCTTTGACAGGTTATTCCCCATGGATTGGTTTGCTCGTCCAAGGTATGCTGAATGTCGCCTGCTATTTGCTCCCTGTTCTGAAGCAGGTCGGCTAGTTCATGTTTTCCGATAATATCCCTCAAACCGGTCTGCGCAGCGTAAGTAACGGCCTCACCATACTCCTGAACTTCCAATGCAGTCTTTTCCGCATCCCAAACAGTCCAATATGCCACTGCATCGACATTAACCGGCACCGTATCTTTTGTCAGCGTTTTTTCAGCGCTGAAACTGGTCACCCGTACCCGTTGATCAATATATTTATCAACCTTGTCGAATATAGGAATGATAAAGAAAAAACCCGGACCCTTAAGTCCCCGGTATTTCCCCAATCGTAAAACAACGGCCTTTTCCCACTGATCTGCGGTTTTTAGTGAATTGCATAGCAACCAGAGAACAATGGTAGTAACGCTGAAATAGATTGATATCCGTGTGTAATATCTAAGCTTTTCAGTTTCTGTAGAAAATATCCTATCAAAATCGAAAATGCAAAAATAGAAACACAAGGCTTCAATCAATAGCAAGACCAGGAAAATCGCTGTCCCAAAGTTTATTTTTTTGAGTTTATTATCTTTTGCCAATATCATGTGTTTTCTCCTTATCATTATAACGATACGGACTATTCACGGAGTTCGTCAGAGCAAACCGAGATTTGTGATATCCTGCTAACTTGATAATTTACGCTTTTGTAACTCAGCCAAAATGTCGTCAATGTTGAAACCATAGCTGCTGGCCGCATTCAGGAATTCGGTACAAATACCTTCCAACTTTCCCTTGCGCTCTTTTTCATCAATTTCTATAGTGACATCGCTAATAAATGTTCCTGTCCCTTGTTGCGTTTCCAAAACCTTTAATATTTCCAGCTCTTTATAAGCTTTGCTAACCGTATTGAGATTCACTTTAAGCTCAACGGCCAAAGCCCGGACAGTGGGTAATTGTTCCCCTGCTTTCCACTTCCCGGAAGCAATGCCATACCTGATCTGGTCGATAATCTGCCTGTAAAGTGGTACCCCGCTTTTGTGGTCTAGTTTAAACTCTATCATAAAGCTGACTTCTAAGAGAATTGAACCAGTGGTCGATAATCTGCTTTTTCGCTTTAAAGCAATAAGGAAATATTGTACTAGATAAATAGTACAATATTAAACTATCGAGCACCATCGAAAATGTCAACGGAAGATTTAAACCATTGGTTTATCTTTAGGAAGTCGCACTGACAGTTGAACGGATGGGAAGCCGAAAAGACATGAAATTAAGGGAGGATGTCAGAAAGTAAGCGAGAATTTGAAGAATGGGCCGGCAAAGCCCACCCATTCACGGTCAAAAACCATAAATCTAAATTGTATCTAATTTGCTACATTTAGTTTGTGACCCATCTTTAATTGCTTACATTTCAGGTATTTATGGTTATGGTCTCCAGCTTCGATTTCGATGGGAATTTGTTCTTCGATGGTTAGACCATAGCCTTCGAGTCCGACCATTTTCTTCGGATTGTTGGTTAACAACTTCATTTTCTTGATACCCAGGTCCGCCAGCATTTGGGCACCGATACCATAATCCCTGAGATCGG
>JANQLH010000204.1 GCA_028280735.1 SAR324 cluster bacterium | reverse complement strand
TGATCCTTTAGAGGTTTTGTGACTGACTGCCCCGACTCTGATATCGAGTCCCGGAAAAAGCCTGTTTAAAAGAGACGATTTCCCAACTCCGGATTGTCCTGCTAAAACACTGACTTTACCGAGCAGCAATGATTTCAGTTTTGATTCCGGAAACTCCGTTTTAGTTGATGATTCTATTATATCAATGTCGATAGTGCGGTAGGGCTCCAAAATGCGAGCAATCTCCTCTTTGGTAACCAGATCGGCTTTAGTCAACACCAGTACCGGCTTTACATTCCCTGCTTTAGCGGCTACCAATATTCGGTTGACGAAGTTCGTGCGAAACGGAGGTTTTTTTGTCGCTGCAACCACCAATAGGTTATGGACATTGGCAGCAATGATCTGCTCCGCCTCAATGCCCACCCTGGATCTTGATAAGAAGCTTTCACGCTCTTCAATACCGGAGATTAGTCCGATTTCGTCGTTATTTGAGCGATTGAAAGTGACCCTGTCTCCAACGGCTATTTGGTTGTCATAGCGACTGTTTTTGAACAGCTGTCCTTTCACCTTGCACTCAACTTCCTCACCATTTTCGTCCAAAAGGTAGTAAAAACCTTTGGTACGCTTTATTACAATCCCGGAATCCGCCATACCTTAAGCTAAAGATATATTATAATCGATTCAACCCGCATGTTTTAATCTATGATGCATAATGACCGAATCAAGTTTCTAGTCATTGTGATTTTTATCAACAAGCATCATATCGTTTGATAAGTTTTTTACTGTTACCATAAGGATGGACAAATTGCGATGATGATATAGGTATTCATGGAAGAATTAAGATTTTGGAGTCCTCCGTGAGGAATGTTCGGGAATAACCTGCGGATTTGGAGTATTTAAGCCCATCGGTTAATAATTCCCGGCCATTCACCAGCTTAAAAAAGCATTATTACTAAATAATTGAATATCAAGTGGTTGAAAGTTCTTAAATCATTCTTCTATAATTCGGGAACGTGGTTTTCGATTGATTTATCGTTGTTTAGCAAGGGCTTGGTACTAATTTTTGGATTGCTATCTAACCTGACTGCGATGAGTGTGTTGCGAACTGAAGTAAACGACCATGCTCTACTGACAAAAGTAGCCATTTCCTTGAAAATCACGATGTTAGAATTGCTTTTCTCGTACTCGGTTTTCGAGAAAGTAATTTGTTTTCGAAAGAACCTTGTTGTAAATCCGTTAGTTCTTGATTTTTTTTTCTAAAGCAGAGGATAATTGAGCTTGAAAGGTCACATCGCAAAAATTTGTGGTCATTGAGGATTTAGACCTATCAACCGTGCGAAATTTAATAAATTAAAATTGTGCAATGAGGTACAAATTCAAAAGTCAGTATTCTTCGCAAGAAAAATAATGAATTTTTTTGACATCGCTTTTTTTTGGTTTGTGACACCATATTTGGATAATTTATTGACAAAATAGACCGATTTATGATTGAACCTTAGTGTCAGTATAATCGGTTTGTGGTTCGTAAACAGTTAATAAACTTAATCAGGGGAAGACTTTGCGAGATAGGTTAATCGATTCCTGGAGCGAAGAGGATATTCTTTCAATTCATGGGGATATCGTTACTGAGTTTATGCAAAGTAACGAGGATCACGGGGTCAATGCGGCAGTTGAGTATGCTAAATATCTAAAGTACAGAGGGTTGGACAACCAAAACTACCCGATGTTTCTTGATTTGCTCCTGCACGAGAATGAAGAAGTCATATATGCTCTTCTTGCAGACGGTGTCATATTCGATCAATTCAAAAACTTACAGAGGACTCATTTTCTGGTAAATGCTTGTTTTGAGTTATTAAAAAAGTTCCTACCGGGTAGTATTTATGATCTCACCTTGGAAACTCTTTTACGTGTCCTCAAGCAGCATTACCGAAACGCTCCTGTCGGCTATAGCCTGTACCCGCCTTCAATTGACCAGCTTAATGCCATTGGAAAGTTCCTTGATAAGTCTAGAGATCAAACCGATGATTTGAACCGACTAATTCTTGATATCTTTTCCGATTTGGGAGAGTTGAATTCGAAAGATACAAAAGACCACAGAATTGATCGTATTGGAGCTCATGCCAATAGAATTAGGTCTGCTTTTCTGGATGACCAGGCAACACTCGGGGAAGCGATACCGGAAGGTATCATGACTGAAAGTAGTTGAGTTAGAAACGAAAGTTGTAAAAAAGCGCTTTTTTAGAACAATCTTGATAATCAGTGAGAAGGAGTAATAATTATGGCCGAGACTGAAAGTGTTGAGAGAATAGAATGGACAAAAAAGTCAGTTGACCGGGTAGAAGGACTGATATTAAAGAATGCCTTTTCCTGCCGGACACCTGAAGCTACCGAAACGTCGATGGCATATACAAGATTCCTCCGGTTGACTAAAATGACAAACGAAAACTATCCGGTTTTCCTGTCATTACTGGAGATTGAGAATCATTATGTAATTGATTCCCTGATTGGTGACGAAGATCCATTTGTTTTCTTCACACCGATTCAACCTACCAAGCATCTTTTGAGAAATTGTTTCAGGCTTCTTACCTACTGGCATCCCGGGGGTATTTATCCTAAAACCATCTCGATTGTACTCGGCGTACTTCAGGCTGCTTATAGCTATGCAAAAGACGGGAATATCATTCACCGGGTTTCCATTAACGACGTGAACAACCTTGGAAAACATCTTAACAAAGACTCCGGACAATCAGATCCGGTAAACCGAGCTATTCTTGATATTTTGGATAGATTGTCATTACTGGAAGGCCAGGGAGATGCGACAACAGAAGAACTGGCAAGACAGTGCAACTCCATCAGAACTCACTTCTTCGACCGCAGAAAGAAGATGGAAGATGTTATCCCACAGGTTTTATTGGTTAAATCGGATTACCTTGTTAAGGAAATCGCGCCTAATTACGTATTTGAAGATTAATAACTAGGAGGAGAAAAATGCTACTAGTCGACAGACAAAAGATTTATACTCCGGAAGAAATCGGTGAAATTGAAAGTGTTCTTTTGCAGCGAATCCTGGCTTGCGCGACTCCTCACGCTGTTGAGGCTTGTATAGCTTACTCAAGGTTTCTGAGTTTAACCGGGATCACTAATGAAAACTACCCGCTTTTCGTAAAAGTGCTGGAGGTTGGAAATCACTGGGTAATTGACGCCCTGATTGGTGAAAGAGACCCTTTCCTGTTCCTGAGTTCAATCCAACCAAATTATGAGATTTTAAACGTCTTTTTCAAGCTTCTGGCTGAAAGACATCCAGGTGAACTATATGCCAAGTCCCTGTCTGTAATTCTGGGTGTTCTGCAAACAACATACAATGTTCCTGAAGACGGATTCAAGATTTACAGATTAACTATCTCTGATTTGAATTCACTTGGAAAACATCTGGACGAGGAAGTGGGTCAGGAAGATTCCCTAAACCGTGTCATTCTCGATATTCTGGATAAGATTTCCATGCTGCAGGGCCGATTGGGATCTGAAGGGCTGGAAGGTGAAGACCGTGACAAAGAAGAGCTGGCAATCCATTCCAAGGAGATCATGAATTTCTTCTTTGACGACACCAAACGACTTAACCAGGTGATACCCCAGGTTCTGCTAATCAGAAAGGATTTCAGAAACACTGAGATTGCTCCAAGAGACGAAGTTCGTTTCGAAGAATCCAAGCTTTTCCAACAGGAAAGCATGGGCGAAGAGCCATATTCTGAAGAAGCAGGTGAAGCAGCGGCTGAAGAAGGATACGAAGAGGTATACGAAGACGAAGAGGAGTATGAGGAAGTATACGAAGAAGAGGAGTATGAAGAGGAAGAAAGCGCAGGTGATGAAGATCTAGAACCGGAACCGGCATAATTCTTCGTTTTCAAACCTTTTAATTTGCTTTGAAAAAACCTTAATACTGCGAATGACAGTCTTAAGGTTTTTTTCATTGTTCTGTCTCAGCTATAGAATACTCTACTCCGGATTTTCATTATGATCACTGAAGAAGCCAGTCGCAAAGTAAAGCAACAATATTTGTACGATGTTTTGGCCGCAAAGGATGTTCAAGCTGCAACGGCTTTGTTTGCTTACGCCCAGTTTTTAAATCGGCATCCCCACCGATATGAGTATTTTCCGCTTTATTTAAAGGTTCTGGAAGCAAACAACAGGTATGCGATTGATGCTTTACTGGAGGGAATAGACCCAGAAACCTTCTTTGATATGGTTATCATCCCCAATCATTTTGTGGTTAAAAAGATCTTCGAATTGCTTAACAGTCACAAGTCAAACAGCTTGTATGAGCAGACGGTCAGAGTACTTTGCGGTTTCCTGCGCAGGGTATACGCAATTGTCGAAGATGGCTACAGGATCTATCAACTGTCTGTTAGTGACCTCAACAATCTGGCCAAACATCTAGATGAAGCGCAAGAACAGCATTACCCGACCAACAGGGTTATTTTAGATATCCTGCAATATCTTTCAGAACTGGACAATCTGAATGAAACGGAAAAGCATAAGCTTGATGTCGGAAGGCAAGCCAACCGTATCAGGGGGGACTTCCTTGATAAGAAAAGAAAACTGATTCAGGCTATTACCGATGCGGTTTTGAAAAAAGATGACAACGTCGATTTTGGTATTGTTCCCGAGCAACTTCAATAGCGAGAAAAAGGCTAACTCAAAGTTAGCCTTCTCCCATTTCATATCCCAGGCTTAGTAATCTCCCAATAGAAATTTCTGCTTCTTGACCCGCAGTTTAGCCTCAACAATCTCATATTTAGGTGAATTTCGAAATCGGACATAGGACGCCTTGTTTTCCAGGTTGCTATATACAATAACGTGATTGAGGGCTCCAAGGGGGTCAACCCAAACAGAATCATCTCTTCCCCATTTCCACATCGGATTGTGACCGACTACAATCGGGTAATCCGGGGGAAAATTCAGGCATTCCCTCAAGGTATCCAAATCTTCAGGAGCGTACTCTTTTTTACTGGGGGAGGAACGGGTTTCATTAAGCCGATTCCATGTTAGCTGCCAAAGCAGGTCTCCGGAAACGGAGCTTCGAATGTTTATCAGCTGATCCCTCGTAATACCGCCTCTTACCGGTCCGGCGTGGACAGCCAAAAAGTATTTGTGTTTAATAAAGACAGGCAACACGTTAAAAAAGGTCTGCATCATAGAGGTATATTCCTTCCCTCTTTTTTCCACAATGGCATTGTAACAAAGCAGGCCCTGTTGAATTCCACTCTTGCCCAACCTGGAGCTGAAGGTATCGTGATTACCAAGTATATAAAAAACATTGTCGGGGTATTCGTTGATCAGATGGATGATGATATCCATAATCTCAATGGATGTGTCCATACTGTGGAGATGCCCAACCCTTTCATCATGCATGGCATCACCCAGTATAATCATTATGGCTTCATCATTTCTTAATCGATAAAGGTTCTGATTATCAAGTAAGATTGCCTTTAAGTTTTGCTTATTGGCATGCAGATCTCCAACAATGATAACCTCCCTGGTATCATCCTCGGGAAACTCAACTAATCCGCCCGGTCTGTTGTTTTCGTTTAATGGTCTGATCAAAGTATCTGAAGTCAGAATATTCCTGATTGCTAAACGAAGTTTTTCGAGATGCGTTAAATCGGCGTAACTATAATATTCACTCATAAAACGAATCCGTTTCCTTGAATTTCCCTTTTTCTAATCGAAATACTGCCGTTCAAGATAATCACAGGTAATTTTTACGGCAATATACTTTTAATACCACGTTTTTTAAAATATGCAAGGTCTTATCACTGGCAGCGCTTCTACCAACGTTCGTTTTTCTGCTTTCACTTTCAAGTTCGTTTAATCCAAACAGAAAAACCAGCATGACTGATCAATATTCTTAATTGAATTTCAGTGCCGACTTGGAGGCTGCAACCGACCTTCTAATTTTATAAGATCGTGGTAAAAAACCATAGTCAATTTTTGTAACAGGCCCAAGATTTTTCCACCAAGCTCTTTTTGATACCTCAAAGCTTTCGCCATGAATGCTTTTCAGTCTTCCGGATGGTTACAACCAAAGCATGTGTCTTTCATTAAATAAATATGATCTGTCTGCAGTCTACTCCAAGAGCTCTTTTTTTGTCTAAACACTTTATGGGTATATATTTGTGTGGATGGTTTTTGAGACCTTCAAAATCACAAGGTATGAACCATTCACCTCGGTTCGCTTAGGGCTTATACGAAAAAGCATTTCCCGCCTATCCAATATTCCACCAAAGGTCGTAATTAAACCTGAAGATTGATATGCTGTCATCCCCGGCATTCAGCATTCGGCAGATGACATTAAGATTACCACGTAAAACCGGCTGAGAGCTGATCATTGAATGCCGAACACGCTAAACTCCGAAGGCCCAGGCTATTTTCAAAGCTTTTATTGGTATGGGTTACACTGGTTTTCGTTCAGACACTAATAAGGTACGTTTATTATCCGGTTAAATGTTCAAAAAAGAATAGCTTATTTATTGTTGAAAGTTTTGATATTTTTATTTTAAAACTATACACTAGAGGAACATAGATAAGGAGGGGCTGGATAACAGTTCGGCGTAAATTTCCACAACTGCCATTCTAAAAGGCTAAACTCAACCAGGCATGATGATCTGGCTTGCGCAGAAATTGCTGATATTATCGACTCATCTACAATAAAGTTAATGAGGAACTATGACTGAAGGAACTCAAACTAATCAACTTGATGTAAGCATTTCGGATTTAACAGACAATATGTTTATTGTCTCCTACACGGGATTTACCGACAAATATCGCCCTATGGACGACAAAACCTGCAAGTGGGTCAGGCTTAACTTTAAGGGATCATCTGCGGTTATCATTCGGGCGAGCAATCAATCAACTATTCCTGTAGAAGAAGTAGAGCCAGGTGATGAACTCTGTGCCATCAAACAATTGCCGTCTTCTCTTGCCAATATCTGCAAAGTGAACCGCAAACTGGTAGACGAGTTGAAAGAACGGGGTTTTACATCCTTTAAAGTAAACAAAACATCCCAAGCAAAACCGAAACAGTATGATTTAACAGAAGCGATTGATAACGCAAATCGTTTTGTCCAAACCATCAAAGAAAGCGTAAAATTATGTAAAGAAGCCACAACAGTGGTGGAAAGCATGATTGATAACGCAAGGCAAGGCAATACCGACCTTAAGGAGATCGAGCACCAGGTTGAAGCCATAACATCCGGGCAAACATCTGAAGCGATCAGTGCTATCATCAGCCTCAAGGAAAACGATCAGGTGTATGCTCATTGTATCGACGTAGCAGTGGTTTTTCAGGCGGCTTATAACGAAATCGTCCGAATTAACGGACTCAAAAGCGTTTTCAAAGATGATAAGGAACTAATGCTGGCAGCCTTTCTCCACGATATTGGAAAGGCCAAGGTGCCCAAGGATGTTTTAGACAGCACGGCTCCTTTCAAACGCGACAGTAAAGAGATGCAGCTTATCCGAACCCATCCGGAAGCTGGCGCAAAGTTACTGGAATCAATGGGAATGCCGGACTACATTTGTAATATGGCTCATTATCACCATGTTAAGTTTGACCACACCATGTCTTCCAGTTACCCCCAGGGAGTTGAATACAAGGATATACTATTTGAAACAAAACTGCTTGCACTAGTCGATGCTTACCAAGCCTTGACTGCGGGTCGTAGTTACAAGAAATCGTGGACTCCCCCTGCGGTCATGAGATACCTGGATGCCACTGCCGGAGTCGAATTTGATCTGAATTTATGGCAAGACTTCCAAAAAGCCATGGGGCATTACCCCAGGGGCTCATTTGTAAAGTTGAGTGACGGGTGTTACGGATTCGTCGTGACAGTTCCGGAAAAAGAGATTCTTCGACCTCAAGTAGCCGTGATCCGTAATGCAGACAATGAAGATCTGGAAAACCACTATCTCATCGACCTTGCATTGGATAAAGATATCACGGTCGCCCAAGATATAGACGTAAAAGAGATTTATGGTGACAAAGCACTGGAAGTGTTTACTAATGTTTCTATTAAATAAATCGTGATCATTACACTGTTGGACAACCAAAGAAATCCTCTAACTAAAACTAAATTATGGATGAAAACAGACGAAATTTCAGCAGAGTAAAATTTAATTCAAAAGCTTACCTGAATTTTGATAACTCCCATGAACAGGTTGATCTCATCGATATATCATTGAAAGGTGCGCTTGTTTCATCCAAGCACACCTTGGAAATAGATTCCGATAATCCTTGCACTTTTGAATTACATTTAAGTGATTCTGAGATTGTGATGAATATAAGTGCGGTCATTGTCTACAAAAGGGAAGAGAATCTTGGTTTGAAGTTTGACAATATCGATCTGGAGAGCATGATTCACCTGAGGCGCTTGGTAGAATTGAATGTCGGCAATCCGGATCAGATTCAAAAAGAATTGTTTTTCCTCGTGTCGCCTACAAAGTAGGTCTGACCGCTCTACAAAGGATATCTTTCCTACGTTGACCCTATCACCACATCCACCCACTGCCTAAGAAATCAATTCACTGATTTCTTAGCTTATGACAGATAGTCGTTCAGATAGCTACTACCAATATGGTAGGATTTTTGCTAGCCTTACAGGTCATTAACCATTCACACATGAATAAAACCTCGCTGTTTACCTGTTGATATCAGGAGGTAAACTTCAGTAATACCGTTAAATAAAAGAGAGTCATATGTCCCCTGCAAGAAAAGACAAATCCCCATCTTCCAGTCAGAAGTTTTCTGAAATTGACAAGCTCGCACAAACTTTATTGCAGTTAGACACTCAGTTAAATTCCAATATTCCGGCAACGCTGTTCATCAGCGATTTACACGGAGAAGGAGACCGCTTTATCTCCATCCTGCGCGGTCGATTCGGAATGTTGTATCAAACTTGTATCGAGGCGCTACCCAAGACTTTCAGTACAGACAAAATACAATACCTGGTAAAAATAATTAGAAAACAGCGATATATCAAAGATGATAATATCAAAATGGACATGCAGGATATTATCATGTGCTTTATCGAAATACTGCGCTACAAGTTCAGCAATATTGACCGTACCATCTCGGAATCTCTGGGTCCGGAATACCGGGCGATCATCAGCCGCTTGATATCCGGATTGCCTGTTCCCGATTACGTATTTGAAGAGGACATTATTTCTCAACGGATCATCCATTATCTTTCACAATCAATCAAAAAAGTCTTGCTGGACAGAATCATGGTCTTGGGAGACATATTTGACAGGGGTCCTCAGCCGGACAAGATAATCAGGATTTTGTCATCCAGGTGGTACAAGGATATGGTTTACTACGTTCTTGGAAATCACGATGTTCTCTGGATGGGAGCCGCGGCCGGTAATCGTTCTTTAATCGCCGAAGCCATGAGGATCAGCAGTCGATATGATCATATGGATTTGATGCACCGATTGGGTTTTGATATTTCAAAACTGGTGGAATTTGCCGTCACAACCTATCCCTCGGAAAAAGCAACAGGAAAGTTCAAAGCAAAGACAGATCAAGCCAAAAGCATGGAGAAAGCATTGGCTGTCATTCAATTCAAACTTGAAGAAAAGACCATAAAAAAACACCCCGAATTCGAAATGGATTCCAGGTTATGGTTGAAAAAACTGGCAGGCATGCTGAAGAACGGAAAAACAGAAATATTAAACGACACCCATTTCCCGACAATCGACCTAAGTAATCCGCACAAACTCACTAAAGAAGAACAGGATGTGATTAGCGACCTTGAACATCAATTTAAAACAAATAAAAAACTAAAAAAATTATTGAGGTTCTTCTTCGAAAAAGGACAGACCTATATCATCCACAATGACATGTTGAACATCCACGCTTTGATCCCCTCTAATAAAAACAGGGAGTTCGAAGAATTTCTTAATCGTCGAGGCAAAGATTTGCTGGATTATGTTCAGGCCACTATCAAACGCATTGGGGAGGCTTATCTCTCCGGAAAAAAACAGCGAGAAAAAGACCTGGCCATGATGTTTTATTTGTGGTGTGGTCCTAAATCTCCGTTTTTCGGCAAAGACGCCATGAAGACGTTTGAAAGATATTTTTTATTGGATAAGGAAACTCACAAGGAAAGAACGTTGTATTGGTCTAAAAACCTGGAAACAGATGAGTTTAAGCAGCAGATTATGAATGAGTTTGGAACTGACAGGATCATTTTCGGTCATACGCCGGTTGACTTTACCAAAGGAAAGCAAATGGCCAGCGAAGATGGTGTGGCCATCAATATTGATGGTGGTTTTGCCGCAGCTTACTACAATCGAGGTCATGCACTGGTCCACACTCCTTTCCAGTTATATGGCATTATTTTACCGACACCGGAAGAACTGAAAGAAGCGTCGATGAACTTAGAGACAGTGCCGCTATCTGTTGAGATTATCGACCAGTTTTACTCACCTGTAAAATTTAAGGACACTTCCGAGGGAAAGCTAGTCAAAGCCAAAAGAGATAAGATTATCAATGAAATACGATCGCTATCCTAAAAAAAACAAAAAGGATAACAAACAGTTAGATTTTATGAGGATGAAATGGATGTAAACTACGGTATGGAAATCGTTCGAGCAACCGAGATTGCTGCCCTCAGTGCCGCAAGAATTCAAGGATTGGGAGATACTGATCATATACTTAATTATACAAGAGAAGCGTTTTATAAAACATTGAACAGACTTCAGATCGACGGTATCATTAAAAACGATCGCTTTTTGAATAGAAAAAACACCTATCAAATGCTCAACCATATTGGACGGGGCGGACCCAAAATGGACGTACTTGCGATAGCATTGGAGGGACATCATGCCGCTGCAAATGGGCGTAGCAATTCGATTTCCTGTGCTATCATTGCCAACGAAGATGTGATCCGAAACGTCCCTAATCTTACTATGAATAAGATCGTTGTCGGACAGGAAGCCTATGGAGCTGTGGATATTGATCAGCCGCCCGCCATCAATGTGCGAAGAGTTGCCAGGGCACTTGGAAAATACACCGAAAGTGTCACAGTCTGTATTTTAGATAAAGCTCGTCACAGGAGGATTATTCATGAAGTGCAAAATAGCGGAGCAAGAATCAAGTTGATTTCGGAAGGCGAAATCTCCGGCTGTCTGGCGGCAATCACGGACAAAAAGGTTGATCTGTTTATGGGCTATGGATTCGCACCTGAAGGGGTATTGATTGCTGCGGCTATAAAATGCCTTGGCGGATACATCGAAGGCAAAATAGTGTATGAAAATGATCGTGATAAGGAAATGGCCACGGCACTGGGTATTACGGACTTTGACAAGGTATTTCGTACGGAAGACCTGATCCTGTCGAATGAAGTCGCATTTGCGGCAACCGGCGTAACAGATGGAGAATTTTTAGACGGCGTCTTTTTCACTTCAAACGGAGCAGTAACTCATTCATTTGTAGCCCGTGGCGAATCTCACACGTTCCGAAAGCTTGAAACACGCCACTTCTTTGATTACAAACCTGTTTACTGACAAGCAAAACAGTTGATTGTTCTTATGACGCGGGAATGAATACTGACTTTTTGTCAGGCTTTATCGTATCTCTTAATCCCAATACTGCCTGAATAAGCCTGCAATCCAAATGGTCGGCTCGGAACACTCCAAAAACTATAAATCGCTGGATAGAGTCGCACCTGTTGGTTAGCGTATTAAAATGAACAAATTAAAAAATAAAAGAAACATAGTTGTTGGTGCCGTATTTATCTTGCTGGCTTTGGGCTCAATGCCGTTTGCATACTATATGTTCAGTCCTAAGTTTCCTGAAACAGTGCCTTCAGCAGACAAAACAGACCGTGACGACAATCGCAGTAAACAACAAATTGAACTTTTTAACAAGTTTACTCGCTATCTAAGGTTAAACCACGGTGGAATTATTGAATCTGATAAACTCGATTCCAACAATACTGCATCTGATATTTCCCATGAAAACCAGCTTTTTTTCATCCATAAATACAGAATTATAAATGACAAGCTCATTATCCAATTGATCCGTAGCTTCGGGAAATCAGAAAAAATCAGTTACAAAATCCGGAAGTTTACTTATCAAAATAAAAATCTAAAAAAGCCCGACTCCTACGAAGTGATCTTTTACCAAAATGAGCTGCCTTGGGTTTCCGTAAAACTGGAGTGGGCAAACGAAAAACTGTTCCAGGAAAGGCAACAAATTCAATACACTGAAGTCACAGAGCATAGTAGCATTGATCAACTGGAAGCGGATTTGCCTGGAACACATCAAGATCAGGCAAAACTGGTCATAGTGATCGATGACCTGGGAAACAACATGGATGTTTTTCAAAAGCTCTTGCAGCTCGAATATGAGTTGACCTATGCGATACTTCCACAGCTACCTCTAAGCCATGTCACTGCCGAAATGGCGCATAAAGCCGGCCATGATATCATACTGCATTTGCCGATGCAGCCAAAAGAATGGCCCAAATACAATCCCGGAAAGGGTGCGCTTTTCTTGTCAGATTCGGAAGCTGTGATTAGGGAAAAAATGGAGAGCAATCTTCAGTCAGTGCCTTACATCGTCGGGGTGAACAATCATATGGGATCAGCCTACACACAGTATCCATCGGGTTTGGATGTTTTAATGAAAATTCTGAGTAGCAGAAACCTCTTTTTTATGGATAGTAAAACAGCACCCGGCAACATTTCCCGCACAACAGCAAGAAACAATAATGTTCTTTACATGTCCAGAAATATTTTTTTAGACAACTTCCAAGACGGAGAATACATCAAAGGCCAATTGTTGAAGGCTGCCAGAATAGCACGTAAAAACGGTCGAGCAATAGCAATCGGTCATCCCTACCAGATAACCTATCAAGTCCTCTCAGAGCAACTTCCCCTGCTAGAACAAGAGGGCATCGAAATCGCTCGTGTTTCAGAAATCGTCAGCAGATAGCTTTGGCATCCATCATTAACACTCATCCTGATTAAACGAATCCAAATCGGAAAGTCACATTATTGTTTTAAGGATCTTCAAGCGGAGATATTGGGGAAATGAATCTAACAAAGAACCATCAGCCGATGGAATGCATTCATCGGCCGATGTTAAATCTTCTGTTAGCTCTTCTTGGTTGGTGCGCCTACTTCTTCAGGTCTGATTCTGGTGACGCGTCTTGGTCTTCTTGGTGAAGGAACTCTTGTTCCTGCCTGGGGAGGCTCGGGGACCTGCACATTTCCTACGTCCAGTTCATCCTTGGTAAGGTCAACCTTCTGGAACTTTCTTCTCCTGGTTCCATCGCCGGCACCGGGGGCCCTTCTTTTAAATGGTCTGGCTTGAGGAGCTGTTTCAGGAGGAGTTGAAGGTAATGCTTCCGGAGGTCCGTCGTCCTCTGGTAAAGCTGTTGCTTCAGTGATACTTTCAGCTGCCAAGCGAGTTCTTGTCGATACCGGGGTCAATTGGGGCTGCAGCATTGGTCCGGTGGCTTTCAGCAACGTTGTGTACAAATCTCGTGATCGGTCGGTTGCTTCTCTCAGCTTGGTATCCTGAATGTGATTCAACACATCATAAAGTCTGTCGCCGATTAGAAGCTTACGATCTTCTTCCTCACGCTTGGAAACGGCATCGAATTGCAGGTTGTTAAGAATCTTGTTACGAGTGAGCTCCTTGATTTTCGCTCTTTTCATTAATTCACAAAGCTCTTTGAAAACCAGGGTGTCCGTAATTTTTAAATAATGTTCACCGCTTTCATCAAAAGAAACGAAATTTTGGTGAAGGATTTTTTCAATGTTGAAATAGACCTGTTCAATAATCTCAGTCCCCCCCTGGATCGGCAGAAAAATCTGTGTGCAGTTCACAGTTTCTCCGGTGGCGGTGATACGGTATCCGACATGAATATCCAGTCCCTGTTTAATAGTGTCTGACAAAACAACATCTCCCGGTGTCGGCACTGCCTGCTTACCTATCAGAGTTACATCCCGTAACAGCCGACCTGCCATGTCCGCCCGGTTTTGCAGCTGGGAAACAAGTTTTTCTACTTCTCTCCTTAGTAAACTGTTGACATTTCCCTCAAACAACATGTTGGTGATACCGAAATGAGTCGATTGGGGAACGGCACTAAAATAATAACCCATGAGAGATTGATACAATACTTTGGCGAAGTTCAAGAGTATTACTTCTTGATCCGTTTCGAAGGGAATGGCCAGTATCGCTCTTTCCGAATCACTAATGGGGGAGTCCAGGGTTAATCGAACTGCAGGCTCTGCATGGATAAACTCTCTTAAGCCTTCAACAATAGTGGAAATAATCGTTTCCTGATCCTCATACTTGATATAGGGATCTTTCCCCAACATATAGTTACGTCCTGGGCTGCATTCTTCTTTTTGCCAGATTGATTCCGTCATATGCTCTCCAGATTTGATTACTATTGAGTCTACGTTTTATAATCGGGTAATTTGGGACTTTGCTCGTCCGACTTCAAGACAAATGCACGATACATGGTGAATACATTCGTCCTGAAAGGTATCAGCTGACAATCAACCGGACTGTCGCTTAAATTGAGTAGATACCCATCACTATTACTTTGTACATGAATTAATTCAAACTACTGAATTCTTCCTAACCTTATTGTTAAAATGGGTATTTGTCAATAAAGCGGGATGAAAAGGAGGATTCGGATTTAATCGGCTTCAACCTTTCCGAGTTTAACAGCTTCAGATTGGATGATCTGCTGCCAGCGATTGATCAAATCCTGCAAGGCTCGTTTCCTTTTTAATCCTTTATAAATATGAGCCAGATACATGAAGACATCCTTATCGAGTTTAATTCTGGCTGCATTCTCCAATTGCTCTATGGCAGCCGTGAACTCCTGGCGTTTTGTATGCTCTTTGCCTTTGCTGATAAGTGATTGACGTTGAATTTCAAGCTCCTGGTTCTTTTCCTTGGTTTTGATCAGATGACTTTCATGAAGCAGGTTCTCTGCTTTGTCATATTGCCTCAACGATTTGTATATCGCTGCTGTGGATTTAAGCAATTTGGGCGAGCGTTCGATCTGCAGTGCTCTTTCGTATATGACCGCGGCTTGTTGGGGCTTGTTTTGAGCTTCCAACTCCTCCGCTTTTTTTACATAGCTATTATATATCAGGCTTAGCTTATGCTTGGCTTCTGTTGAATCCGGGGCATTGGCAATTACCTTTTTATAAGATTTGTACGCCTCGTTGTTATCTTTTAACTGATACTGAAGATCAGCCAGCTTCTCCCATATTTTGAAATCTTCAGAATCTTTGGCAGCAATCTTGAATAGGTGCAAGGCGTTTTTTAAATCTCTTTCCTTGTATTTGCGGTTTGCGGCTCTTACCAATGCTTCATGTGTAAAATATCCACCGTACTGCCTCAACTGATCATAGCA
>JANQLH010000158.1 GCA_028280735.1 SAR324 cluster bacterium | reverse complement strand
AAAAACCAGGAAAATCATCATAAGAAACTAACGTTTAAAGAAGAATATTTAAAACTTCTGAAACTGCACCAAATAGACTATGATGAGAAGTATTTGTGGTAAATCGAATGATTTGTGTATCGTTCCTACGGAACTCTTGTGAGCGCGGCGGAAACTGTAAACCAGCGGTTACACCGCTGGCTACTCTATACCGCCCCTACGGGGCTCACAACAAAAATCCCGAAGGGATGACATACAGTAGCCAGCGGCGTGAGCCGCTGGTAGAGCAGTCCAACCAACAAATGAGTCCCATAGGGACGGCATTCACTGGCTCTGGGTACCGGAGCTTTCACAATTCAAGAGTTTTAATCAGCCATTTTTTGAGGAGAATATCCTGAATGCAATACCGTCCGTTTTTCACGATAATCTCTTTTTTCACCAGTGCATTCAGGGCTTTGGTTACCAGTGAACCTGTTTTCAATCCCACCGATTTCAGTGCATCAGCATTGAACAATTGGTGACCGTCGTTAATCAACACCAGTTTCAAGGTTTTTTTCTGGTTAATGGTCAACCCCTCCCACATCGAGGCATATTCCAGATGTTTTCGATCCAAAATGGAAGCTTCTATCTCATCCACCGTTTCCACCGTGATTTTCTGATCAGGCAAGAGATTCCAAAGATGAAACATAAAATTCTGAATATACATGGGATGATTTTCCAGCCTGGTCACTATATTGTTAACAATAGATTTGGATAACCTGACTTTTTTTTTGGAAACCAGCTTTTGTATCCATGAAACATAGGCACTTTTGTCAATGGTTCCCAAGGGAAAACTGTCGGCAAGTTTATAAAACGCCTGATCCGACGTGTTGAACATTCCGGTCAGCAAATGTTGCTGACTTCCCGCAAAAATATAACATATTTTCGTATGGCCCTGAATGTAGGAACGCAGACGTTTGGCAAATCCCTCTTCCGTATAGGTGGCAACCTCCTGAAACTCATCAAATGCGATCACCAGTTTTTTCTTCTGTGAGTAACGATCCAAAAGCGTCATAACTTCTTCCAGCAGAGCCTCTTCTTTAATGGCTTCAAAAGTCGGTGAAATCGAAGGCTGGTTTGTCACCGGATCCACTGCCAAAGTGAATCGCAAGGTTTTAACAGCAGAACTGATCGATTTAAAAAGTTTGTTGATATTGGATTCCACCTGGCTTAAGCCCTTGAAAACCTTTTTTATAAAATCCTGTTCCGAAACAGTGCCATACAAATCAATATGCATTTTACCAACCCCGGACTTCTTCTTATCCAAAATGCTGAATACCTGCTGTATCAGGGAACTTTTCCCCTGCCGGCGATGTGAATAAAGCAAAACATTCTGGGAAGAATCTATGTAATCGATCATCCGTGCAACTTCCTTTTTACGATTACAGAAGCCTTCACCAGTCACATAGTGACTGAAAGCAAAAGGATTTTCCATATATTAGTAGGGTTATTATTGATAGTGTAACCACAGGTTTATTAGTTGTATTAAACCAGGTAAGGTCCATTATTATACACTTTTAGTGTATTGTCAATTTTACAAATGGTACAATAAAAGTTTGATAAGTTTCTGTTTGGTATTGTTTTTAATTCATTATCAAGGTAGAGGTAAGCATAAAAAAGTATTCAGTATGATTTGCCTTGAACCTGGAAATGTAAATCTATTGGTCGGTTGGTGGTTCAAGAAGCGAACGATGCATTTCCGTTAAACACGAACCAATAATAAACAATAAAGGAGGAAACATGACTCGGCATGAAAACAGCTACGAGATCGATTTTGGAAACCGTGATCCATTTGAACTGACAGACTCGGAGTTTCACACCCGTTGGTCACCCCGTGCGTTTAAAAAAACCGATATTCCGGAATCTGATCTAAAAACAATCTTCGATGCTGCACGCTGGTCTCCGTCATCATTTAATGAGCAACCCTGGTTGTTTATCACTGCAGGAAATGAGGATGAATTCAAACTGTTTCTCGATCTGTTGGGCGAGGACAATCAGACCTGGGCCAGGCATGCAAGCGTTTTGGGATTTATTTTTGCCAAACGTCATTTCGCAAGGAACAATCGAGACAACAGGTTTTGTTTTTTTGACAGCGGAGCCGCCTGGATGGCGATGACCCTCCAAGCGCGAAAACTTGGATTGTATACCCACGGTATGGGCGGTATTAAGAAAGATGATATCTGTTCCGCGTTACATGTTCCCGAAGATAAATACGAGGTGGTGTGCGGATTTGTTATTGGGGTTATTGATCAACCTGCAAACCTTCCGAAAGAAATAGCCGAACGAGAAATACCGACTCCCAGAAAACCCCTGGAAGAGATTTGGCGACAGGGTCGTTTTTAGAACAACCGGGACCGTAGAAAAACAAGACCGGAAACACAAGAAAACAAATACCGGGGTGTTGACGCTAAACAATCCGGAAGCTTGCGCGAGTCAAGCTTGAACCTGATCGATGAAATCACTCCGTACACGGCAACCGGCATAAAGGACTCAAGCCTGATGATCAGCTTTAACTCGTTACTTATGGGCAGAATCGCCGGAGCCGAGAATCAGGTGACAGGATACTAATATTTATAATTGACTAATATCACTAACTTTTATTATTTGGTCTTCCAGCTTTTTTGGGAAAAAGTGAGCGAGCGGTCATCAGTTCTGCTTGTTTAATGAAAGCTTCTCCTCCATAAGGTCTGCCAACCCGAAAATAGTGTCTGAGTTCTTTGATGTCGGGAGGATCGGATTCAAGCCATTTAGCCCACTCCGTATGCTTACCAGTTCCCTTGTATTTTTTTTGGATCAAAGGATCAGATGTTGTCAGACCTAAATGATATCGCGCACTGGACCATCGATAGTCTTCCGCCTGCTTGCACATCTTGGCCCTGACCGGATTTCTTTCGACATGGCGTGCAGCGGCCAAAAAGTGCAAGGTTTCGAGAGGGCAGGAGAATAATTTCTCTTGAAAAAGATGACCCTGCTTCGAACACCTCTTTAAATCACGTGATGGAAAACTCCTGGAAGAACTACCCTGGCAAGTCTGCCCATTTTATTAACCTGTTTTGTATGCTATTAGACGCCTCGCTTGTTTCAAACCTGCGTAGCAACAAATAGGTATCCTGTCACCTGATTTGATTTTGCCCGAGAGAAATCGACCAATAAAAAAACACCTGAGCGCAAGAACGCAAGCCTGACCCCTACATAGGGGGTGAAATATCAAAGAAAATATTGTAGAATACCCGATATTTAGTGTTTTTTTAATAATGATTCAACCTTCCCGGTTTTAGGAAACCCGTGGATATTGTCATGCCGCTCCTGCCTCCATAGGTGCTGAGATGCTTCCAGTTTTCCGGAAGGGAATAGTGATATAGCCGGTGTGTTTTAGTCGTTGGAACATTGATGCCCCAGATATTTAGTCCTGAAAGGACGGCGTAATAGATTGTTCTTTTTTTTGCACTCCTTGGGGAGGGAAGATGCCAAATGATCAAAACTACAGTTGTCACATTTGCAAAACCTTAACCGGACAATTAAATAAATAGAAAGAGTTATTTATCAATACATGAGCAACCGTGAAATTTAAGTGAATAATAGAGGGGATTCAAATGCTAAATATCGAAAAATTGGAGCAGGTAACGGTACAACTGGCTGTAAACGGTATGTTCTGGATTGACAACGAAGGGCGTATCCGGCATGCCAATCGTGCAGCCTGTCAAATGTTGAAATATGACTATGAAGAGCTGACCTCAAAAGGGGTGTTTGATATCGACCCTGCTATACTTTCTCTGAAATACCTTCGAAAAAACTACTTTGATATTATTAAAAAACAGGGGAGTTACAATTTCGAGTCCAGTATGCTTAACAAACTGGGCGTTGAAGTTCCCATTGAGGCTACGGTTTTTCATGTTTATCAGGGAGGGCAAGACTATTATTGTTGCTTCTTTCTCGATATCAGCCTACGAAGACAGATCCAGACCGAAGCCGAAAAGAGTGAAACGCTGCTCAGAGCGATATTCAATCACCACTTTCAGCTAACAGGTTTGATGGATAGCCAGGGAAAATTGCTAATGGCTAATCAAACGGCCCTTGATTTTATCGGTCTAAAAGAAGAAGAGGTATTGGGGCAGTACTTCTGGGATGCTCCCTGGTTTGCCCATTCAAAGGCACTACAGAACAAGGTTAAAGGTTATGTTAAAACAGCGGTAGAAGGGGAATTTGTCAGGGTTGAGTATGAGCTAAGTGATAACAAGGGGAAACAACACATCTTTGATCATTCATTTAAACCGGTAATGGACAATAATGGGGACGTTCAATACGTAGTACCGGAGTCCAGGGATATAACCGAAATCAGACGGGCCGAGAAAAAACTGCAAAAGGCCTACAAGGAGTTGGAAAAACTAAAAAACCAGCTGCAGGATGAAAACCTCTTTTTAAAAGAAGAGCTTCGTGGTTCCCAGCAGTACACAAACCTGGTGGGAAAAAGCAACGCATTTAAGAATGTGCTAATTCAAATCGAACAGGTGGCGGAAACAAACGCTACGGTTTTAATTCTGGGAGAAACGGGAACAGGAAAAGAACTGGTTGCCAACAATATTCATGATCTTTCCAATCGGCGGGAAAAACCAATGGTTAAGGTCAATTGTGCTGCTATTCCAGCGAATCTGATAGAAAGCGAACTGTTCGGTCATGAAAAAGGCGCATTTACTAGTGCTCATACCAGAAAGATCGGTCGCTTTGAACTGGCGGATGGTGGCACGATTTTCCTGGATGAGATCGGAGAGTTGCCTATTGATCTACAGGCTAAGCTTTTACGTGTACTGCAGGAAGGAGAATTTGAAAGAATTGGTGGAAACAAAACCTTTAAAGCAGATATCAGGATTATTGCTGCTACCAATCGTGACTTGAAAAAGATGATCGATGAAAATCAGTTCAGGGAAGACTTATATTATCGCCTGCATGTGTTTCCTGTTGTAATTCCGCCGTTAAGAGACAGACTGGATGATGTGGGTATTCTTTCGGAATTTCTGGTTCGCCAGATTGCCAAAAGGATCGGCAAGGACATATCCCGGATTTCCGAAAAAGCCATGAAAAAGCTGCAGGTTTACAGCTGGCCTGGCAATGTGCGGGAACTGGAAAATGTTCTGGAAAGGGCCATGGTTCTGAGTCGTTCCAGCGTTCTTGAGATTGGGAACTGGTTTGGTGAAAGTGCACGCTCTCGTGTTGACGATTCCAGCCTGGTTTCACTGGATGAAATGAATCGTCGCCATATTTCCAGAGTACTAACGGAAACAAAGGGGCGTATCCGCGGCGAAAAAGGAGCGGCTAAAATCCTGAAAATACACCCCTCCACCCTGGAAAGCCGAATGAGGAAACTCAACATCAAAAGACGTGAAATATCGGGTTAAGCGTGATATATCGTGCTTTTTATCCGGTTGTTGCTATCGAAATCTCCTCAATATCTATGAAACCTCTCCAAAATAAAAATTTATCTCTCATATATTCAGATAGTTAATCCCCCTTGATTTCATCTGGTATATCCTTTGCTGAATAGTAGCTATTCAGCCAACAGGAGATACGGATGAAATCAGAATTAAAGCAGATCACTCAAACAGAACTTTCAGAACTGACTCATACGTCAAAACCCATGGCCTTGCTGTTTATGGCGGAATGGTGCGGCGAATGTCAGATCGCGGAATCGATTCTCAGTCAGATCAAAGACGACTTTGCCGGTAAAGTCTCAATCTACAAAATAGATACGGATAAAGAACCGGAAATTAAAAGTCGGTTTGGGATTCATCGGCTTCCCACTCTTCTGGTTTCGGACAATAAAAACACCGCTTATGCATTGGTGGGAGTTAATCCGAAATACCGGATAAAAGATACAATTCAAGGTATTGTGAGGTAAAAAAGAACATGCCGTTTACAGACTTTAAAGAAGCCCGAATGCAGACTTGCTCGATCGCTCAAGATAGTAAGATTAGCTTGAAAAAAGTTATCAAATATCTGGCAGTCGCTTTATTGATCGTAGCTTATATGGCTGGTTTTTATTTAAATCAGGATGAGTTGACGGAGCTTATCAAGGAGCAAATCCCTGGCAAATCCATTGAAAAGATCAATAGCAACCCGGAAGTCTATAAAGTTTCTAACCTGGATACCAATAAACTTGATTCCTGGCTACTTGTCACCAAACAGCAGGGCTGGGGCGGTCCCATGCATGCAGGTGCTTTAATTACCGATGATGCAAAGTTGAAAGACGTGTTCGTTTTGAGTCACAAAGAAACACCCTCGTTTTTCAAGGCCCTGGTTGATAACGGTTATTTCAAGCAGTACTTTGGCAAGCCGATTGAAGATGCGTTTCAAATAAACAGGGATATTGATGCTGTCAGTGGTGCCACCGTTACATCCCGCGCTATTGCAGATGCTGTCCGCAAGGGGTCGCATTTT
>JANQLH010000080.1 GCA_028280735.1 SAR324 cluster bacterium | reverse complement strand
GCTTCGTTACACTTCTTCAGCAAGTGATCATCGATGAAAGGACCTTTTTTAAGTGATCTTGGCACTTGAAATCTCCCTAATTATTATTTGCTTTTACGCTTTGATACGATGTATCGGTCGGTTCGTTTGTTCTTGCGGGTTCGTCCACCTTTAGTCGGATTACCCCAAGGAGTCACAGGATGACGACCACCGGAAGTTTTACCTTCACCGCCACCATGGGGGTGATCAACCGGGTTCATGGCTACCCCTCTTACTGTAGGTCTCCGACCCAGGTATCTGGATTTTCCGGCTTTTCCCAGTTTAACCAGGGAATGCTCTCCGTTGCTGACCTGACCGATCGTTGCGAAGCATTCATTATGAATCAGTCTGACTTCACCGGATCTTAGCTTAATGTGTGTAAAGGCACCTTCCTTTGCCATCAACGTAGCTGAGCTGCCGGCACTTCTAATCAACTGACCGCCCTTAAGAGGTTTGAGCTCGATATTATGGATCAGGGTACCAAGAGGAATGTTCTTTAAAGGAAGAGTATTGCCGACTTTGATATCTACCTGCTCGCCCGAAATCACTTCATCACCTACCTTGATTCCTTCGGGAGCGATAATATATCTTTTTTCACCATCAGCGTAGACAACCAGGGCAATTCTGGCGGTTCTATTGGGATCGTATTCGATTGTGGAAATCTTTCCCGGAACGCCGAATTTATTACGTTTAAAGTCGATTATTCGATAGCGTTTCTTGTGACCGCCACCCAGATGTCGAGTTGTGATCCTTCCCAGGTTGTTTCGCCCACATTTGCGTTTTTTGGGGCCCAGCAAACTTTTTTCCGGTTTTGAAGTTGTGATCTCGTCAAAACCGGATACACTCATTCCTCTCCGTCCCGGGGAAGTTGGTTTATATTTCTTTATAGACATGGTTTCTTTACAGTAAGTGGTTCAGGCTATGCACCTTCGAAATATTCAATGGTATCACCTTCTTTCAACGTTACGATGGCCTTTTTCCAACCGGACTTCCTTCCTTCGTGTCGCCCCAATCGTTTTTTCTTGCCTTTAACATTCAAGGTATTGATGGCTTCAACAGTAACGTTAAACATGGATTCGATAGCGTTTTTTAATTCGATCTTGTTGGTATCCTTACGAATCCTGAATACGACTTTGTTTCCCTCTTCTTTTAACAGGAGAACTTTCTCTGTGATATGAGGTCTGTTTATCAGGTTGTATTGACTTTTCATCTGAGTAGTCTCCCTTCAATATCCTGCAATGCGTCTTTAGTCATGATCAGGTTGTTGTAGTTCAGTACATCGTATACGTTGACACCTGAACTATGAACGCATTTGACCGACTGCAGATTTCTGGAAGCCAGAACGAAGTTTTTCTCCTCTTCCGCAAAAACGATCAGAGTCTTTTCCATCTTGAGATCTTGGAGGATTTTAACCAGGTTCTTGGTTTTGTGGTCCGGGAGGTTTAGATTCTCTACAACCAGCAGTTCATTGTTTTTAATCTTCATGGCAATCACCGATGCCAATGCTTTTTTTCTTACTTTTTTATTTACCGAAATCTCGTGGCTTCTGGGAACGGGACCGAACGCCACACCACCATGCCTTCTGATGGGGGATTGTGAACTACCGGCACGGGCGTTACCTGTTCCTTTTTGCCTAAAGAGCTTCTGTCTGCTTCCGGCAACTTCCGAACGACCCTTTACCTTGTGGGTACCCTGCTGGAGCTTTGATTGATAGGCTACGACTGTATCCTTGATAACGAAAGGATTCAAGGTAGCTTCCGCAATCTGGTCGTGCAGCTCTACGGTTCCTGCCTCTTGTTTTTCAAGATTATACACCTTAAGAGTTGTCATGGTGCCCTTCTAAAAATCTGAAATTAAGAAATATTACTTGAGCTTGATATCAACTTGTACACCGGCGGACACGTCAAGCTTCATTAAGGAGTCCATGGTCTGCGGTGTCGTCTCTGTAATATATAAAAGACGTTTGTGGGTATTAAATTCAAATTGCTCGCGTGATTTTTTGTTCACATGAGGTGACCTTAATACACAAATTTTCTGTCGTTTTGTCGGCAATGGAATAGGGCCAATCACGTTGGCCCCAGACCTTTTGACGATAGAAACGATTTCCCTTACAGCCTTGTCCAGTTGCCTGGAATCAAACGCTTTAAAGTTAACACGAATCTTTTGAGTCATTAATCCTCGTTCTATCTATACTATTCAACGATTTCTGTAATAGTTCCTGAACCTACAGTACGACCACCTTCACGAATAGCGAACCGGAGTCCCTGCTCCATAGCGATACTGGAAATAAGTTCCACAGACATAGTCACATGGTCACCAGGCATCACCATCTCAACACCTTCCGGTAACTGACACATACCTGTTACGTCGGTTGTTCTGAAATAGAATTGAGGTCGGTAATTGGTAAAGAATGGAGTATGTCGGCCACCTTCATCCTTGGTCAGTACGTATACTTCACCCAAGAACTTGGTATGTGGGGTGATTGAACCCGGCTTGCAGATAACCTGGCCACGTTCGATTTCTTCTCTCTTGGTTCCTCTGAGCAGTAATCCAATATTGTCACCGGCTTCACCGCGATCCAGAAGCTTTCGAAACATCTCAACACCGGTTGCTACTGTGGACTTGGTTTCCCGAATCCCTACGATTTCCACAGTCTCACCTACGGTGATAACACCACGCTCAATTCTACCGGTTGCTACAGTACCACGACCTGAGATGGAGAAAATATCCTCGATCGGCATCAGGAAAGCCTTGTCAATATCTCTTTCCGGCAGAGGAATGTAACTGTCAAGAGCTTCAACCAATTCATGAATACACTTGTATTCGGGGGCGTTTGCATCATCTGAAGTACATTGTTCAACTTCCAAAGCACTTCCCCTGATAACCGGAGTGTCATCACCCGGGAAGTCATACTCGCTCAGGAGCTCTCGAACTTCCATTTCTACGAGTTCCAACAGCTCTTCGTCGTCCACCTGATCTACTTTGTTCAAGAACACGATAATATACGGGACACCAACCTGCTTAGCGAGAAGGATATGCTCTCTTGTCTGCGGCATTGGACCGTCAGCAGCGGAAACCACCAAAACAGAACCGTCCATTTGGGCGGCGCCGGTAATCATATTCTTAACGTAGTCAGCATGGCCAGGGCAGTCAACGTGAGCATAGTGACGAGTGTCACTTGTATATTCAACGTGAGCAGTGGCGATGGTAATCCCTCTTTCCTTCTCTTCAGGGGCATTATCGATTTGATCAAATGCTTGAGCAGCAGCCTTACCTTGCATAGCCAGCACTTTGGTAATTCCTGCGGTCAGAGTGGTTTTCCCATGGTCTACGTGACCAATGGTACCTACGTTAACGTGAGGCTTATCACGCTTAAAAGTTTCCTTTGACATACGGTCTCCTTAGAAAAAATGAGGTTGGTTCAACAAACCCTATCAAATATTAACAACTGTAAAGAAAGTGGCTATGATAAAAGAACTTTTTCGTAGTGATCAAACATCATGGAAAAAGTTGCCCTTCCCTGACTCAAAGAGCGTAATATAGTAAGATAACCAAACATTGTTGATAAAGCAACACTAACCGACAATATTTGAATACCTTTTTTATCGTCTATTGATTTAACTCGTCCTTTACGAGAATTGAGGTCTCCGATGATATCCCCTGTGAATTCAACCGGGGTGGTAACTTCGACCTTCATAATCGGCTCCAGCAAAACTGGATCGCCCTGTAACAAACATTTCCTCAAAGCCAGGGAGGCTGCGATTTTGAATCCCGAAAGATTGTACTCGTCATCCCTAACCTCGATATCCCTTACCAGGGCCCTCGTATACAGCACAGGGTAGCCTGAGATGACTCCGGAGCCGAATCCTTCTTCTATGCCCTCCCGAACCATCTGTTTTATGTCTTTGCTTATCTCAAGATCGGGGCTGAACTCAATGATGTTTCTCTCCTCCGCTTCATAGGGAGATAACTCCAAGGTGCATCCAGCAAATACCGGTTTTCCGGCAAGCTGTTTGTCGAATACCTCCGTTGCCTTATTGGCCTTGCCTATGGTCTCTCGATACGCAACCTGCGGCTTTCCGGTATTAACATCCAGCTTAAATTCCCGTTTCAGACGATCCACCAGGATATCCAGGTGAAGTTCGCCCATTCCCGAGATGAGAATCTGACCTGTTTCTTTGTCTTTTCCAACTGAAAAAGAGGGGTCTTCAATTTCCAGTTTGCCTAAACTGTCGTTTAAGCGATCTTGGTCCGCCTTTGTCTTGGGCTCGATGGCTATCGAGATTACAGGGTTCGGACTTTCGATCCGTTCCAGGAGGATTTCGGCTCCTTTTCTGCAGATCGTGTCGCCGGTGGTTGAAAAGTTTAATCCCACAACGGCAACGATCTCGCCTGCAGTCGCCTGGTCGACTTCTTCTCTTTTATTGGCGTGCAGTAGAAAGATCTTTCCGATTCTCTCTTTTTTGTCCTTGATGGGGTTATAGACCTGCTCGCCTACTTTTAAGGTCCCCGAATAGATCCTCAGGTAATTGATTGTTCCGGCAAAACTGTCTGCCTGGATCTTAAACAAGAGAGCCGCTAACGGCTCACCGGGGTCCGGTTTTCGTTCGATTCCTTTTTTGCCTTTCAGATCCTCACCCTCAACGGGCGGCAGATCCAGGGGAGAAGGAAGAAACTCCAAAATTCCGCTTAACAGGGGCTGTATGCCTTTGTTCTTAAAGGCTGAGCCGCAAAACACCGGGGTTATTTTGTTTCCGAGGCAGCTTTTGCGAACGCTGGCTTTTATTGCTTCTTCCGAAATGTCTGCTTCGTCCAGAACCGCTTCAAGCAGCTCATCATCGAACAAAGTCAGTTTTTCCAGCAGTTTTTCGCGCTCGGCATCAGCTATTTCCCGGTACTCATCGGGGATCTCGTTTTCCATAACCGATGATCCCAGGTCTTCGCTGTCAAATGTCAAGGCCTTCATGGAGATCAGGTCGATCACCCCTTCGAAGGCTTCTTCTTTCCCCAGTGGAATATTGATGCTGACCGGCTCTGTTCCCAGGATTTCAGTCATCTGCATCAGAACGGCGTCGTAATCGGCTCCAACCCGATCCATCTTATTGATGAAGGCGATTCGTGGAACCTTGTAGTTGTCAGCTTGTCGCCAAACCGTTTCCGACTGGGGTTCGACACCTCCAACCCCGCAGAAGATGACGGCTACTCCATCCAGTACCCTTAGGCTGCGTTCGACTTCCACTGTGAAGTCGACATGTCCGGGTGTATCCAGGATGTTTATCTGGTGCGTCTCTCCGTTGTGCTGCCAAAAGCAACTTGTTGATGCCGCAGTGATGGTGATTCCTCTTTCCTGCTCCTGCGCCATCCAATCCATGACGGCGGCACCGTCGTGAACCTCACCAATTTTGTGGCTTTTGCCTGTGTAGTAGAGTATTCGTTCGGTTGTGGTGGTTTTTCCTGCGTCTATGTGAGCTACAAAACCGATGTTTCTTAGCTTGGTGAGATCCGAAACCTTTTTCATAACCCTACTGAGGTTACCACATATAATGAGCGAACGCCTTGTTGGCGTCGGCCATTCTATGGGTATCCTCTCTCTTCTTTACGGCAGCTCCGCGCTCGTTGTAAGCATCCAGTAGCTCAGAAGCAAGATTGTCAATCATGGACTTTTCATTTCTTGCCCTGGCCGCATTGATGATCCAGCGAATAGCCAATGCCAGGCGTCGGTCGTCTTTCACTTCAACAGGAATCTGGTATGTGGAACCACCCACTCGACGTGATTTTACTTCCAGCAAAGGCTCAACATTCTTGATGGACGCCATGAATACTTCCAGTCCGGTTTTGTCTTCAACCTTCTGCTCCAGTCTTTCCAGAGCGCCGTAAACAACCTTTTCGGAAACGCTTTTTTTGCCGTCAATCATCATGCAGTTGATGAACTTGCTCAGGGATACGCTATTATATTTGGAATCGGGCATGACCTGCCGCTTTTCCGCTGAGTGCCTTCTTGACATCTATCTTACCTCTTATCCTTTTTTGGTTCCGTATTTGGATCGACCCTGCTTCCGGTCCGTAACACCTTGAGTATCCAATGTTCCCCTGATGATATGATAACGAACACCAGGAAGATCCTTTACCCTGCCACCCCTAAGAAGAACAACGGAGTGTTCCTGGAGATTATGCCCAATACCGGGAATATATGACGTCACTTCCATCCCGTTGGTCAGGCGAACCCTGGCTACCTTTCTCAGGGCTGAATTCGGCTTCTTGGGTGTGGTCGTATATACCCTGGTGCATACTCCGCGTTTCTGTGGGCAGGCCTGTAAGGCAGGAACATTGTTTTTTTCCTGAATCTTCTTGCGACCTTTTCTTACCAATTGGCTTAATGTAGGCATATGCTTTTTTGTGATTGCCGTTCTTCCCGTTCGACTGTCATTTGGTCTAGCCGGTACTCAATTGCGTTTTCGCAGACAGCCTTTAGCTGTTGAGCAACAAGCCGTTGAGCAGGAAGAAACTATTTTCTTCATTTTGTTGACGTAATCTGGCAATCCTAACAACCAAAATTCTTAAATGCAAGCGTTAATTTTAAAAAATCACCAAAAGAGAGTAGGCTAACCAATCCCTTTGATTTCTAAAGAGCCACGAATAACGATTGCTTGTCGAGCTCCATGGTCAATATGGTTTTAATGTGGATGGTATGGAAATGCAAAAAAAGATTAATGAGGATCAAAATCTTTCCACAAAAAACAGCGAACATAACCGGCGAAGGAATGTGCTTGAGGCAGCTCTGGCAAGTGAAATCAGAACGAATCAACAAATTGGATAATTGTTCGGAATCAATCTTTAAGTTCTTCAAAGTCGCTCAATACTTGTGTCCGCAAAACTGAGATGTTATAAATGTCGTGATTTATAAAAGTTAAATTAGAGATGAAGCGTTGGCCGCTCCCGGGTTAGAAGGATGGGGAAGGGGTTTGTGAGGAATTTTAATTTGAAGCGACACTATTAAAATTAACTAGCTAAGCAGTATTTAATTTTTATAAATCTTATCATTTTCCCAAGTGAAAGGTTTTTTGCCTTTATTTGCCTTATGTTAATCCTGTCTGGAGGGTGTTAAATGACATGGCTTTGGAGTTTTATTAGCTCTTCGATCGGAAAAAAGCTGCTGATGGCGTTATCAGGGTTGTTTTTCTGTTCGTTCCTGTTGGTACATTTAGCAGGTAATGTGCTGATGTATGTGGGGAAAGATGCTTTTAACAATTATGCATCTGCTTTGACCGGTAACCCCGCTATTGTGGTAATGGAAATATTGATGATTGTTCTGTTTGCCGTCCACATATACACATCGGCTGCACTGACATTGGAAAACAGAGCTGCACGTCCTGAGAAATACGCAATGGATGTTTCTTCAGGAAAGAGGACATTTATGTCTTCTAATATGTTCGTTACAGGATCGATTGTCTTTATTTTTGTTATCATTCACCTGTATTTCTTCAAGTTCGGTGACTGGTCAAACGAGCCCGGCTCGGCAGTTACCTTGTTTGATCTGGTTGAAACGACTTACGGCAGTTTGTTTTGGACAGTATTATATGTATTTGCCGTAATCGTGCTTGGTTTTCACCTGAATCATGCGTTCCAAAGCGCATTTCAAACCTTGGGTTTAAACCATAAAAAATATACTCCGTTTATTCACAAGCTGGGTACCCTGTATTCAATCTTAATTGCATTGGGATTTGCTTCTTTTCCAGTGTATTTCTTTCTTACACAACTAAGTGCGGGTGGTTAAATGACAGTTTTGGATTCAAAAGTTCCCGAGGGTTCGCTGGAAGGAAAATGGGATAAGCATAAGTTTGATTTAAAATTGGTCAACCCAGCGAATAAAAGGAAGTATTCAATTATTGTAGTAGGTACCGGCCTGGCCGGAGCTTCCGCAGCTGCATCGTTGGCGGAACTCGGCTACGAAGTACTAAATTTCTGTTTTCAGGACAGTCCCCGAAGAGCTCACAGTATCGCAGCTCAGGGTGGTATCAACGCTGCCAAGAATTATCCAAATGATGGCGACAGTGTCTTCCGACTTTTTTATGACACGGTGAAAGGCGGCGATTTCCGGGCGAGAGAAGCGAATGTCTATCGCTTGGCCCAGGTATCTAATAATATTATCGATCAATGTGTCGCCCAGGGAGTTCCTTTCGCAAGGGATTACGGCGGGTTGTTGGATAACCGGTCATTCGGTGGCGCCCAGGTATCAAGAACATTTTATGCTCGAGGTCAAACAGGTCAGCAGCTTCTGCTGGGCGCTTACAGTGCATTGAGTCGCCAAATTGGTGAGGGTGCCGTGAAGATGTTCAACCGGCGTGAAATGCTGGAATTGGCTGTTATCGATGGTAAGGCACGAGGAATCGTCTGCAGGAATTTAATCAACGGTGATATCGAATCCTACACAGCAGACGCGGTGGTGCTGGCAACAGGTGGTTACGGTAACGTTTTTTACCTATCTACCAACGCCATGAACAGTAATGTTACCGCAGCCTGGAGAGCGGCAAAACGTGGTGCTTATTTCGCTAATCCATGCTTTACACAGATTCACCCGACCTGTATTCCGGTTTCCGGTGATTATCAATCCAAACTGACCTTGATGAGTGAGAGTTTGAGAAATGATGGTCGAGTCTGGGTTCCCAAGAAGAAAGGCGATACCAGGGCTCCTGATCAGATTCCGGAAAATGAACGTAATTATTATCTTGAAGAAAAGTATCCTTCATTTGGTAACCTGGTGCCTCGAGATGTGGCTTCCAGAAATGCCAAGATCGTTTGTGACGAGGGATACGGAGTCGGTGCAACGGGTCAGGCGGTTTATCTCGATTTCGCGGATGCTATCAAGCGGATGGGGAAGGATGTTGTAGCTGCCAAGTACGGTAACCTCTTCGATATGTATCATCATATCACCGATGAGAATCCGTACGAAGTACCGATGAAGATCTATCCTGCTATTCACTATACAATGGGTGGTCTCTGGGTTGATTATAACCTGATGAGTAACGTCCCAGGATTGTTTGTATTGGGTGAGGCTAACTTCTCCGATCATGGTGCTAACCGACTCGGTGCAAG
>JANQLH010000279.1 GCA_028280735.1 SAR324 cluster bacterium | reverse complement strand
ATTCACCAGGAATCAGATTATGACGCAATCAGCCACAGCCATGCTGGCCCAGGCAAACCAAACACCAAACAACGTGCTGGCCCTGTTGCAGTAATTGATTGGAAAAAAGAAAAAATCGATCCGGCTTTAAACAAAAAGATGGATTGAGCGTGAAAAATGATACTTGCGAATCAGAAATTAACATGCTGTTGACTCAAATCGATGAGATCGGGTTGTCTGTATAAAATCGATTTCATTTCAAATTACTACTAACAACAGGTGTAAAAATGAAAGATTATAACGGACATAGTGCCGTATTCAAACGAACGGTGGATTTTAACCGAAGGGTTGAGACTGCATTGGGCCTCAGTAGGGGTGATCCGCTACCGCAGAAAGAATATGTCTCACCGGTAAACCAGGGTAGGTTTTCGGTAATTGGCAAACTGGAAAACACAGTCTCCATGTTGCAAACAGCCAGGATCAACATCGAGAAAATGAAAGGCTGGTTGATCGAAATGAAAGTGTTTCTGGATAAGGAACGTAATCGTTCTTCCTGGGCGAAAATACCGGCATCGGTCATAAACAACTTTCTTTCGGACAGAATGTCATGCCTGAAAGTCACATCGGAAAAAGTGAGTTTTGAAGGAAGGTTGTTGCTCAACGGAAGCAGCGGGGTTTATGGGGAAGCCGTGGGCGATGATCTGAGATTTATACGAGGGTCAGCCCGTGTTTTGACCAGTGAGGAACTGGGTTATCCCATCACCGTCTATCAGGAGGCTAAACCTGCGATTTTAAGAGGGACCGGAGAAATCACTGAAAATGCCATTAGGCATGAAAACCTGATCGCTCTATCCAGCGGTAAGCAGGAGGTGCGTTATAAAATCAGGGATGATGACACACCTGATCGATTAATTGTCAATCTCCAACGGTGTATTCTGGATCACGGCCTTGATATCAGCGTTTTCAGGACAAAAGATAACCATCTTTTATTCAGGCATAATCAGCTGGGCTCCCGTTCAAGTTTCCAGGGAATGAGTGATAAAACCAGAATAATCTCCCACATACCCGGAGAATACAAAGCTGCTGAACCAGGATTAGACGTGAATGGAACCATTGGCTCAGAGAGTGCTCACGGCGATGGAGGATTTCTGATAGGAGACAAGGGTAACAAGAAAACAGACGGATTGGTCGTTTTTTACGATGGAGTGATTGATTACCCCGGGCAGGTCGTCGGATATGTCAAGGTCAAACAAAATGGTGTGCTGGTTCCGCTGGACTCAAATGAGTCCAAAATGGAGATTCTCAGTATTCCCTCCGTAAAACCGACAATCCTGGCAGCCGGGGTTTCAAACAGCAGCGGGTTTACGGATCTCAGTGTGATTAGAGGTAATACCGAGTCCGAGTGCAGGGATTCCATTCGTATGATTTTATGGTCGATTACTTATATCGATTTTCTCCTCGACGAGCTGAAGTGGAAGGAGAAGATCTATGTGGATAGAGCGGTGGAACTGTTACGCTCAACTATTAGGCCCCAGTCTGCAGGGGATGAGTTGCTTTATCTATCCAAAGATAAGGCAAAAGATATGGTTAACCAGCTAAAGTCTATGTTGACGCCGGTTTCCGTAATGAAGGTAACTTCATGGAAGTAACATGATTCAAAGGTTTTTTTTCAGGTCTAAACATCGGGATGTTTAGACAGGTTTTTCTCAACATGGCGGACAGGGAAGTCTGCTTGTTACAAAAACAAGGAGGAATTTAATGAGTTTGAGAATTAACCACAATATCAGTGCGATCAATTCCCATCGTAATCTGGAGGCAAACCAGAAGGCGATGGGAAAAACACTGGAGAGGTTATCATCCGGATTAAGGATTAACAGGGCTGCGGAAGGTCCCGCATCCCTGGTTATTTCTGAACAGATGAGAGCCCAAATCGCCGGTTTGACACAGGCGATTGACAACTCAGAAACAGCTATTTCGCTTGTTCAGACCACTGAAGCGAACATGGCGGAAGTAGCGAACTTGCTGGTTTCAATGAGGCAGCTTGCCATACATGCTTCGAACGAGGCTGTGAACGATGAGGTTATGCTGGCAGCAGACCAACAGGAATTGGAAAATGCTTTAGCCACCATCGAGCGGATTTCTGAACAAGCCCAATTTGGTCAGAAAAAATTGCTGGATGGCTCGAGGGGGGCTTCGGGAGTTACAACCGGGGCAAACCTGGATTTCGTCGGGGCAACGCTGGCTAGCGGCGACTCCAGGGAAAACGGGTTTGCAGTTAAGGTAACGGAACTTGCGACTCGAGCAAATGCCAGTGGTAACATGATGTTAACCAATGAGGTTGTGAAAGCCGGGGAAACGTTGACAATTATTGAAAACGGTAAAATGGCAACCTACACCTCTCATGCGGATGATACCTCGGCCACGATGATTCAGAATCTAAAATCCGAAGTAGACAGGAAAGGATTGAATGTTGATGTAATGCTTAATGAACAAGGTATTCTAGAGGTTTTTCACAAAGAATACGGTTCTGAATTTGGTTTTCAGGTGATGAGTTCCACGGACGGAGTTCTTAGCCGGGTCGGAGGTGAAATCAGCATTGCCAACAAAGGAGTGGATATCAAAGGGACGATCAACGGCGAATCTGCAGTCGGTAAGGGGCAGATTCTAACCGGGGTGGAAGGCGCAAAATGTGTGGATGGCCTTAGCGTTCGTTACACCGGAGATGCCGGAATCGTCTTTGATCCCGGTTGCGTCGTCGCTGATATTGAAACCGGGGAGTTTATTGAAGAACCTCCCCCACAGGAAATACCAGAGGGCGGCATTGAGGTTGGTCGTGTGTTTGTGTCCCAAAATTCCATGAAATTTCAAGTTGGTGGAAACAGGGGACAAACTGTCGGTATTTCGGTTGGAAGCATGAACCCGGAAAAACTGGGTACCGGAATTATGAATAAATCCGGATATAGAAATATCAATGATATAGATTTAAGAAATTTCCAGGGTGCTCAAGATGCCCTGGAGTTGATTGATGATGCCATCAACGACATTTCAGCTCTCAGGGGTGAACTGGGAGCATTTCAGAAAAACACATTGGAGGCAAATTTATCAAATATTAGAATAGCTAACGAAAACCTGATTTCATCTGAATCGGTCATTCGAGATGTGGATATGGCGAAAGAAATGGCTTCCTTTACGAGGAACCAGATTATGACGCAATCCGCAACAGCAATGCTGGCTCAGGCGAACCAACTGCCCCAAAATGTTTTACAGCTTTTGGGGTAGGAAGGAACCGGAGAAGACAGGAAGGTTTTCTTCGGAATAGACCGGGATCTATTACGATATACCGGTTGTTTTTAAGTGAATTGTTGCCGCGTATTTAAAAGATAAACCAAACAAAAGCGTAAAGCCGTTTTGGTTTTGGATTTGATGCAAGCAGCGATTCTGTTATATTTCATGCAAATTAAACCCTAGTGTAGAAAGTATAATCTACAGGGAGGTGGATTTTGACTTTTCGAGTAAACCATAACGTCGCGGCGCTGAATTCGCACCGGAGGTTGCAGGCAAACAATGCTGGTTTAACGAAGAATCTGGAAAAGCTATCTTCCGGGACAAGAATCAATAGGGCTTCTGAAGGTCCCGCTGCGTTTATGATATCGGAGCACATGCGATCTCAGATCGCGGGATTGAATCAGGCTATTGATAACTCGGAAACAGCCGTTTCCATGATTCAGACGACTGAAGCAGCAATGTCTGATGTTGGTAACCTACTGAATAACATGCGGCAGCTGGCAATACATGCTGCCAATGAGGGTGTTAATGACGAAGCAGCGCTACAGGCAGACCAGCAAGAGGTGGATTTCATCCTTGCTGCGATTAGTAGGATTTCCTCACAAGCTCAGTTTGGAAATCAAAAGCTGCTTGATGGTTCTATGGAAACTACCGGAACTACTTCAGGTAAAGATCTGGAGTTTGTCACAGCTACCTTGGCTACGGGTGATTCCCGTGAAAACGGTTTTGATGTAAAGCTCACGCAACTTGCGACGAAATCAGATGTCCAGGGAACGCAAGCACTTACGGATGAAATCATAAAAGCGGGTGAAACCCTGTCTGTGATTGAAAATGGAAAAATGGCTACTTATACAACGATCAGAGATGATACGGCGGATACGGTAGCTAAAAACCTGCAATCAGAGATCATAACCCAGGGGATCAATATTGATGTAGAGCTGACAGACGCTGGAACGATAAGCCTGGTCCACAGGGAGTATGGTTCCGATCATAGATTCCAAGTATCAAGTAGTACGGCAGGAGTGTTAAGTAAAAATGCCGGAGATGTTGAAGTTGCCAATATTGGGTTAAACATAAAGGGCACCATAAACGGAGAATCTGCTATCGGCAGGGGCCAGGTCCTTACCGGTATCAAGGACTCCAAGTGTATCGACGGTTTGAGTGTTCGATACTATGGTGATGGTAAAGAAGGATTTTTACCCCCTGAATGTGAAGTAAACGATCTGGTGGATCCCAACGCAAAAGAACCGCCGGAAAGGATAACCAATGACAATATGCCAGAGGACGGCGTATCGGTCGGTCGTGTTTACGTAACTCAAAATGGCACGCGTTTTCACATCGGAGGCAATCAGTATCAAACCGTCGGGCTTTCAATTAAGAACGTGAACCCGGAATACATGGCGTTGAACGTCAACAATCGTTCCGGTTTCAAGAGTTTGGCAGATGTTGATTTGACGACATTTCAAGGAGCCCAGGATACCCTGAAGCTCGTTGATGCTGCGATTGACCAGGTATTGGAGAACAGAGGTGAACTGGGGGCGTTTCAAAAGAACTCCCTGGAAAGCAATCTTTCCAATATCAGAATCGCAAATGAGAACCTGATTTCATCTGAATCGGTCATTCGTGATACGGATATGGCGAAGGAAATGGCCAATTACACCAGAAATCAGATCATGACTCAGTCATCAAGTGCCATGCTGGCCCAGGCAAATCAGATACCTGAGAATGTTTTAAAACTGATTGGATAATCACCGCTGATTGTCCATTCCTTATTTTGAATAAGAATATCTCATCTGAATGGGCGATTGCCGGGGTGTTATTGTTCGGCTTTAATCGCCTGCAAAACAGGGATGAGGAACAGTCAACCAAATATGGAGCGAGTATGAATCGAACCTTATAGGGTAAAATATACTGTCGGAAAGACAGGTGTGCACTGGAAAAACCGACAGTAATAGGGCCGTAATCCCTGTCATTCATTTGAAATAATCTACTCAGGGTAACGAAATTGAGTCATCACGACTCAATTTTTCAATCGTCTAAACCCTGCAAGGATGCAGGTGTGGGCGTAAAAACTCAAAGTAATCCCTACAAGGAGGTAGATTATGAGTTTACGGATAAACAACAATACCAGTGCCCTAAACTCTCATCGAAATCTTGCAGCTAACCAGGCTCGAATGGCGAAAACCCTGGAGAGACTATCCTCAGGGTTATCTGTCAACAGGGCTGCGGAAGGTCCTGCCAAGCTTGTGATTTCGGAACAAATGAGAGCTCAGATTGCTGGTTTGAACCAGGCAATTGATAATTCGGAAACAGCCGTTTCCATGATTCAAACTGCCGAAGCAAACATTTCGGAGATCAATAACTTACTTGTTGGTATCCGACAACTGGCCATCCACGCCTCAAACGAGGGTGTGAATGACCAGGTGATGCTGGAAGCTGATCAGCAAGAAATCGATAACGCTATTGCCACTATCGATAGAATTGCCAGTCAGGCCCAGTTTGGTAACAGGAAGATCCTTGATGGTTCAAGAGGTGCATCAGGGACCACAACGGGAAATGACCTTGAATTTGTTGGTGCGACGCTTGCGACAGGTGACTCACGGGAAAATGGATTTGACGTGAAAATCACCCAGGCAGCCTCCAAAGCCAATATTGCAGGTACAAACGCTTTAACCCAGGAAATCGTATCAGCAGGTGAAACCCTGACTGTGATCGAAAACGGGAAAATGGCGTCATATACCTCAAATGCTGATGATACAGCAGAAACTGCCGTTCAAAACTTACGCTCCGAAATGGAACGTAAGGGATTGGACCTTGATATTATGCTGAATGAAGGTGGAATTATTGAAATTAAGCACCGTCAATTCGGTTCTGATCCATCCTTTCAAGTCTCAAGCAGCACGGCCGGCGTACTGAGTGAGAATGCGGGAGAGATTCAGATTTCCAATAAGGGACAGAATGTCAAAGGTACCATCAACGGTGAATCTGCCATCGGTAAAGGTCAGATCCTTACTGGAGTAAAAGGAGCCAAATGTGTTGATGGATTAAGTATTCGCTACTATGGCGAAGGCAAAGGCGTTGAAATTCCACCTGCCTGTGAAGTTGCAGATATCGAGGTGGAAGGTGATGAAGCAGTACCAGCACCAAGGCCTGAAATAACTGAAGAAGGCACTTCAGTAGGACGCGTCTTTGTGGCACAGAATTCAATGAAGTTCCAGGTTGGAGCCAATCAAGGCCAAACTGTCGGAATCTCCGTTGAAAGTGTGGGTTCTGAAAGCCTCGCCAGGGGAATTGCCAACCAGTCAGGATTTGATAGTCTGGCTGATGTGGATGTCCGCACCTATAACGGAGCACAGGATACGCTGAAAATCGTTGATCAGGCGATCAATGATATTACAGCTCTTCGCGGTGAACTGGGGGCATTCCAGAAAAACACCCTGGAAGCGAATCTGTCGAACTTGAGAATTGCAAACGAAAACCTGATCTCTTCAGAATCGATTATCCGCGATGTGGATATGGCAAGAGAGATGGCCGAGTTTACAAGAAACCAGATTATGACAGAATCTGCAACCGCCATGTTGGCTCAATCCAACCAGTTGCCTGCAAACGTGCTGCAGCTGATCGGCTAAACAAAGAACCCCTTGGCCGGACCAGGGGGTTTCGGTTTAAAACCTCATACAAAATTCTTCCTTTAAATAAAGCAGCCGAAACCATGGAAGGTTTCGGCTACTTTTCCGTTCCTTGCCTCGCTGCCTTGCACTAAATATCATTATTGGTGAATAATTAACAATTACGACTACGAGGTTTTTTCAGTAACTGTATTTGAGTTTTTGGGTTTAAATCATGCCTATTTACAGACTTGGTTCCGAGCTGATTTTTCCTGACCCTGCCTTGGCAGATCCGGAAGGATTATTGGCCGTTGGGGGAGATCTTTCTCCCGAACGACTATTGTTGGCCTACAGCATGGGCATATTCCCTTGGTACTCTGACGACCAGCCAATCCTATGGTGGTCACCTGACCCACGGTTGATAGTAAAACCAAAGGATGTGCACATTTCCAAAAGTCTGCAACGGACAATGAAAAGCGGTAAATTCACGATAAGATTTGATACCGATTTCCACTCTGTTATCCGCCTCTGCAGTGAGATGGAGCGACCGGATCAGGCAGGGACCTGGATTACTGAAGAAATGATCGAAGCATATTGCTTATTGCATATGAAAGGTTTTGCTCATTCAGTGGAATCGTATTTGGATGGTGACCTGGTTGGCGGGCTTTATGGTGTATCAATGGGAAGAGCGTTTTTTGGGGAATCGATGTTCAGCAACTGTTCAGATGCTTCAAAGGTAGCATTGGCTGCCTTATCCGGGAGATTAACCGAATGGAGCTTTGATTTTATCGATTGCCAGGTTACTACCCAGCACTTGGTAAGGATGGGAGCTCGAGAAATAGCACGAGCTGAATTTTTAGACAGGTTAAACGACGCGCTCTGCCATGACACCTATCAAGGCGTTTGGACTGAATAAAACCAGGCCGTCAAGGTTCAACCAGCTTTGAATGCGTATCACCTTCTTTGAATTGGACCAGCGTGTAAGGTTGTTGGTCGATAAAATAAAAATCGAACTTGGATTTCTCTTCTCCAAGCAATGTTTTGACAAAAAACGAGGTTGGCTCAACTCTTATGGTGACCACTTGTCGTTTTCCAAAAATTGTATCCCGTGCCTTTCTTTTCTTGACCGACGCTTTCATGCCTAACTGACTGAGCGATAAGGGAAGTCCCTTGTTTGTCAGCTCCACTGCAATAACTGGTAAATACAAGGTAAACAGGATTGTCTTATCCTTGTTCAGTTTGTCAATTTGGGATTGAAGATAAAAGGAAAGAACTTCAAAAGGTACCAGATCGGGAGTCGTTTTGATGGTAAACTCCCTTTTTTTACCCTTCTCCCATACCTGGGTTAAAATTTTGTCTTTTTTATAGGTATTCTGTGTTTTTAAGTCGGTCCTGTAATCCTCCTCCTGGTATTTAATCAACTCACCGCTTTCGGCATCGAACCACAAGGTTTTTTCCGTATAGACTTCAAGGTTTTTATCCATATTCCTGGATCTTTCCACTAGTTCGCCGGTGTTTGGACTAAGGGAGTATTCCAAGCTTGTGTACCCGGTAATCTTTTTCTTTTTGGTATTCCAGTGATGAAACCGTTTTGTAGTTCTGTCAGTCAGCTGGTTTTTGAAACTGTATCCAGCAACCTCAGCAGGAAACATGACAACGAGAATAACGATTGAAGAGATCAGGTAAACAAGGGTGGTTACGGTGACTGAATAAGTTGATTCCGGTGATCGTGACATTGTTTATTTGGTTTTTTTCTTCTACTATGAAGAGATATTCAACGAGTTTAAACGATTAGCATTCATAACAAGGTAACTGGTTGAATCAAAATAGTTTTATTTAGACTAAACCATTATATCAAATTCTAAAAGTCGGTAATAAGATGAATATTCTCAATTTCACCAAAATGGAAGGTGCAGGTAACGACTACATTTATGTGAATCTGTTTGAAGAGAATGTAAAAAATCCGGGTGATCTGGCAAAAGCTGTCAGTCATCGTCATTTCGGTGTAGGTTCGGACGGCCTGGTTTTAATTGCTCCCAGCGACAACGCTGATTTGAGAATGATCATGTTTAATTCGGATGGGTCGGAGTCGGAAATGTGCGGTAATGCTATTCGCTGTGTCGGTAAATATGCTTACGAGAGAAACCTGGTAAAGGCCGAACAGATATCGGTTGAAACGGGCGCCGGTATTAAGACTCTTGACTTAAATGTTAACCGATACAACAAGGTCGATACCGTAATAGTACAAATGGGAGAGCCGGAGTTGGATGCACGCCTGATCCCGAGCAATCTGGACGGAAAGCAGATTGTTAATGAAACATTTTCTTTTGGAACGCTGCAACTGAGAGGAACGCTGGTGTCAATGGGGAATCCGCATTTTGTAACATTTGTCGACAATGTCGAGGAAACCCCGGTCAAAGAGTGGGGTGAGATAATCGAAGTTTCGGATTATTTTCCCAACAGAATTAATGTTGAGTTTGTGCAAGTTGTTTCCAACAAGGAAGTAATCCAGCGAACCTGGGAAAGAGGGGCAGGCGAAACCTGGGCCTGCGGAACCGGAGCTTCTGCAGTTTGTGTTGCCGGGATATTAAACGGCGTTACCACAGAAACCATTACCAACCATTTGACTGGAGGGGATCTGATACTGACCTGGAAAGGGGAAGGGAACCAGGTTATTATGGAAGGACCAGCCAAAGAAGTATTCTCCGGAGTATGGAATTACGATCTTCATAACTGATAAAAAAAACTAACGAAGTTCCAATGGGCAAGGGATAAATAGCTGGCATGATTGATATCTCACGAATAAAAAATATAGCGATGTTTCAGTTTTTGTCGGAAAAACTGAAATGGAAAAACTGGATGAGCTCCACCAATATTGAGTTTATCCTGGCCTGTCTGGTCGGAATTGCTGCCGGTCTGGCTTCAGTAGTATTTCGCCACTTGTTGGAAGGGGTGCACTATATCTCTTTTGAGTGGCTTTATCCAAAATTATCTGAGTTTTCTGTCTATTTACTGCCGATTATACCTATGATCGGAGCGATGCTGCTGATTCCTTTTTCGCTGAAATACCCGGGCGAGATTAATGGTTACGGCATGCCTCGCTTTCTGATCAGCGTTCATATTAGGGGAGGACTGGTTAGAACCAGGCAGATCTTTGTAAAGATTATTACAGCCGCTATTACTATAGGTACCGGGGGATCTGCAGGAGTAGAAGGACCGATAGCTCAAATCGGTGGTGCGGTTGGCTCTTCGATTGGAAGGTTTTTCCAGATGGGCAGTCACCGCTTGAAAGTATTGGTAGCTTGTGGTTCGGCTGCCGGAATTGCTGCACAGTTCAATGCTCCTTTGGCGGGGGTTTTGTTTGCCCAGGAAATCATCATGGTGGGAGAATTCCAGGTTCGAACATTCGGGGTGATAGTTATTTCGTCCGGATTGGCCACCGCCATTGCCAGGGCCTTTTATACGTCAGCGCCGGCTTTTGGTTCCTTAAACTACGACTTTATCAGTTACTACGAATTTGGATTGTATGTAGTTCTGGGATTACTCATCGGTTTCCTGGCATATGTATTTATCAAGGTTTTCTTTTTTATCGGGGATTCCTTCCAGCGACTTAAATTACACCCTCAAGTCAAGCCTATTGCCGGTGCTTTTTTGGTTGGCTGCCTTGGCCTGTTGCATTTTGGTGTTCTTGGCGACGGTTACGATTATATTCTTGCAGCAATCAAATCTCCGGCAGCCCTGCCAATTGGCGCAATTGCATTTCTTGTTATCTTAAAAATGCTTGCGACTTCCATAACGTTGGGATCAGGTAATGTCGGAGGTGTATTCGCTCCTTCACTCTTTATCGGAGCTATGATCGGAGCGGTATTTGGATGGGCGGCGGATCTTGCGTTTCCCGGTCTCGGTATTCAACCCGGCTCATACGCATTGGTGGCCATGGGGGCTTTTCTGGCAGCTGCTACGCATTCCCCGATGACATCCATCTTTTTATTGTTTGAAATAACGGGAAATTATGAGGTGATTATCCCCATTATGTTTGCTTCTGTAATCGGGGTCATGGTTGCAAGAAGACTATGTCCCGATTCACTGGACTCCATGGAGCTTTCGCGTCAAGGCATCTATCTTCACAAAGGGGTTGAAGCCAATATCTTAAACTCCATTCAGGTTAAAAGTGTCATGGTTAAGGATTTTGAAACCATTCCGGAAACCATGAGTTTTGCCGAATTTATGGAGTTTTTCCCCCTCAGTAAAACCCAATACTACCCGGTTTTGGATCATAAAAGCAAAATGACGGGGGTCGTGTCTTTTCAGGATATTCGGGAAATTATGCTTGAAGACGGCTTGGAACATGTAGTGGTAATGAAAGAGCTGGCGGAAACAGATTTGATCAAACTATTCCCTCATGATAACCTGACAACGGCGATTAAAAAATTCGGAATCAAGGATATAGACACAATCCCGGTTGTTGATCCCGAAGACCACCAGAAGATGATCGGTATCCTGAAAAGAAAAGATGTTATTGATACCTATAATAAAGCCGTTCTGGTTAATGACATAGAAAGGCAACATTGAACCATTAAATGAGGCAATCGAATGAAAATTAATATCGAATATTGCAAGGCGTGAAACTACCTTCCCCAAGCCACCAGTTTGATGGATAAAATAAAACGGGAAATGAATGTCGAAGCTAAACTCCAACCTTCCGGAGGCGGAGTATTCGAAGTGAGCGTCGATGGTAACTTGGTTTATTCCAAAAAGAAAACAGGACAATTCCCCAACGAAAAAGATCTGTTGAATCAACTCAAAAAACTGTAAAGGTCTTTGCGGCTGAATGTTTATTCAGCCGTTTTCCTGTTTGACATCCAAAAGCTTAGCGCTTGGATGGTCAATTAGATATCCTTCCAAATCCAAGACTGTCCTATCCTGAAAATCAAACCTTCCAATTTGGCCTATCTGAATCAGATCCCGGTATATTGACCCAATGACCAAAGTAACTATTCATGCTTTTTTGGCCTACTTGATCTTGGACTGTATAATAAAGTGTTTAATATCAGATAATTGAAGAGTGGTATTCCCATTGCAGATATCGAACATAGTTTCAAATTTTGAATTTTCAAATACTTTGCAAAGGAGAACAACATGTCAAAAGTTATCGGAATCGACCTGGGAACAACCAATTCTTGTGTAGCCGTTATGGAAGGAGGAGACCCTAAAGTAATCACTAATGCGGAAGGATTAAGAACAACACCGTCGGTTGTAGCTTTTTCAGGTAATAATGAAAGGCTCGTGGGCCAAGTCGCCAGACGACAGGCAATAACAAATCCCGAAAATACAGTCTATGCAGCGAAAAGACTAATCGGTCGACAGTTCGAAACAGTCGAATCGGATAATGAAGTCTTAAGCTATACCATCTCTAAAGCTCCCAATAACCTTGTCCAAATAAATATTAAAGATAAGGAATACTCTCCCGCAGAAATCTCAGCCTTTATACTTCAAAAGATGAAGCAAACTGCCCAGGATTACCTGGGTGAGGATGTAAAAGATGCCGTAATTACAGTACCAGCCTACTTTAATGATGCCCAACGACAAGCAACCAAAGACGCCGGAAAAATTGCCGGTCTAAACGTATTGAGAGTCATTAACGAGCCGACAGCGGCAGCCCTGGCTTATGGTTTGGATAAGAAACAGGAAGAAATTATTGCGGTTTTTGACCTGGGAGGTGGAACCTTTGATGTCTCCATCCTTGAGATCGGTGGTGGTGTCTTTGAAGTAAAATCAACCAACGGAGATACCCACCTGGGAGGTGAGGATTTTGATCAACGTATTATCGATTATCTCGCAGATGAATTTTTAAAAGAACAAGGTATTGAACTAAGAAAAGACAAGATGGCATTGCAACGTCTAAAAGAAGCTGCTGAAAAAGCCAAACATGAGCTTTCCAGTTCTCTGGAGACAGATGTCAATCTGCCGTTTATCTCTGCTGATTCCGCAGGTCCCAAACATTTGAATGTCAAGCTGACCAGGGCAAAATTCGAGCAACTGACTGATGATCTTGTCAAACGATGCCTGGAACCAATGAAATCCGCCATTAAAGATGCGGGCCTGCAACCCGGAGATATTAGCGATGTTATTCTGGTAGGTGGTATGACTAGAATGCCGAAAATAGAAGAAACCGTATCTGAGTTTTTTGGGAAGAGCCCCCATAAAGGAGTCAATCCGGATGAAGTCGTTGCAACCGGTGCCGCTATTCAGGGTGGGGTTTTAACCGGTGATGTCAACGACGTTTTATTGTTGGATGTAACGCCCCTTTCCCTGGGAATCGAAACCTTGGGAGGCGTTTCCACCAGGTTAATTGATAGAAATACCACAATTCCCTGTAACAAAAGCCAGGTATTTTCAACAGCGGATGATAACCAATCTGCTGTTAGTATCCATGTGGTTCAGGGTGAAAGAGAAATGGCTGCTGATAACAAAACTCTTGGTCGATTCGAATTGGTTGGAATTCCACCCGCACCCAGGGGTGTTCCCCAGATTGAAGTGACATTTGATATCGACGCGAACGGAATCGTCCATGTGTCGGCAAAAGACCTGGGAACCGGTAAGGAACAAAAGATTCAAATCACAACATCAAGTGGTCTTTCCAAAGAAGAGATTGATAAAATGGTTCAAGACGCAGAAATGCATGCTGAAAGCGATAAAGAAAAACTTGAGCTGATCAGCCACAAAAACCAGGCGGATACCCTTGTTTATCAATGCGAGAAATCTCTTTCCGAGTCCGGCGATAAAATCACTCCGGAACAAAGAGGTGCCATCGAAGCTGCTGTCAATGATGTGAAAAAAGCGATGGAAGGCACTGATCTTAACGTGCTTAAATCCGCGATTGAAACATTAACCAAACTATTCCATGAAGCATCAGCTTCCATGTATGGAAGTGGTCAGGAGCAAAAAAATCAGGCAGATACAACCCGGTCAGAGGCTAAACAGTCGAGCGACAACAAAGATGAAAACGTTGTGGATGCTGAATTTGAAGAGATGAGTAACTAACAAAAAAAAGAGCTTTTCAATCATTTGAATTGAAAAGCTCTTTTTAAATTCTTAGATAAGAACTTGCTGTGAAGCAGGTCAAAAGTCTGTGAGGCGATTTAATTCCCCAACAATTTATTGGCATAAGCAATAAAATCGTCAGTTTTTACAGGCTTTACCAAGAACAAATCCGCACCAGCTTCCAATCCCTTAACTTTATCTTCCGGATCCGATTCGGTGGTAATCGCCATTATCGGAACATCCTTGTATTTTGGTTGGGCTCTTATTTCTTTGCAGAATGTGTATCCATCCATTTTAGGGGTGTTAATGTCAAGAACGATCAAATCGAAATCTTCAGCGAGAGCTTTTTCCAGCGCTATCATATTATTTTCGGCTTCAGTTACCTCATAACCTGCTGATTTCAGGAGTGTTGAATGCACGTTTAATACGATAGGGGAATCTTCGGTTACCAATACTTTTTTTGCCATTATCTTCCTTTTTTCAGAATTTGACTAAGATACCAACCTTTGTACCAATGATCTAACTCCAAAGGGTTTAGCTGGTTAAAAGCAGTGACATCCAAACTTGATCCGGAACCCCGAGAGTCAACCGACTTCACTCAACATTGCTGAAAGCCGTGTTGATCGGATAGCCCACTGCAAAAGTCTCCCTTGGATACCTCCAAACTATCAAGATACTATATCTATTTGAAGTGGATGTAAAATACTAATTGATGGCACCAAATACCTGGTTCTTGGGCACTGGATTGCGACAAACAGGTCTGTTAAGAATTAAAAACCCCCGGCACCGGGATGACTTCCCGGACTTGTTTCCATAAATCCATGCGAGAAGAAAATCACAAAAGGTGTAAATTCAAAGACTGATTACACAGTTTTCAGAATCCCCAAAGGGCGTCGAAACGTAACTGTCTGCCTGACTGTCGTTTTCCCAGCGTTTCTCATCTATCAAGTATCTGAACTGATAGCTCCGGCCTTTTTCCAGTTCCAGGTCTGTAGTAAAAGTCCCGTTCTTAAGCTTTTTAAGAGGTGTGGCTTTGGTATTCCATTGATTAAACTCCCCAACCAGATTCACGGTGTTGGCTTCATGAACAACATCTTTTGGCAGTCTGAAATTCACTTTGCAGGTACTTTTTGTTTTAAAGTATGTTTTTTTTATTGTCATGGAATCCTCGTTTTAAATCGTGAGAAGGAAATACGCGCAAGAAACATCTGCAGTGACACATCCATAGAATCTACCAGACAATCTTTTAACCGACAACCGTTTTAAAAAACAGTAAAATTTTTAAACAGAACATTGTTGACCGTTAGAATGAACAAAAGGCTTAACATTCTGATTTAAAGAATATTATTGTTCAGAAATGACAAAGATGGTCCGGAACAATAAGCCTTCGACAATTTCAGGTAAATATTTTATATCTAATTTAGGATGTCTTGCTTTACAAAACCTGACTTTACATAAAAAGAAAGACGACGAAAGTATTAAAACGGCATAGTGAATTATGAGATTTAAAGCAATTATATTTGACATGGATGGAACCTTGCTGGACACCGTTGCAGATATAGGTGAAGCAGCAAATCGCGTATTATCCTACAAAGGCTTTCCCCAACATCCTTTGGAAAGTTACAAGCATTTTGTAGGCGAAGGAGCCGGGATTCTTATTGAAAGGGCCTTGCCCGCGAAGAGCAGAACGGATGAGTTAATTGGAGAGTGTCTGGAAATGTTTTTCCAGGAATACGGCAACACCTGGAACAACCACACCAGGCTGTATCCCGGCATAAAAGAGCTTTTAAACAGCCTTTCAGAATTACCTGTTACGCTTTCCATACTCTCCAATAAACCCGATGGTTTTACCAAGGCATGCGCCAATGAATACCTGGACGCCTGGGAGTTTTTCAGGGTTATCGGAAATAGCGATGCTATCCCCCGCAAGCCAGATCCGACAGGAGCCATATCAATTATTTCTGAATTGAAGCTGGCGGCCGAAGACTGTCTTTTCGTCGGAGATACCAAGATTGACATGCAAACAGCCAAAGCTGCCGGAATGACTTCGATCGGAGTGCTATGGGGATTCAGACCCAGGGAGGAATTGGTTGAAGCCAGGGCAAACCACCTGGTTGATGAACCCGCACAAATGTTAAACATTTTGCAATAAGCAGTTATCAGCGTTAAATTAACCCGTTTTTTGTAACAAGGTCACTATGGAAGTCGCGATCATATCAGATAGCCATTACTCAACAGATCGAGTTAGGCAGCTTTTCAGTCATTTGGAAACAAAGGGAATTAAACACCTGGTTCATGCCGGAGATTTTATAGGTAACGGAATAGACCGGATATTTAAAGATTATCCGAGTATTACAGCCTGGGTAGCCAGGGGGAATTGTGACAGTCAAAGAGATCTCATCGAAACCATCAATGAAATGGATCATGTCACTGTTGGGGATGTTTTGAAATTCAAGTTGGAAGGTATATCGTTTCTTTTGGCACACATACCGGGGATGGCTTTCAGTGCATTGGATAATGAGCATGCGGATGTTGTGATTCATGGACATACCCACATACCGAGAGTTGAAAAGTTTAATCAAAGCTTGGTTCTAAATCCGGGATCTATCATGGATGGTGATGGTTATATGATTTTGCAGGTCCCTGAATTAGAGGTTAATCGATATTTTAATTATTAAACGATATGCAGACCTGAAAATGCAGATACCAACGAACTGCACAATACCGAATGACGAAATCACCTACGAGTTTATGCGTTCCAACGGCCCGGGCGGGCAGAACGTAAACAAAGTGGAATCCGCGGTGCGTTTGAAGTTTGATCTGAAAAGCAATTCCACATTGCCCGAAGATGTTAAAACAAGACTGTTCAACATTGCTGCAAACAGAATCACCAAAGCCGGTGTCTTGACGATAGTATCCCGCAGATCAAGACGGCAGGATAAAAACAGGAAAGATGCATTGAAGCGACTGAAGGAATTGATCGAACAAGCTTCAAGGAAACCAAAACCTTTCAAAAAAACAGCAGTTCCTCTTCGCTCCAAGCTGGATAGACTCAATTCGAAAAAACGCCGAAGTCAGCAAAAACAACTTCGGCGCTTTCCCTTGGATTCGGAATAATCTAATCCCGTGTTAACTGACGATATTTAATACGATGTGGCTGGTCTGCCGCCTCACCAAGCCTTTTCTTTCTGTCTGCCTCATAGTCTGAGTAATTTCCTTCAAACCACTCCACATGGCTATTGCCTTCAAATGCCAGGATATGGGTGGCAATCCGATCCAGAAACCAGCGGTCATGGCTGATAACAACAACACAACCGGCAAATTGCTCAAGAGCTTCCTCCAGGGCTCGCATGGTATTGACATCCAAATCGTTGGTCGGCTCATCCAGCAAAAGGACATTGGATTCGGATTTGAGGATTTGTGCCAGATGTACACGGTTCCTCTCTCCACCGGAAAGAATCCCAACCTTTTTTTGTTGATCGGAACCGGAGAAATTGAACCTGCCAACATAAGCTCTTGAATTGATAGTTCTGTCACCAATTTTGATGACATCCTGACCATCGGATATGACTTCCCAAATAGACTTTTCCGGGTTCAGTGTGTCCCTATCCTGGTCGACATAGGCCAGCTTTACGGTTTCTCCAAGATTAAACGAACCTGAATCCGGAGTCTCTTTTCCGGTGATCATTTTAAACAGGGTAGATTTTCCGGCACCGTTAGGTCCGATAATACCGACAATTCCACCTGGGGGGAGCGCAAAATCGAGATTATCCATAAGCAGTTTCTCTCCATAAGCTTTATTGACTTTCTCCGCTTGTATCACTATCTTGCCCAGTCTCGGTCCTGGCGGGATATAGATTTCCAATTCTCTGGAAAGCTTTTCGGATTCCTGGTTTAGTAGATTTTCATAAGAGTTGATTCTGGCTTTTGATTTTGCCTGTCTGCCTTTGGGAGACATTCGAATCCACTCCAATTCCCTTTGCAAGGTACGTTGTCGATCCGATTCCTTTTTTTCCTCCATTTGCAGTCGGTTCTGCTTTTGTTCCAACCAGGATGAGTAGTTTCCTTTCCAGGGAATACCGTGTCCGCGGTCCAGTTCAAGAATCCAGCCGGCAACGTTATCCAGAAAATACCTGTCATGCGTCACAGCAATGATAGTTCCTGCGTAGTTTTTGAGATGGATTTCCAACCAGGCGACAGTTTCAGCATCCAGGTGGTTTGTGGGCTCATCCAGCAACAATATATCGGGTTTTTGCAGGAGCAGTCTGCATAACGCCACACGGCGTTTTTCTCCACCGGATAGAACCTTAATCGGTGTATCCCCATCGGGGCAGCGCAAAGCATCCATGGCCTGATCCAGCCTGGCATCCAGATCCCAGGCATCCAGATTATCTATTTTTTCCTGCACCTCACCCTGTCTTGCAATTAATTCGTTCATTTCGTCGTCAGACATGGGTTCGGCAAATCTCTCACTTAGTTGATTAAATTCATTAATTAGGTCTACTGTTTCCTGAACGCCTTCCTCAACGATTTCCTTTACGGTTTTGGTTTCATCGAGCTGAGGTTCCTGTTCTAGAAATCCTATGGTGTGACCGGGGCTAAGAACGGTTTTACCGTTAAAGTCCTTATCAACACCTGCCATGATTTTTAATAAAGTACTCTTTCCTGATCCGTTGAGCCCTAAGACACCTATCTTTGCACCATAGAAATAGGAAAGGGAAATATCCTTAATAACTTGTTTTTGATTGAAATATTTGTTTACGCCGATCATTGAATAGATGATCTTGTTCGGTTCGTCGCTCATTTGCGTACCATAGTTGAATGTGGAGAAACATCAGTAGAAACAACTGTATGAAGTGTATTATTCGTGTCTTCTTCAGGATTTTAAAGCTACCAGATTGACTAATTTTTGAAAAGGATTTCCAGATGCATTAGTGGCTTAAAGGACTAAACCTGTTGAGAGCCAGTGTTGTTTCACAGCTTCATTAATTAATATGGGCGGGATTATGGTTAGACAGCGCGTTTCTAAATATCGTCAAAACTGATTCCTTCCTCATTGATCTTCTTCTTCCATCGATCCAGGAGTTTCTGTAACTCGGCTGTTTTTTTCTGTTTTTTATAAATATGGGCAAGGAAAACAAACACGTCTTTGTCTACTTTCAGTTCAAACGCCTTTTCAAAAAATTCTGTTGCTTTAGCAAGATTCTTGGCTTCAAGAGCTTGCTTTCCCTGGTTGATATACTCTCTGCGGGCGTTCTCGAAATCGATTTTTTCCTTTTCCCTGGTCAGTTTATTGTACTCAATATAAAGCTCTTCCGCTCTTTCCGGATTCATCATGATTTTATTCAGATCAGCAAGCTTTTTGACGGATTGTGGCAGACGGGCGGCTGAAAGGGCTTGCTCGAAGTATGGTACGGCAGTTGTGTACTTTTTTATGTCGATCAGATCTTCACCTTTTTCAATAAAATAATCATGTATTTCAAGCAGCTTTTGTTTTGCGTCAGCGTTGTTTTCGTCAATTTCCAAAATACTCTGGTAGATGGGCAGAGCCTCTGAATATCGACTCTGGTAAAGCATAATCTGACCAATGTTTGCCCTCACTTTGACATTTGAAACTTCGGAATCGCAAAAATACATCTACAAGTAATCTCTGAAGTGCCACTATTAGGTGATGCCACAAGGGTTCGCGATGCATGATGTAAG
>JANQLH010000072.1 GCA_028280735.1 SAR324 cluster bacterium | reverse complement strand
TGGTCGATGCGATAGATCTGGTTGTCATCAAGGTAAGCAAGCAGTTCTCGGTTAAGGGCCACAGCAGATTCAAGATCTCTTCCAAAGGGTTTCTCGATAATGACACGATTAAAGGGAGTTGCATCCTGGCCCTTTTTTACCAGACCACTTTTGGAAAGGTTTTCAGTGATGATGTTGTACAAAGCAGGAGGCGTTGCCAGGTTGAAGATGATATTGCCTTGGGTATCGAACTTCCGGCTGAGTTCCGCGGTTAAACCGGCAAGTTCGGAATAGGTGTCCGCCTGGTGATACTGACCTGAAACATAATAGCATCGATCCAGAAAATCGCTCATCCCGGTGATGTTGGACTTGTCCGGGGCGTCGTTTAAAATTGAGTCGGCAACCAATTCTCTAAATGACTCATCGCTCATCTCGGATCTGGCAACCCCAACGATAAAAAAATTACCCGGCACATGTTTTCTACGAAACAATTCGTACAAGGAAGGCAACAACTTGCGACCGGACAAATCTCCGGATGCACCAAAAATTACAATTCCGCAAGGTCCCGCGAACTCGTATTCACAAACCGGCACTGACGTTGTTTTTATCATAGTCTTTCTCCTGTTCTATCAAGGTAGAAAGGGCTGGTAATGCTGTCAAGAAACTTCAGTATCTTCTAAAACAGCAGGTTTAGAGGATATTGCCTTCGCTGGTCGCTTGTTTTTTAATAAACCGAAAAACAAACACATCGGCCTCTCCGGATGAATCCTCCTTACCATCAAGTGTTTTAAGCTCTGGTAAACAGTAATGTATGCAAATCCAAACGATCCTGATCCGTTTTTGTTTTCCCCCATCTTTAACCTACTGCCATGCATTAAACTTGTATACAAGTAAAGATTCCACGGCAATGCCAATCTGTATAACATCAACCGGGCAACCTGCGATGTTTTGTTTGATGAAGAGGAAAGGCCTCTTTGAAAAATATCAGCTAACCAAAAGATTTCCAGACAAATGACCGGCTTAAAACATCAAATAAATTAAAACTCATTAGTACCTCGATCATGCAGCATCATGAGTTTGTTTAATAAGCATGACCACAACAACTAATATGATGTAACAGTCTCTAGAATTAGATTTACTTGACACCCAGGCAGCGGAACCAATATAGTTTTGTGAAAGTGCACAACTTTTGTGCTGATTCAAATTCCATTCTCATCAAAAAATTGACTTAAGCTAAAAACATAACAGTAAAAGGTTAGGTAATATCAATTTCAGCACGTTTCGATTCTCACTTATTCCCATTGTTCATTAACAGCTTTAATAAAACCTAAACAACTGATTATCTTTATCAGACTTTTTCTTTTTAATACGCAGTTACAGGTTTTAACACTTCTTCCCAAAAAGGATTGAGTTTGTTGCCAGTCCCTTCTTAAGCCCTTCTAAAGCAAAGGGATCAGGTCAGATTAATTTGATGAACTCTCCTAACACTAAAAACTCTTCGTTAACCGGGTAAAAGGGAAAATTCCCGGTTGTAAAGACAATCTGCCAAGATCGAAAAACCGTCATTTATCACAATCTGTAAATGGAGTGATGAGATATGGGCTCAACAGAAAAGCCTAAGCAACATCTGAATGCCTCCGAGTCTGCCGTTGATCAACCTGTAAATCCCGGCATTCATCTCGAAAAGTATAAAACCGGTGTTATTTTCATCGCATTTTCAGACAGTTTGTTTGGAAGTCGCTTGGATGAACTTTCATTGATGGACTATGCAGAGACTCACCCTTTGGTGAGCAAGGTCTGGTCGTCCTTGGATCTGCCGATGAACAACGCTTCCAAAATGGCTGACCTGCTGTCCTCACACCGAATTGAAAGGCTTATCGTGGCAGGAGAAGTTCCCGGTTTCTATAAATCCTATTTCTCAAAAGCCATGTACCTTGCCGAGAGCAATCCGGACCGTGTTACCCTGGCGGGATTCAATGAGTTTGGCATTGTTGGCAATGAAGACTTGGATCTGGCTAAGACTGTTATATCATGCACTATTAACGATGTTCCGTTTGAGACTGTGTCGCTTCCGGATGAAGTAAAGGTGAATCCGGAGACATTGATCATCGGAGGAGGAATAGCCGGTGTTCAGGCCTCTCTTGAAATCGCCGATGCCGGACATAAGGTTCACCTGGTGGAACGTACCGGGACAATTGGCGGGCATATGGCCACTTTCGACAAGACCTTTCCCACACTGGATTGTGCCGCGTGTATCTTAACCCCGAAAATGGGCGAGGTTGGCCAACATTCCAACATCAATCTCATGACATACAGTGAAGTCGAAGAAATCAGCGGTTCACCCGGAGATTACACTGTCCGCGTGCTTCAAAAGGCTCGCTATATCAACATTGATACCTGTATTGGCTGCGGCAACTGTGCGGAAAAATGTCCCGGAAAAACAAAAAGTGAATTTGATTCCGGAACGACAATTCGCCGGGCAGCATACATTCCATTTCCCCAGGCGGTGCCTAACAAATATCTGATCGACGGTGAGTATTGCACTTACTTGTTAAAAGGGAAATGCGGAGTTTGCCTTAAAAAGTGTCCGGTACCGGATTGTATTAACTTCGATGAAAAGGACAAGGAAGTCACGTTCAAGGTGGGAAATATTATCATAGCCACCGGTTATAAACCGTTTGACGCTGCTCGCGATGAACGATACGGCTATGGCAAATATCCCAATGTTGTGACTTCGCTTGAATTTGAGCGGCTGGTGAACGCATCCGGACCAACCGGGGGACAGATTTTTCTGCGATCACAAGACAAAAAAGGCAACTGGATATTCCAGGCTAAAGGAGAATCACCAAAGTCTGTGGCGATAATTCACTGTATCGGAAGCAGGGATCGGAACTTCAATCACTACTGCTCAAAGGTTTGCTGTATGTATTCCCTGAAACTTGCGCACCTGGTTGTGGAAAAGCTTCCCGGGGTCAAGGTTTATGAGTACTACATCGATATGCGTGCCTTCGGAAAGGGGTATGAGGAATTTTACATGCGAATAAAAAACGAAGGGGTGAATGTAATACGCGGTCGGACTTCCAGTGTAACACAGGTTGGAGACAAATTGTTTTTAAGGAGTGAGGACATCGTCGGTGGCAGGCTAATAGAGCAAGAGGTGGATATGGTTGTTCTTTCCGTAGGTATGGAGCCCAGGGAAGATGCGGCAAACGTTGCGGAAATGGTTGGTATTCCTCAATCGAAAGATGGTTGGTTCGTGGAATCCGACTATGTGAATAATCCAAGCGGCACGCTCAAGGGTGGAATATCCATTGCCGGTGCCTGCCAGGGTCCCAAGGATATTCCCGATACGGTTGCACAGGCATCCGCTGCTGCATCCAGGGTACTGCAAAGCATTATGATCGGCAGGGTAAAGGGCAATGTCAGCGATTTAACGCCGGCTGTTTTGGAAGGAAGAATAAAAAAACTGGCATGAATGCAAAAGGATGGATAGTTTTTGAATCCTTTTTTCCCGTAACGAATTAAAGACATAGAAATACCATGGCAGAACGTGTAGATCCAAACCTCGTCAAGCAAATTGAACAATACGGCAAAGGCGCCTGGGCTGATTGTTTTCATTGTGGCAATTGTACGGGTGCCTGTCCGCTGACCGAAGAGAAGGTCTTGTTTCCCAGGAAAAGTTATACGGACATTCAACTGGGCCTGAAAGACAGCCTGGCTTCCAGCATTGAACCCTGGTTATGTTATTATTGCGGGGACTGTTCCAAACAATGTCCGAGAGATGCAAACCCCGGCGAAACCATGATGATTCTTCGCCGCTACCTGACCTCGATATACGATTGGACGGGACTCTCCAGAAAATTCTATGTCTCGCATTGGTGGGAGTATATCGCCATATTCATTGTTGGACTCGCAGTGACCTTGCTACTGACGGTGGTTAATCCCAACGGTATCGTGATGGAATTAACCAGTAGCGGGGGGGTGCAGATCAATAAAATGTTCCCGGTGGAATGGGTTCACCTGGGCGATACCATCATGGGACTGTGTATTGGGGGACTGCTGATCAGCAATATCTTTAGGATGTATTATTTTATCATTCTCAAAGACAAAACCCTGAAAATACCGCTGTTGTCCTATATTACCGGTATCAAGGATTTGATGATGCACTTTGCCACACAGAAACGGTTTAAGGAATGTGACAACAAGAGTTACTGGGGCATCCACTGGATATTAATGACCTCCTACAGCCTGATGTTTGTCATTATTATGTTCTTTCTGCCCTGGTTTCAGACAGAAGAGGTGCACAACTGGTATCATCCGCAAAGGATGCTTGGTTACTATGCAACCTTCGGTTTAATGCTGGGGATAATCTACTTTTTCGTATTACGGATTCGCAAGGAACATGAGGTTTCAAAAAACTCCCATGTCAGTGACTGGATATTTCTAATCCTGTTGTTCTTATCCACACTGTCCGGAATCCTGTTGCACTTTTTCCGGATCTATGGCTTACCTGTGGCAACTTATTATATGTACGTTATTCATATGGCTGTTCTGGTTCCCATGCTTGTCGTGGAAGTCCCGTTTTCCAAGTGGTCGCATCTGGCTTATCGACCGTTCGCAGTTTATTTTTCCCAACTAAAGAAATCAGCTTTGTTAAAACAGCATCGCGGTTAATACTGTAATTGAACAATTGATATGGAAAAGCCAAAAATTGGTGTTTATGTTTGCTGGTGCGGAAACAACATTGCAAAAACGGTTGATGTGGAAGCAGTGGCCGAGGAACTGAAAGATGTACCCAATCTGGTTGTGTCCAAGGATTATAAATACATGTGTTCAGATCCGGGGCAGGAGCTGGTTATCAAGGACATTAAGGAAAACAACCTGGACAGGATTGTAGTTTCTGCCTGTTCTCCACGTCTACATGAAACAACGTTTAGAAACACACTTAAAAAAGCGGGATTAAATCCCTACATGCTGCAAATAGCCAATATCAGGGAACATGATGCCTGGGTACATACGGATCGGGAAAAGGCCACCGTTAAAGCCAGGGAATTGATC
>JANQLH010000062.1 GCA_028280735.1 SAR324 cluster bacterium | reverse complement strand
GAATCGCCTAAGGGTGCATAATCCTGGCCCATAGGGTGGGGCATTTCGCCCCTCCCTTTGTAACTGGTGTCTGAACGGAAAATCGCTAAATCCTTGTTCAGTTTAAAGTATTGCAAAGACAAGCAAAAACTGGCTGAGAGCTGATCGCTGAATGCTGAAAGCACAGAGTTTCAAAGCATCAAGCTGCTTTATAGCGCTTGTTGGTAAGGTTTAAGCCGGTTTTCGTCCAGACTCTAACTATTCAATTTCATAGAGAAAGGTATCTATGCAAACGCAGGAAAAGGATCAACCGGAATCCTTAAACATTAATGCCCGTAGTTTTTTATATCGCTTGCTGGCAAGTCTCTACAAAAAAGAAGTAACCGCCGATAACATACTCGATTTTCAGAATGGTCAGGTGCGAGAGATTCTTGATTCCTTGGCAAGCACTGATGATTGTCCATTGATTGTAAAATATCTGATTGATTATTTTTCAGCTCTTAAAGATCCATTAAACGATGAACTGGATCTGGCGGAAGCATATTCCTGGTTGTACAACGGTGTTGGAGGTCCTAACGCCACCCCGCCTTATGCCTCCGTCTATTTAGGTAAAAAAGGGACAACCCATCAGGCTGCTGAAAGCGAAATACAAGCTTTGCTTCAGGCACAATCGCTTCAATTCCGGAATCAGGCCCATGAACCTTGTGATCACCTGTCGATTATCCTGGAACTGGTTTCCTGGCTTTCTGACAAGGCTGAAAGAGAACAGTCCAATGATGCTTCTCCAAGTGAGCAGATTAAGATCATTGAACGCTATCTTCTCAGCTGGTTGCCCAAGTTTACCGCCGAGTGCCGAAAAAGCGACAAGCATGGATTTTATGCCGGATTGACCAGGGATACCCTGGGCTTTATCACTGCAGACTACAACAAATTATTACAAGCGGAAGGAATTCGAAATTGAAATCAACATTAGTTAAACGATTGGTCATTGGCAGCTCAATTGGGTTGACAGCCCTGTTCATTGTCCTTGCCATAGGAGCTTTCTCTCCCCGGCTGAGCAGCACCGGTTTTTGTATCTCGTGTCATGAAATGACTATTTCCTATGAGGAATATAAGCAATCCTCCCATTTTGCCAGTGCCTCGGGTGTAAGAGCGGAGTGTTCCTCCTGCCATATCCCTGAAGCGTTTTTTCCGAAATTGGCGAGTAAAACACAGAATGTTAGGGAAGTCGTCGCTCACTTTCGGGGAGTACTCGACTCTGAAGAAAAGTACGAAAAAGAAAGACTGAGAATGGCCAAAAAAGTTTGGGAACACCTCCAGCAAAACGACAGTGCGGAATGTCGATCCTGCCATGTTGAGGATGCCTTTGTTTATGAGTCATTTAAAGACCAGGAAGGGGCCCTGCAAATGCAAGATGGGCTCAAGGAAAAACAAACCTGTATCGATTGCCACAAAGGAATGGTTCACGACATGCCGGATATGAGCAGTGGTTATGTCTTGTTATTCGAGCAGCTCCAGGAACAGTCGCAGGATTCGAATATCAAAAGTGGCACTGTTTATCCCCTGCAGACAGTTTTATGTTACGACGAAATCGATGGAAGGAAAGATGGCCGTATTTTACCCGCCACTGCATTAACTATTCTTGAGGACCAGGATGACTGGCTCAAGGTTCGTGCGGAAGGCTATAGGCAGGACGGCGTAACAGCCATGATATATGCCATGGAAGGAAAAAGGATTTTCTCGGTCGCACTCGGAAAAAGTGCCCGGGAAAAGCCGGATCTGATCAGTACCAAAGAAGATCCGGATACAGGGCTCACCTGGCATCAGGTGGAGTTTGAAACTTGGATCAAACAGGAGCACCTGGTTTCAGACCTCGAACAACTATGGGAATACGGTGCAGAACTGCACAATGCGACTTGTGGAATATGCCATTCACCAACCCCGGCGGATCATTATCTGGCGAACCAGTGGATTGGCGGTATTAAGTATAAGAAAGAGTTTATATCGGTCAGTAAAGAGGAATATCGATTCTTACAGAAGTATTTGCAATTACATGCCCCAGACGTTACAGGCTTCCATCATTAAGTGCCCAAGGCACGGGAAGTGTTTGAAAAAACCTTCCCGTGTTTAAAGCCGGAATCCTGGCTTATCTCCTTACACTCCCTCTAAATATTACATTTCAAATCGTTTGTGGATTACATGAAGCAAGAGCGTTATCAGGAGCGTGTCTCCGGATATTTCTGCTTGATGCCGGCCGCCAGGTTTCGGCTTACCGGCAATACATCTCCGGAGGCAAGGATAATCTCAATATCGTTTTTGCCAACTTTTCGATAACGGCGGATTTTTGAAGGATTAACCAGAAAAGATCTTTGAATTCTCATCAACTCATGGTGCTCAAAATAGCGTTGTAATGCCTGAATACTGGTTCGAAATATAACCGTTTGGTCGCTGTCTTCGAAGTAAATGGAACAATACGGCGCGATGGATCTGACAAAAAGCACCCGGTCCAGGTTATCCCTGATTTGAACCAACCCCTGAAGATTGACAGGGTCCTGCACCAAGTCTTTTAAAGTATATTTGGAACGTTTGATGTTGTTGACAATATTGCGGATAAACTCCAGGTCTGCCGGCAGACAATCAACCAGGTTGGTATCGAGCTTGAACTGCATTCTAAAATCGTCGAAATCCTGGATTGCCACTGTGACCAACATGTTTCCCTGCTTCAGTTTTTTGCAGCTTATCTCATCAGTTTCAGTCCGATTCGTCTGCACCGGGGTTTTTTCCCACTTCTCATCGTCGTGGCGATGCAATTGAATAACCTTACCTTTTTCCAGCAGGACCCCGGATTCCATATCCAACTCACTGCTAATCGCGGTAAAAGCTGTGCTGAACATGTGCCTTGGGCTTCTGAATTTACTGATACGATCTGAAAACTGATTTATCGATTTGAACCTTAGGGTGAAGCGCCTGATTTCCAGCTGTCTTGAAATGCGTGTCAGCAGATAGTTTTTTTCCAAGGGTTTGGTAAGGAACTCATTAATGTCCGCCAGATCCGTACTGCTCGGATCATAATGACAGTCATCAGGTAACAGGCAGATGATAGGGAGTTCGAATCTATTGAACAGATTCCTGATGTGACGGAATAACTCCAGGTCCGGTTTTCCGGAAGGGATCGTGTTGACAATGACTAAATGAGGAGGATCATGGCTCAACAGCTTCAAGGCTTCCTGGCTGGAAGTTGCATTTGCTATCCTGAACTCATCGCTCGGAAAATCACAGCCGGTTAAACAATCGGTCATGGGATCATGATCCACAATCATGATATGAAAACGTTTTTTACAGCTTACAGGATCTTCAGGCTTTATATGAACAAACGGTGTGCGAACACCCAAGCGGTTTCCAAGCAACGCATTGGGACCGTTTAATCCGGAAACTGAAGAAAAATCAGGTGGTTGAACCCATGGGATAAGACTGGATGGTGCATTACATTTTGGTATCGACTGAATGATGTCTTCACTGATTTTTGACATAGAGTATATTCGTCAACTTCTATTAGCACCCGCTTGATTCGTTAAAGAGCCGATCCGGCAGGGTGATTCTGAATAGTCGGATTTACGTCATCAGGATACTCAATCAAGCTCTTAGTTGTTCTCAGCTAAGATATTATGTTTTTTGAGTATTTTTCTATAAATACCCTTTTGTTTAATGTGACGTAATCCCCGGTTAAAATCTGTCGTCAGCTTCTGATATCCGGGTCTCTGTTTTGAAAAGGCTACATATAAGTTATAAACCTTAAAATGGGGCCTGAGAATCTGTATTCGATCGTGATCGAATTCAGGATCGATGTGCTGCAGATGATAAAAAAGCACCCGTCGCGGAACCAGCATGACATCGATCCTGCGAGCCAACAGTTTTTTCACGTTTTGATACTGGCTGGCGACAACATCAACTCTAAGGCCTTCTTTTCTAAGTTCTTCTGCCTGTGCCGAATGCAATAAACTCCCGATCACATACCCTTTCAGCTGCCGGCTGCTTCCATTGAAAGTTACACCGCGTTCTTTCAGGCTTATGAACTCTTCTTTAACTTTCCAGGCGACATCGGGAAACTCGAGATAAGCCATCCGGTCGGCGTTTTGGTAGGCCACCATAACACCATCGGTTTCGCCTTTTCGGGCTTCCCACAATGCTCTTGACCAGGGACGAAACTGGTATTTCACCTCATACCCGGCATGGGCAAAGGCTTCTGTAACAATCTCGGAGAAAAAGCCGTAACCCGAAAGGTGCTCTCCCGTGTACGGTTCCCAATCCATGTTCGACAACAAAACAACCGGTTTCGCAGCATCACTTTGAAGCGGAAACACAAAACTGACCAGAACTACCAATAGCAATATTGAAACTCGTTTTAGTTTCAATTTAATCATTAAACAGCTCCTTCCATTAATTCGGGGCGGCTGTGGTTAAAACGAGTCCTATCGCAATTCGAAGCTTGACTGACAGATCCAATACTTCAAATTGGATGCCAGAAAAAAAGCCCATAATACCAGTATTGTACATTTTAACCCTTGGCCAAATTCCGGATATTCCGGACAAATAACCCGGCTTATCCGGTATATTCGGAATATCCGGAACAAAGAACCGAATCAAAACGACCCGGTTTTGGTTTGGTCTCTAAAAGGAGATAAGTCATGGATGTTCCGTGAATCTTATCGTGAGTGATTAGAAGTGTCTGCTTTTACCTTTTCCAGAAATCTCAGAATTTCATCGTATCTAAAATCATTAGCCAGATTTTCAACATAGCCGGCTGAACTCCCGGAGATATCGTACATGCTTTCCAGAAGTTCATTGATCCTGTCAGCATCTCCCCTGAGTGTGGCTTTCTCAAGGTCATCCCATAACACAAGCGGTATCGCTTTCAATTGGTCTGAAATCCCATCCATGGTTGTGCTGACTGATTTGCAGGACTGAGCTTCTTCGTGTGAATAATACTCAAACTCCAATCCCAGGTAGTCATGCAGGACCTGATAGATATCTTCCTCAAGGTAAGGTTTGCTGATAAACTCGTTGCATCCGGTTGTGAGAATTTTGTTTTTTTCCTCCTTATAGGTGCCGGCTGTGACAGCTATGATGTTGGTTTCTTTCTCCGGTTCTTCATCACGTATACGTTGAATGACTTGAAAACCGTTCATGACGGGCATGCGAATATCCATGAAGATGAGATGCGGCTTCCAGGCTCGCCAGCTTTCCAGGGCCTCTTTTCCATTTTTCACCTCTTTGATTTCCAATCCTACATTTTTCATGATGCTGAGCAGCAGCAGGCGGTTATCCGAGTTATCATCCGCAACCAGGACACGCTGTTGCTTGCTATCCGGTTTGATTCCGATGACCCGTTGTGAATGAGGGTGGACTAGATCTGCACTATCAACCACTTGCAGACGCAATTGAAAAGAAAAAACAGATCCTTTGCCTGGCCGACTACTGAGAGAGATGTTACCTCCCATCAACTCAACAAATCGTTTACAGATAGCCAGCCCCAAACCCGTCCCTTCGTTGTAGCCACTCTCATCGGACGATTGGGTAAAGACTTCAAAAATCTGCTCCTGGTCCTTGGAGGCGATTCCGACTCCTGTATCACTAACCTGGAACTGAATTTGCGCTTGGTGGGTGATCATTCCGTCGGATTCCGACGGGCACACGGTTACGACTGTTTTAATCTCACCCTTCCTGGTGTATTTTAAGGCATTTCCCAGCAGGTTATTCAAAATCTGCCTGAGTTTGGTTTCATCTGCATCCACAAACACCGGCAACCCGGTATCCAGTTGAAACCTGATATCGATCGGTTTATGGGCCGCTTTTAAGGTGAACTGCTTTTCAAGATCATGCAGAAGGTTGATAAAATTGAAGGTTGTATTTTTAATCTGTAGATTCTGAGCTTCAATTTTTGACAAATCGAGGATCTGGTTAATCAACATCAGCAAGTGTTTTCCGTTGCGACTAATGATTTCAAGATATTCGCGACCTTGTTCACCAATCTGCTCGCTCTTTCCAACCAATTGTGAAAAACCAAGAATAGAGTTCAAAGGCGTCCGCAATTCATGACTCATATTTGCCAGAAAAACACTTTTTGCTCGGTTTGAGGATTCTGCCTTATCTTTTTCCGCGGTTAAAAATCTGTTTACTTTCTCCAATTCAACGGTCCTTTCTCCGACCATCGATTCCAATTGTTCGGTAAACTGTTTCAGCCGCTCCTCGTTTTTTTTCTGTTCTGTGATGTCGGTAACAAAGGTGAGCAGATGCTTTTTTCCCCCCACTTCAAAGTTTCTTAGTCGAATGAGAACCGGGAATTCCTCCTGACTACTGTTTAAGGCTGTCCACTCAAAGATCTCCTTTTTCTCATCCAGTTTCTCCAGAAGCATTTGATGACTGATCACAGGTAAAATTTCCAGATTCTGATCGATGAAGTCCTGCACTAAAACTTGTGGATGATCTTCGTAACCAAACATTTTCCAAGCGGTTTGGTTCATGTCCGTAATCCTGCCATCCGCTGAGTAGACAAAAACAGCGTCCGGTGAGGTATGTTTAAGCTCCGCCAGATATCTTCCGGTTTCCTGCAGCTCGCTTACACTGGACTCGATTTTCTGTCCCATTTTCAACAAGACATCCCGGAATGCCTTAAACTCCTTGAACGGCATGGTTGCATCTGATATTCGATAGTTACCATTGGCGATGTGTTCAACCATTTCGGTCAATTGCGCAAACGGTTTGTGTAGGAAAAGACGAATCAGGAACCTGGTTACCGTTGAGATTGTAAGAATAACGATCACCATGGTAATGACGAAAAAAAAGAAGAGTTGGCGATTTCTTTGCTGATAGATATCTCTGGAATACTTGATGTTTAACTCCCCAAGTTTTTTGTCCATGTAGCTGATATCGTGAGACAAATTCAGTGTGTTGTCAGTTCCGCCCTCTTTTTTATGTGAAAAGTATTTTTTCCCTTCGATGTCGGACAAGACGAGCTCCATGATGTTTTCGTCTTTTATGGTCGTTCTGCCAATTAATTGGATTGTTTTTGCATCAAAGCTCCAGAATGGGAACGTCAGGACTTTGGTAAGATAGTTGGTTGTCTGTATGGCATTGTTCTCCAAACTTGTACGCTCACTGTGCAGGGTGATGAGAGTAAAAACGGTTAAAATAACAAGAGAGATCAGCGTCACAGAGATTGCCAGACTCATCGATAGTGATCCGGCAATGGATCGGTTAGGTCGTTCCGAAGCAAACAGTGAAACGACGCTTTCAAGTGTTTTTTTTAGTGTATTTTTCACGATAGGCCTCTCACCGGTTGACTGCTACTGGTTATTTGGTCAACAAAATTTTTCCGGCTGGTTCCTGAAAAACAGGAGTATTGAGCTTATTTAAAGGATAGATTGTGCTTTTTTAACAGTTCATACAAACGTGACCGCGACAACCCGGCAATTTCCATAGCATCTTCCTGGTTTCTTCCCGAAGCGGAGAGAAGCTCTGAAAGATACTGTTTTTCTATTTTTTCAACGGCTTCTGCCTTGAATTGATTGTAAGGTTTTAAAGCTTTTGTTTCGCCTGTGGCTGATATCGATGGAATTGCCCTGTTTTTGCCTATTTTTAATCGGGTGCTGTTGAGCCGAATTGTCGTTGGCAGATGGGTGGTAAAGAGTTTGGTGGAAGTTTTTGATAAACTGACTGCAGCTTCTATGGTATTAACCAGCTCTCGAACGTTTCCCGGCCAGTCGTACTGTCCCAGTAGTTCCAGAAATTCAGGTGTCGTCTGTTTTGCTGAGATTTGAGCACGTGCACAGACTTTTGATAGGTAGTGATCTACCAGTTCGGGAATATCTTCTTTGCGTTCCCGTAGGGGCGGTATTTTAATAGTCATGCCCTTTAATCGATACAAAAGGTCTTCCCGAAAGCAGTTCTCTTTAACCTGTTCATCCAGATTTCTGTTGGTTGCTGCAATCAATCGAAAATCGCTGGTCAACTCTTTATTGGATCCAACAGGTCTGAATCGATGTTCCTGCAAGACTCTCAGGAAGGATTTCTGAACAGAATAAGGCAACTCACCGACTTCATCAAGAAACAGGATACCTCCGTCCGCATCTTTAACCAGACCGTCCTTGGCCGACGAAGCACCGGTAAATGCGCCTTTCTCATAACCAAAGAGGATGCTTTCAACCAGGTTATCCGGTAGGGCCGCACAGTCGACGACGACCATGTTTTTTCCGGAACGGCTGCTATTCTGATGAATGGCACGGGCAAACAGCTCTTTTCCGGTTCCGGTCTCCCCACTGATCAGAACACTGACAGACCCTTCCACGGCGTAGGCAACCTTATCAAGGCATTGCTGAAGTACCGGACTTTCACCAATTATTCCATCCCGTTTGATCGTCAGGGCTGATGTTCCGGATCGTGTTTCCAGACGATACTCTAGAGCCCTTACCATCGGAAGAGTAATCTGGGACATGGTTGACGGT
>JANQLH010000012.1 GCA_028280735.1 SAR324 cluster bacterium | reverse complement strand
ATCGAAGAAAAAAACTGCAGAGCCGGCCTGCCGTCTTTAGGGCAGTCATGGCAGGCCGGAGACTTGTGGACTGTTCGAAGACAGGAGAGATCATCTTCGATGGAGACATAACTGCAAAATTAGTCCACAAAATCTGCTTCAAAAGCAAGTTCCCCGGGTAATTCCAGGTTATATTTTTCCAAAAGACTTCGACTAAAAAGGTATCTTCCCCTTTCAGCTATTTTAGGGGCGATATCAGACGGTTTTTTCTCGAATGCCAGGATTCTTTTTGCAATATCCCCGGCGGCCAGACCTTGTTGTTTACCATATAAAACCAGACCACCAATCGTTTTGTCAGCACCGACAGAAAAATCCCAAAAGCCGAAATGGGGAACGGGTGTATTTTTCGTGGTCCAAGTCAAAACTTTATCAGCATCAACATGCTTGCCTTCCTTATCAAAAATTGTGTGATACAGACCGATAAACATGGCATCATAACCTTTTTCTCCTGACTGTAACACAGTTTGTTTCCAACGGTTCCATTCGCCGATTAAGCGCAAATCAACGGTTATTCCGGACAGGTTAATCTGCTCACTTCCACGGAAATAGTGATCAAGGGATGCTTGGGATGTGGTTCCGGAATCGAATAAAACCAGAACATTTTTGATATCGTTTCCCAGGATTTTCGTGACTGTATAAAGGGATCGCTTTAACAGCGGCCTTTCCAAAACACCGGTAAAATTACTCGTGTTGTGACCCAGGTAATCTTCCGGGTTTCTATTGATCCCCAGGTAGACAACAGGAACCCCGGTCTTTGATAGTTTTGGGCCGAGATACTTAAGGGCATTATCGTCGCCCAGGATAACCAGGGCCGGATCAGTCTTTTCAAACATTTCAAATGCCAGCCTAGCCCTGCTTTCGTATTCATCGGAAGGAAGCCGTTTGGTGTCCATTTGAAAACTGACCAATTCATAATCATTGGACAGCTTTTCCGACAACCCTTCTTGATAGCTTCTGTCCCATTCATACTCTTTATGGTAGCTTCCAACGACCAGGATATTATTTGATTCGTTAAATACGTAAAAATAAAGAGTGATTCCGATGTTGGCAAAGATCACAAAGGCTACGATAGGAATAAGCAGTTTCATGATGTTCCCTTTTTAAATTCTGTTTATGATATTTACCGCTGTCAAACATCTGGTGATTGCCGTTTTTGCTTAAAACTCGTGCCCGAATTCATAAACGAAAACTGATTGAGATGATAAGAAAGAACAGTTCAGATTTCAGTCAGTTGTTCCAATTCTACTATCGTAAATGGCCCCAAGCACGAGTCATATGGACTGCAGACAAAGTATTTCATAAACCTGAAGTAGCTATTCACCACAAAGACACGAAGGACACGAAGAAAAAAAAGGATAGAATCCGTCAGCAGCAAAGGTTTTTCTTCAGATTCCTGTGCTTAAAAGTCTTTAAATAAAAAACTTCGTGTCTTTGTGGTGAAAAAATCCAGTCCGGGAATATTTTCTTATAGATGCCCCCGGAAACGAATTGGTTTGGATGAAATACAGCAACACTATACAGACGAGTCAAATCGTTTCCGGAGGAGTTCCATAAAGAGATTTGCTAAGATACTTCATAAAATAGTTCGATAACATGTTTCACGGGAATGGCCTGATTGTCCTTTGACAGCACATCGGTCAATTGCATCATACAAGCAGGACATGACGTTGCCACCACATCTGCCCCCGTGGCTTTGATATTCTCACATTTACGATTACCTATGGCTGTGGAGGTTTGATAATGCTGCAGATTGAAGCTACCCCCGTTGCCACAACAGGCATCTGCATTCTGCATTTCAACCAGTTCGACATTAGCCATTGCATTCAATAATTCTCGTGGTTGCCGGTTAACGCCGAGAGATTTACCAAGGTGGCAAGGGTCATGGTAAGTTACCCGTGAACCCTTGCCATTGGAGAGAGCAGGAGGAGTTGCTCTCAATATGTCAACTAGAAACTCACTGATATCTTTTGATTTTTCAGCGATTTGCTCCACCTGTTCCAAGCAGTCCAGTTTCAAGTTCTTGGCCATCATTGGCCAGACCTTTTTAATGGTTGAGGTGCAGGTGGCGCAGGGGGTCAAAATATACTCTGCCCCGGAGTTCCTGAACATTTCCAGATTCTGTTTTAGCAAGGTTTCAAACGATCGAGCGTCACCGGAAGCCAGTGCAGGAATACCGCAGCAAGCCTGAATTTCAGGTATTGATACCGATGTATTGTTCTTTTCCAGGACTGCAACGGCGGATTCAGCAATGTTTGGATAGATCTTATCCACCACACATCCAGGGAAAAACAGCACCTTGAGCTCGGAATCTTTGGAAGTTGACTGAAGCTTTTTTTGTTTTGCATAAAACGATTGCTTTGCCAGCGGCACAAAATGTCGTTCTCCAATAAAGGAAGACAAAGCAGCGGAGCAATAGGTTCCCATTTCGGGATTTGCCGGTTTTATAAAAACACCCTGGAACTTTTTGGATAAACCCAGTAATGCATCAAACAACTTTGGATGTGAAAGCATCCCCCTGAAAATCGCTTTTTTCGCTGCGGACAAACCAATAAAATCGGTGAGGATTGAACGTGCCAAGATAAATATTTCAACCGCACTCACCCCACTCGGACAGTTTGCGGAACAGGTCCCGCAAAGCAGGCATTTTTCCAGGCGTTGTTTCACTCCTTTGGTATCAGCTATCATGTTTTTGGCCAGGCCTTCCAACATATAGATTTTACCCCTGGTGACATCGCTTTCCTTTTGTGTTTCTGCGAAAACCGGGCAGACTGCCTGACACATCCCACATTTCATGCAATTGCTTAGCAGATCATCAATCTCCGCCAACATAGACGACAATTTCTCAAGATCCTTCATCCTAATCTCCAATCAGTTTGCCCGGGTTGAGGATGTTGTTGGGATCCAAGGCCAATTTCATTCTGCGTGAGTAATCGATAGATGCCTGCCCAATTTCATTAGCCAGAAAACCGGATTTCGCTATGCCGATTCCGTGTTCTCCGGATAAAGTGCCTCCCAAATCCAAAGCAATTTCAAACAACTCCTCCACCATTTTTTCTACGGTGTGCCATTCTTTTTCATTACGTTTGTCACATAGAATAGTCGGATGAAGATTACCATCCCCGGCATGTCCAAATGTTCCAATGGCCAGGTTGTGTTTTTTGGCCAGTTCCTCGATACCTTTGACCATTCGGGGTATCTTGCTTCTGGGTACTGTCGCATCTTCCAGAACCAGGGTGGGTTTCAATCTTGCCAATGCCGAAAGTGCTGAGCGGCGGGCTTCCCAAATTTTATTTTTTTCAGCTTCGTCTTTGGCAACCTGGAGTTTGGCAGCCCCATTGTCCTTGCAGATTTTCTGAACTTTCTCAAACTCTTCCGCGACCTGCCCTTCGTGCCCATCCACTTCGATCAGCAAGAGAGCTTTGGCATCCAAGGGCAAACCGACTTTGGCAAAATCTTCAACTGCCCTGATGGTGAAATTATCCAAAAACTCCAGGGTGCAAGGTAAAATCTTATTGGCTATGATAGCTGCCACCGTTTCAGTAGCCCCTTCAACAGAGTCATAGATTGCCATCATCGCCTTTGAGGTTTGCGGTGGTGGAATCAGTTTGAGCGTGATCTCTTTGAATATTCCCAAGGTTCCTTCCGAAGCTGCCATCAGACCTGTCAAATTATAACCGGTAACGCACTTGACTGTTCTTGAGCCGGTTTTGACAAGATTGCCATCGACATCATAAAAACTAAGGCCCATCAGGTAATCTTTGGTCACACCGTATTTTAACCCCCTTAATCCCCCGGCGTTTTCAGCCACGTTTCCGGCAATGGTCGAAACACTTTGGCTGCCCGGGTCCGGTGGATAGAACAGTCCCTTGTTCGCAACCTCAGCTGCCAGTTTTGAGGTAACCACTCCCGGCTCCACAACGGCAAACATGTCTTCTTCATTAATCTCCAGAATCTTGTTTAGGCCACCTGTCAACAGCACGACTCCTTCTCGTTCAGGGATTGTTCCACCACTGAGATTTGTACCCGCGCCCCTGACCGTAATCGGCAGATTGTTTTCATTGCAAAGTTTCACCAATTCACCCAATTGATCTCGATGTGCAGGTTTCAGTACCAGTGCAGGTGTTTTTGGCTCCAATACAGCAGCGTCATACGCATAATTAAAGCGATCGACTTCTTCTTCCAAGACATTAGCTTCGCCCAGTATTTCTTTAAAACGTTTCACTACACTTTTTGCTACCATCTTCACTCCAGTGACTTAACAACATTAATCGATTATTATTACAACAAGTTCCTTGGGGCCATGTACACCGAATGCCAGAACCAGTTCAATGTCAGCGGTCTTCGAAGGCCCGGATGTCAAAACGATGTTGGACGGCATTCCCTCGGTCCATTTTCCACTTTCCAGGGCTTCATTAAACGTTGCATTGATTGTGGCAGCTTTAACCACGGCTATATGAATTGGAGGTACCAGTGACATCAGCCTGGGTTCGTTTTGATCCGGCCAGAGAACAATGGCACCGTTTTCTGCAATGGCTCCTTTTGTCGTGGTGACTGCTGCATCAATTTCGAAAAGCCTGGGTTTAAACTCTTCAATGGGTCCATCGTATTGCACCAGTTCGGTTTGTATTGAAGCTTGATCATTCAAAGTGGATTCGATCTCCTTGCCTATGTCAACTTCAGGGGAATAAAGGAGGGTTTTGATTTGTTTGCTCTTCAAGATACCGGATAAGGTATCCAGCCAACTATTTTTACTGCTGACAAAGACTTCACTGCGAACAGACTCCAGGTTTTGTCGGAGAATATCGATGCGCTCCTCGTGCGACCAATGCCGGAGAGGAAACATCATAGGTTCGTTTTGTTCGGGTGACTTCTGTTTCAATGCGGAATGCATGGTAAACAGAATTCTCTCTTTGGCTGATTCACTCATTTTCAACACCTTCGTTCTTAACAAGTTCCTGAAGTGTTTTTTTAGATAGCCTAGGGGTTGTTCTAACCCCGGACCATTTTTTTACCGGTCCTGCCTTGGGAAGTTCAGAACCGAACATTCGTAATGCTTTTCCTCCCAGTTTGTTAATAAAGGGGTGTGTGTTAACTAACGCCCATCCCTTCCAGGCTGCGGTTTCCATAAAACTCCGTTTGCTGCCGTGCCCCTTGACAACCCCCCGGGAATCCTTACTCTCATTACGAATTCTTCTGATTAAGGCCGGGATGGGTATTCTGACTGGACAAACTTCTTCACAGGCGTTGCACAGGCTGGAAGCATCGGGAATTCCCTGGGTTTTATCAATACCTTCCATCTGTGGGGTAAGAATCGTTCCTATCGGCCCCGGGTACACAAAACCAAAAGCATGACCGCCAATTCTCGTATAAACCGGACAATGGTTAAGGCAGGTTCCGCACCGAATACACTTCAATGTTTGCCTTAATTCCGGGTCTGCCAGAATCTTCGTGCGTTCGTTATCCAGCAATACCAGGTGGACTTCCTTTGGTCCGTCTTTTTCTCCTGTTTTACGGGGAGAGGTAATAAAATTAAAATAGGTGGTCATTTTCTGACCGGTGGCTGAGCCGGTCAACAATTCCAACAGGGGGGGGACGTCTTGCAGATTCTCCACAACCTTTTCCACCCCCATCAGGGCAATGTGCACTGGCGGTAGAGTTGTGCACATTCTGCCATTCCCTTCGTTTTCCACCAGACAAAGCGTCCCGGTTTCCGCCACGGCCATGTTTACTCCACTGATACCCACTTCAGCTCGATAAAACTCCTGTCTTAAGGTTTTTCTGGCAATGGCATTCAATTCTTCGACATCTTCCGTGTAAGGAGTGTCAGGTATGTGTTTGTGAAACAAGTCCGCTATTTCGGACTTGTTTTTGTGAATTGCCGGAACAATGATATGGGAAGGAGTTTCACCCGCAAGCTGAATAATGAATTCACCCAGGTCCGTCTCAAGGGGATCGATGCCGTTTTCCTTAAGAAAATCATTAAGATGCATCTCTTCCGATACCATCGATTTTCCTTTGGCAACCTTGGTAGCGTTGTGCTGATTTAAAATATCCAACACGATATTGTTCGCATCGATAACCGTTTCAGCCCAATGCACCTTAATCCCGTTTTCCAGACATTTTTGCTCAAGCTTTTCAAGGAGATCGGGTAGTTTGGCCAGAGAACGGTTTCGAATTGAAGCACCGAGATCACGCAAACCCTGCAATCTATCCTGATCATCAAAAACAGCCTTGCGCTTTTGTGTCATGGTATCCATGGCAAACCGGAGATTCCCTCGCAATTGGCCGTCTTCCAGTGCATCCACTACATTTTTCCGGAAATTAAACGACTTGGCTTTCATTGAATACGCTCCCAAATGAAGTCGGCAATGTGTGTTCCTTGAATCGGAACTTTCTGATATTCCATTGCTCCGGTAATATTAACCAGGCAGCCGCAATCCCCGGCAATTACCCGACGTGCGCCGCTGTTTTTTATTGCATCGACCTTATCCTTGACCATGGCAGCTGATATATCAGGCTGTTTTATCGAAAAGGTTCCCCCAAAACCGCAACACTGATGCTCATTTTCAAGATCAATTAAATTGACATTAGACAATTGTTTTAACAGCGATTTGGAGTCCTCAATAATTTTCATTTCCCTGGCAGCGTGACAGGATGAATGCCAGGTAATATCAATGGGATCTCCTTTGTCTTCGAGTTTGATTTTCAGGACATGCACCAAAAACTCCGTCAACTCGTAAATCCTTGCCGAAAAAGCTGCCGCTTCTTCACTATCCGCTTCATTTGCAAATAATTCGGGGTAATGATGCTTCATCATACCTGCGCATGAACCGGAAGGCACAACGATGGGATACTCCCTGGGAAATGATCTTATTTGTTGACGGGCCACCATCTTAGCCTGGTCCGGAAAACCGGAATTATAGGCTGGTTGTCCACAGCACGATTGCGATTGTGGAAAAACCACCTTCACACCTTCCTTTTGCAACAGGCGAATGGCTGAAATTCCTGTTTCCGGATAGACATCGTTAATTATGCAGGTGCCAAATAAATAAACCTTTTCCGGTTTTGCTGGATATCGTTGCATGAGTTATTCAATAGCTTAGTATAGAGGCTAATTAATCCGGTGAACCCGGATCCCTGCTGAAATGAAATGGGATTGAAAGAACATCGCGTTTTTCTTTTGAGTTTTATTTACACTCGCGATTCCCAAGGAACAGAGACCCGGGAGGAAACCTCATAAACCTTTCCTCCCGTTTCCCCTGTTCCAAGGGAATGGAACGCGCCATCAATCAATTAAATATGAACAAACATAAAGACCGAAGTCGTGATTCAGTCTTTAATGTTTATCTGATTCAGGATCCAAAAAACACTTTAGGTAACCAGGTTACCAGTCCCGGGAACATGATAATAATTCCAATTGCCACCATCTGTATAGCTACAAAGGGAAGAATACCCCGATAAATATGTCCCATGGTATATTCCGGAGGAGCTACTCCTTTGAAATAAAACAAGGCATATCCGAAAGGTGGAGTCAAGAATGATGTTTGCAAGTTCACACAGATTAACATGGCAAACCAGAGAGGGTTAAAATCCAGTTCCAAGGCAATGGGCATAAATATCGGAACCGTAACCAGCAGAATAGCTGCCCAATCGATGAACATACCCATGACGAAGACAATCAGCATCATGATGACCAACACCAACCATCTGTTCATCCCACTACCGATCAGGAGGTCTGCAACCACATCGCCTCCACCCATACTGAGAAATACCGTGCTGAAAAACTTACCTCCCACAAACAGCATCATCACCATTGAGGTTGTTTTCAAAGTCGCCCAGCTTGACTCTTTTAAAACGGTCCAGTTTAGCTTTTTGTTAAATAAGGCCAAAATCATGGCACCGGCTGCACCCAGACCGGCGGCTTCGGTCGGGGTTGCCACGCCTGCCAGGATAGTACCCATTACAGCCAGGATTAGACCCAGAGGTGGTACCAACGATTTTAAAGTCATCCCCACTTTCTGGCCCAGCGAATAGCGACCGGCCTCTTCCTTTGAAATGGGAGGACCCAGTTCCGGATTTATCCGGCAACGAATTATAATGTAGGAAAAATAGAGCGTCGACAGCACCAACCCGGGTAAGATTGCCCCGGCAAACAAGTTTCCTACCGACGTTTCCTTCATTCCGGTCAATCCGCCAAAAACGACCATCATAATGCTGGGCGGGATTAAGATTCCCAGTGTCCCGGCAGCACAAATAATTCCGGCGGACAGCTCTTTTTGATATCCTTTTTTCACCAAAGCGGGTGTTGCCAGCAACCCCATGGCCACGACAGAAGCCCCGATAATTCCGGTTGTGGCAGCGAAAACAGTACAAACGACAACAACGGCAAGTCCCAATCCCCCCTTCATTCCGCCAAGTACCACATACAGCGCTTCAAACAGGGAATCGGACACTTTGGATCGATCCAGCAATTGCGCCATGAGAATAAAAAGCGGGATTGCTACCAGCACATAGCTATCAATAACCCCCATCAAGCCCCAGGCGTTATTGGCGAACATATCAAACAGGGCGACAAAATTAAATCCGTTATCGATCAAGCCAAATAGTGTTGCAACTGCCGCCAACGTATAGGCTAACGGATGACCAAGGGCAATCGCAAGAATGAGGGTGGCGAACATGGCCACTGTCATAAATTCAGGACTCATATCAACCTTCCTCTGTATTTGATTTTAAGTCTTTGATGATGATTTGCAGCTCCCGTATCAGGTTAGAGATGCCTTGCATAAGGACAAAAAGAAACGTTAAGGCCATAATCACTTTAAAAGGCCAGATGATTGGTGCCCAACTGGTGGAGTATCGTTCATTTTCCATAACCGATGTATAGGCAAAACTGGCAGTCCAGATCACAAGGCAGGTAAAAACAGGCAGAAACATAACAACAATGGAAAAGATGTTGACAATAGCCTGTTTCCTTTTTGAGAGCCTAGAAATAAAAATGTCCACCCTTACATGGCCTTTTGTAACGTCGGTATAAGCCAGGCCGAACATAAAATGCATACCGTACAGAAAAATCGTCATTTCAAAGGCCCAAATGGTGGGAGCATTCATTACATAACGCATAAACACTTCAAAGACGACCACAGCCAATAACGGGAGAATAAGCAGCGAGGTAAATTCCCCCATCTTAGTATTAAATTTGTCGATTCCGGTAGCTATAAGATCTAACATTTCATTCCCTTGGAAAACGATTCTCCGTATTGAACGGAGAATCGTACGGTTTATTCTATTCTGTTACCTTACCTGAAATATAGGTTTCATACGGCCAAGGTGTTGCACCACTTCTGGCTTCTCTCCAGATTGCAAAATCTTCGATAAAAGCTTCTTGTGAATCCAACACTTTTTTCACGTCCGGATATTTTGCCTTAACCTGATCCAAGTATGTCTTGGTGGTTTTTCTGAAATCGATCAAGGTTTGTTTGTCCATTCTTACAAATTCGATTTTTTTGCTGAACAGCTTAATGGCTTCGGCATTCAGGCCGTTAACCCAGTTATAGCTCCAAAGTTGGGTTTCCCTGGCGGCTATATCGATGATCCATTTTAGATCTTCCGGAAGTTTGTTATAGGCGTCCTTATTAAAGAAAAGAGCACATTGAATCCCCGGTTGATGAACACCAGGTTGAATGGCATATTTGGTGACATCATCAAATCCCATGGGGTAGTTTATGGCCGGAGAAGAGAATTCAGCTGCATCTATGACGCCTCTTTCCAATGCCAGGTAAACCTCTCCGCCAGGCAGTGGGGTAACGGAAGCGCCCAGTTTGTTCATAATATCCATGTACCAGCCCGGAGTTCGCAATCTCATTCCTTTGAAATCCTGCATCTTGGTCGCTCTGATGTTAGAGGACAATCCCATTTCCTGACCAAGCTGACCGCCTGGCAATGCAAACAGGTTGAATCTACCGTAAAGCTCCTGCATCATTTCCATTCCACCTTTTTCATACAACCAGATGTTGTATCCTTCGCCATCAAGTCCGAACGGCACGGAAGCAAAAGCTACAAACGCTTCGTTTTTACCCTTCCAGTATCCCGGCCAATCATGACCAACTTGTGCAGAACCTTTACTGACGGCGTCAAAAGACTGGTTACCGGGAACCAGCTCACCAGAGGAAAAGGGTTTAATATCCAAACGACCGGCAGAGGCCAGTCTGACACTATCGGCAAAATGCACAGCAATATCGTAAAAAAGGAGCCCTTTAGTCCAGGGCATTACCATTTTCCAGCGAACCTTTTTTGTTGAAGGTTTGAACTTAATCCGCTTTGCTATTTCGTGTCTTTTGTCAACACCGAATTTGGTCCTTTTGGACTGGGCAAAGGTAGGAGCTGCGGTTAAACAAACAATGAGCAGCATTCCTATGGATTTTACCAACATCTTTTTCATGGTGGATCTCCTTATTTGGTTTTTAAGAACTACAGAAGTGATTTTGCAAGTTTTAATCAGTGCCTGAACGGAAAATCGCTAAACCCTTATCCAGCCTTTTGCCAGATTCCGGAATTCAGCTTGAAGATTAATGTGCTGTCAGCTTTCAGCACTCAGCATAAAGCATTGAACATTCAAACAAAAACTGGCTGAAAACTGATCGCTGAATGCTGAAAGCACTGAACATCGAAGCACCAAGCTACCCTTAAAGCTTTTATTGGTATGGTTTAAACTAGTTTTCGTTCAGACACTAATTAGACTTCTTCATGATAAGAAAAAACTGAACAATCAGTTTCCTTTGCCGGCCCAAAACCAACCGGCAGTGCATTATCCCGATACTGCCTTCATCCGGGACAATGACGAAATTTCAAGGTTGGGTAATCTGCAGTTAAAATGCCAAATACTTTTGAGACAGCAACCTGGCAAAGCTACTTTCCAGCTCAGACATTGAACGGCCAGTTTTAAGAAACGAAAACCACTTTTTTATTTTATGAAGGTAGAGGGATCGATTTCCCGGGCTTGATTTATTTCACCTTAAAAACTCGATGAATGAGTCCGTTTTTTCGGATTATGATTTTTTCAAGGCCAAAATTTTAAGTAAATATGCAATGGTAACAATGGCTATACCTTAGTCCGTTTTTTCGGAATCTTTTCTTTTCAGCTTATTATATACTTAGCAAACCAAGCGGTTGCAAACTGCCTCCAAGTATTCAATTTGATTGTAAAACGTGAATGACAAACGACATTCTTCTCACATTAAAGGAGATTAAAATGAAGCGCTTGCCTAAACTGGATCGCCAATCCGCTAATCATTAATAGAGCGCTGAGATGAAAATCCAAGAGGGTTCCCGTAGTAAAAAAGATGGCGTAAAACTTGCGAGACAGGCAGTGACTTTATAAAAAAAGCGACAATCCAGAACAATTACCAGGTTGAACTAATGAAGATCATTAGCCGAGTTCTCATTTTCTGCTTACTGTTTTTAGGTTTCATCCAAGGGGTTTTAGGCGAAGTGATTCCGAAAAAACTCAATGTCTTTTACCTGAACTCTTATCACAACGGCTATCCGTGGTCCGACAACATGGCAGCGGGCATCCGGGAGGAGCTTGAAAGGAGTGAACAGGTCATCCAGATCCAAATCGAATACCTCAATTCAAAAAAATATTACGATGAGATCATCAAAGATAACCTGTTTCGGCATTTTGCCTATAAATTCCGTAACAAAAAATTTGACATCATCATTGTCTCCGACAACAATGCTTTGGAATTTATTCTTGAGTACGGAGAAAACCTGTTTCCGGGTGTTCCTATAGTTTTTTGCGGAATAAACGACTTAAAACAATATGAAATAAAGCCGGGAAGCCAGATAACCGGGGTGCTTGAAAACATTTACTTCAAAGAAAACCTGGATTTTGCCCGCTCTCTGCATCCGGAAGTGGAAAAAATGATTGTCATAGGAAACAACTCTGTCACCTCCGTTTCGATTTCAGGCCAAATCAGGGAAAGTATTCGCTTGAACAATATCGATTTTGACATTCAATTTCGTAACGATTTGAGAAGTGAAGACCTGATCGAAAGTCTCAAGCATGAATCAAAAAAGATTATGCTTTATATCATCCCCGCTTACGAAGAGATACATGGTGAGTTTTACTCTTCCTGGGAACTCACCCAGAAAGTGTTTGAAGCGACAAAACTTCCGGTCTACGGCTCATGGGAGTTTATCGTCGGTTATGGCATGGTGGGGGGGAAAGTATCCAGTGCTCAAATTCATGGTAAGAGAGCAGCCCAGTTGGCGTTAAGAATCATGAACGGAGAGGATGCCGCATCGATACCCATATTTAACGGGGGATATAAATATATTTTCGATCACAATGTGCTGGAGTTTTTTGATATCCCGAGAAGCGTCCTACCCAAAGACAGCATCATCGTCAATGAACCCTTTAACTTTTATCGACTCAACCGCACCATATTCTGGTTTATCGTGGTCAGTGTGGTTTTGTTGCTGGTTGTAGTGATTCTGCTGTTTTTTAATACGACACAACGGAAACATGCCAACATTGCCATGAAGGATTCCAGAATGAAACTGAGAATGATCCTGGATAACATTCCCCAAATTGTTTTCTGGCAGGATCGGGAATTGAAATTTATGGATGTGAACCAGTCGTTTCAGGATTTCTTTCGTATCGATAACTACGATGACATTGTCGGGTCTAAAGATTACGGTAAACTGGGCGAAGGCATAAATGTGGAAGAGGTTATTCAGACCAACCGGGAAGTAATGCGAACGGAAACTCCTCAATATCGAATTCGTTGGGCAATACACAGAAAGGATCAAGACCAGATTTGGCTGGAAGTGAATAAGATTCCTTTCCACGATAAAAATGGAAAAGTCGTGGGTGTTTTGACGACCGCGGAAGACGTTACCACCAAACTTAACCTGGAAAAGCAATTACGACAATCGCAAAAAATGGAGGCCCTGGGCATTCTTTCCGGGGGGATAGCCCATGATTTTAACAATATACTGACTTCGATAATCAATTCGGCAGAATTGGCGATAGAAGACGTTCCAATTGGCTCCATGACCAGAAAAGATTTGAAACGCATTCTAAACGCCAGCTCCCGTGGCAGCAACCTGGTAAAACAGATTCTTACCTTCAGCAGGCCAAGCCATCAAGAGTTTCGACCGATAAATATGGTCAAGACAGTGAGCGAATCGCTGGAACTGATCAAAAGCTCCTTACCTAAAAACATTAGTTTTGAAGAGGATATCAACCCTGTTGCCTTGTTTTGCCTGGGAAATCCGACACAGATTCACCAGATCGTTATGAACTTATGTACCAACTCTTTTCAAGCCCTAAGGGACAAAGGCGGAAAAATTGAGGTCAGCCTAAAAGAAAGTTACCTTGATCAAAATCTATCCCAACAACTGAATGTCAATCCGGGTTCCTATATTTGCCTGTCCATAGCGGACAACGGTCCGGGAATCAATCAACAGAACATTGACAAGATTTTCGATCCGTTCTTCTCGACAAAGAACAAAGACATTGGTACAGGTTTGGGACTTTCAGTGGTTCACGGAATAGTCAAAGGTCACAAAGGCGGAATCAACGTCTTTAGCAGAAAAGAGAATCGAACCGAATTTAATATCCATATTCCTCAAATGGAAGAGGAGTTAACGGATAGACGCAGTGTGGATACCTCTCTGCATTATGGAAAGGAAACCATTCTATTTGTAGAGGATGATGCAGATCAAAGAGCCAGCGTACCTCGTGCTCTTGAAACATTGGGATACAAAGTGGAGACTGCTGAAAATGCGGAGGATGGACTGGATAAATTTAAAACGAAAAAAACAAAGATAGATTTGATCATCACCGATTACGATATGCCCATAATCAACGGGTTTCAATTCGCTGAAACGTTGCTCAAGATTTCTCCCACAACACCGATTATTATGGTTTCAGGAAGGCAGTTTGAGTTTAATGAATACGAACATGAAAACATTAAAACACTTATTGTTAAACCTTATGACAAAATTACTATCTCGGGAGCGATTCGTTCGGTTATGAATAAAATAAATGTTGAAACGGCAGTCCAACCTTCGGCTTCTTAAACGGATTTTTATTCTACAGGAGATTCAGGTATGTCAACAATACTTATCATAGACGACGATAAGGACTTCTGTGAAACCATGGCGAGTTTAGTAGAACGCATGGAACATGATTGTCTGGCTGCCCACACCCTTGTTGACGGAATCGAAATTTTGCAGAAACAGCATGTTGATTTGTTGTTGCTGGACGTGCGCTTGCCCGATGGAAACGGAATCGATCATTTGCCGACCATCAAGGAAAACAGTATTTCTTCTCCGGAAATATTTATCGTCACGGGAATCGGTGATCCGGACGGGGCCGAAATCGCAATTCGCGAAGGTGTTTGGGACTACATCATAAAACCTACAAAAATCAAGGAAATCCGGCTGAGTCTTAACCGGGCGTTAAAGTATCGCGAAGAAAAGAAAAAGAAACACCAAACTGTAAACCTGGATCTGAACAATATAGTCGGCAATTCAGTGCAAATAAAGGGCTGTTTTGAAACCCTGGCTCAAGCTGCAACCTCAAATGCTCCGGTACTAATTAGTGGAGAAACGGGAACAGGAAAGGAACTATTTGCCAAAACCATCCACCGGAACGGCAGCAGACAGAATAGCGGATTTATCGTTGTTGATTGCGCCTCCCTCACGGAAACTTTGTTGGAAAGCACATTGTTCGGGCACAAAAAGGGGTCTTTTACCGGGGCAGAAACGCAAAAAACGGGTTTGATTACCCTTGCCAACGGAGGAACTCTCTTTTTGGATGAAGTTGGGGAAATGCCATTGTCCACTCAAAAAACATTTTTAAGGGTGCTGCAGGAGAAACAATATCGTCCGGTTGGAGAAACGAAAGAATTGACCAGCAATTTCAGGTTGATTGCTGCAACCAATAAAGATCTTCACGAACTGGTAGAGCTTGGCGGTTTTCGTAAAGACTTGTTATTCAGACTATGCGCGATTCAAATTAAAATTCCTCCTCTTCAGTTCCGACAAGGTGATATTAAACTGTTGGCCTTGTACCACATAAACAGGCTTTGTGAAGAGTACGAAGTTGCAAACAAGGGATTTGAGCAAGGCTTTTTTGAAACCCTGGAAGTATATGATTGGCCCGGTAATGTCCGAGAATTATTCCATGTTCTTGAAATGGCGTTTATTGCCTCCGGAAATGAAAACACCCTCTATCCCATGCACCTGCCAAAGGAAATCCGTATCAAAGTTACCAAACATCAAATAGGTGACACTTTCTACCAGCAACCGGCTGAAGATGATTCTGACAACCCGGTTTTACGATCCGGATTAGATCTGCTCGATGCTGATGCAGATAAGTTCCCCACATTTAAGGAGTTCAAAAACTCCATGGAGATTCAATACCTTCACCGTGTGATCTCCGGCTGCAACGGAGAACCGGCAGAGATATTGAAACGATCGGGTTTGTCTAAATCTCACTATTATAGCCTTTTAAAAAAGTACGATATCAAGACCCATAATTAGTTAGCGGTTAGTGGAAAATTCTCATATGCGATTGTATTGTCGAACGAATATTCCGCAAGATACTCATCCAATATCCGATTGTGCAGGTAATTGAGACTGCGCCTGAATGATAGCTGATGATGGTATTGAATCATCGAAAATGCTAAGGTATTCTTGGAATTTGCAATATGAGTTCTCCATAATTGACCACCGTCTCAATTAACGATCTGCGAGCCGAATGTCGCCTTACCTGAAGCATTTAAAAAAACATTACAAATTAAAAGTCAGCTGCTTGCCTTTTCAGCTGCTAATGGAATTTGAAGATTTCGATGTTTTGGCCCAGGCTCCGGATTTAAAGGGAATAAGGCAGCCTCTGGCCAATACGAACTGGTGTAAAAGTGACACCATGAAAGCAATCGTCCGCCGGGCGAAACTGATTTATCCATTTTTTGAAAAGGATTTGGCAGCCAAGGTATATCGCCCCCAGTTTAAGAACTACAGAAAAACGATTTATTTATTGGAACAATTCCTCACTCGCTCTGAAGTAGAGGATTTTATACAGGATAATGAAACCCTGGCGGACTCAATAGTCGACTATTGCAAGTTCAGTCGTGAAAAGGATGATGATGTGATCAAGTCATACGATTCGACCCTTCATGAACTGCTTCGTTTCTTTCGGGACTTCCCTTCTCCGAAAACCTCTTTTGTAGACCTGTTAGCCGAACTGCCTTTCCAGCTTTTCATTCTTGTAGCTCATGCAGATCAAGACGTTGATAACGATGAACGTATCGAGTTTCAACGCATAATCCGTGATCCGGAATGGTGCCTTAGTGAATGTGGCCGAGCATTTTTCAACAGTACTTCCTATTTTTTCAGTGAATTGATCATGAAATACCACCGGGACAAATATAAAAAAGATATCAACCAGGTGGACAGGACGGTTTACTTTGTAGATAAACTATTTGAAAAACATGAAGCCGGATTGATCAAAGTGGATTTGTCGCGTCTGGCTAATGAGATTGCCAAGGCTTCAGGTGGTGTTGGCGGATTTATGGCTATCTCAAAGGTTGAAAAGAAAGTGATAGCCAGATTGGTGGAAATCCTAGGAGACCTGTCCCAGGTTCAAACATCAAGACGGACAAACAAGATTAATTAATCGCTGACTACTCGCCTGACCCGTTGCAAGGCGGTTTGCACTGCCTCCTCATCAGAATCGATATCACCGGCTTTTTCATAATAGACCAGTGCTTGTTGCACTTCACTCAATGCCTCATAAGCAAGTCCCAGGTTGTACACATCCTCCACATCAGGGTTTGAATCTCTGCTCACAATTCTATCAAGCCGGTTAATTGCAAGATTTAAAGCGTTGTTTTCTATCAATTTAACAGCTGTTGAATCTCCCCCACGCAGTATTTCACTTCTGATTCTTTGACGATATGGAACTATTTGACTGGTAAACTGATTAGCAACCTTGTTGATACCTTTGTGAATCAAAATTCCACTAGATTCTACGAATCTTCCGGAATCATTCAATGTTATGTTAATGGGAAAATCGGCAACAATTGATTTCCCATCATTACTTTTTAAGGAAATCATACCGGTTAGATTTATTCTGATAGTCTGCTTTCCGGATTTTAGAGATGCTGAGCCAGTAGGTAAACAGATGGGAATGCGGGTTAAATTATTGCAGGATTTTAAAACCACTTGCGACGTTTTGCGATCTCGATTAATCGTTTTTTTGGATTCAACGGAAAAACTGAGCCTGGCAATCTTAGAACCTGCTACTAGCTCGATTTTCGGATTGTAGTTGAAGAGAGCTATTTCTTTTTCGAGCTGGCTTATCTCTTTGGCCGGTTTGACGTTACCCGCATAAATTGATGTGAGATGGCTTTTTAAAGCATTCTCAAGCATCTGGTGCAAATGATCACGCGGTTTCGGGTTATCAATTATAATTTTGCTATAGTTGGTCAGCGCGGTATTCTCGGGAGGGAAAATTGCGTCAAACTCCTTGTATTTTGCGCATCCCTGGAGAAGCATGGATATGGCTATGAATATCAAGCAAACAGAAACGATTCCGGGTCTTATGACAGGTAGGTTATTCATTCGAGTTCTCCAATCGCTTTCATGTACAATTCGTTGTTATCATCCAATTTGTGAGCTTCTTGATACATCTGAATCGCTAAAGCCGGATCTCCAAAAGCTTCGTAACATATGCCCAGGTTATAGACATCCGCTGCTTCCCTTTCCCCTGAATCCGTTAGTGATTTTTCCAGCATTGTGACCGCTTCATTCAGTTTTGCCTGTTCCAGAAGTTCAACAATTTCATCATTGCTTCCCTTGTCAATTTCCCTGGTAGTAATCACCGAATACTTACTGACATTTTTTAATATCCTTCCTGTAATCATGATCGCCATTTCGTTGATCATGGTTTCAATTGAAGTCATTGGCTTTAGATTATTTGTCAATGACGCATTAAAACTTTTTAATACCCTTGAGTCTCCGTTTTTGGTCTTAATCACTTCGACATAACTCGCTATGTCGACTCGTGAGTTGCTATACGGCACTGTTACGACTCTTTCCCGGCTGGAGTTTTCGACTTGTACCCATTCCCTGCCTTTAACCACTGATCTTTTTCTACGAAAAGTCATCACTTCCTGGGATTTTCCGGATTGTTGTTGGGAAACAAAAGAGACACGAATATCCACAATTAAATCCAGCTCACCAATCCGTTCTCCGGAAAGAGGTCTAAGCTGTTGAAATGCACTTTGAAATTTTCTCAAATCGTGAAGATCGATGACTTCATAATCTGAAAACTTCTTTAAATTCGATACCAGGGCCTTGCGAACTAGAACATTCAGCTTTTTCGAATCTACAATACTCGATGTTACATTCCAACTTCCAAGGTTATCATTTAACTTCAGATTTTCATTGTTGATGAGTAATACGGTATTGACACCAACTGTTCTAATTCCGCTAAACCTGGGATCGGCAGATTTTTGTGAATTAAATTGTATCATTGTTGAACAGGATGATAACAACATGAGGAGAATTCCCATTCCCACTAACGTGATTCGTTTTATCATGATGAATTCAATTGATCTGATTTGCGTTAAAGAGCGTCGAAGTGGACTGTCACGGCTTTTCTTGCCAGCTCATTCAGTGCCTTTTGAGTAGAAGTAATGCTGGAATTTGATTTCACTAACTGAAAACCAGCTTGCAACTCCTTGTCTCTGTATAGTTGTGAGTATTGTCGGTTAGAAATGGTACGTCCGCCGGTTTGTATTTTTGTCTTTTTATCGTTAGAGATAGTAATCGTTGACCGTAATATTCTTGTCTCATTACCGACTTCAACAAAATAGAGCGAAACAACCGTCTGCAGGTTATCCTGCCTCCAGGATCTGTTTTCCAATTCATCCCAGCTTTGTGAAAAGCCGAAACCAGACTTGGTTCGGGTTACTTTTTTAACCTGTTCACCCGAGGTGCTTCCCTTATACATCCAGATATCACCTATTAAAAAAACACTCTCATTATTGCTGTCGTTTTTAGGGATTTTGGTTCCCGAAGGAATAAATTCAAATCGAAAACGTTGTTGATTAGCCATTACCTGCCTGATGTTTTCTACGACTTTCTCCTTTAAAGCCTGGGCATCACGTTCAGCAAACAAATAGTCTTCATGAAGCCTAATAATTCTGGCATCCGTTTTCAACGGCAGAGCTTTCTGTGCCTCCTGTTCAAACACTACAGTCTTTGAACAGGACACTATCAACAACATCAAACATAAAAAAGGAATCCCTCTTAGTAGTTTTTTCATTTTTCAGGTCCGATTATTACTATCAAGAAATTTGCAAGACTCTTTTTCGGTGTTTCATATCCAAAGCAGATTTTGGGAGTCGAGGTTATTAAGGCTAAAAAAGATCAAACACCTTAATTGCAAAAGGTACACTAACATCCCTGGATTTGCAACCGAACGCAGGTCATGTCTTAACTTGACAATGCAGGCTTTTACAAAACCATGTCTTGCTCCTGATTGGTTGTCAAACTAAAATCATGGCGGTTTTCCGAGTACAATGACTGTTCAAAAAAGGATTGATGTAACGCGCAACTGCGGATCTGTCGTTTGATGACAATGACTTGACATAGTAAGAAAAATATTAAAGTCTTGGACTGAACGCTCGTTCATGTTATCTTTGGTTTCGATATCACTGCTTCAAGAGTAACATTGACCGGATTTAAATCAAGGCAAAGCAACAAAGCATGTGATGATGGGTTGATTCCGATTAAAGAGGTGTTTAATTGATAGCAGGGAGCATTCAACTCCGAACGACGTTTTGCGGCAAAAAGGCAAGACAATCAACATTAATCAGAATTTTGAAAACAACGTTTTATTCAAAAAAGAGCTTGAAGGCGCTTTTTCCGAATATGCTGCTATTTCAGGTTGCATAAGCAGTGTTCGGGACAATCCTGATGACAAAGAAATCTTAATACATGTTTTGATTGAAATAAAAGCCATGACCATTAAAAAGGAGCTTACTCAAAGGTTGCGGGGCCAATGGTAAGCTTTAAACTCTCAACAGCAGGTGCCGTACAGCTAGGTCAGCTTTTATGGTGAAAAAATAAGCCAATACTAAAATTACTTTATGTAAAACTGAAGATAAGGAGGAACCCTTGGATTTTGATCTATCAAAAGAACAGGAAATGATTCGTAAAGAAGTAAGACGATTTGCGGAAAAAGAAATAGCGCCGATTGCATTGGAGTTAGACGAAAAAGAGGAGTTTTCAAACGAACTCACTCTAAAAATGGGTGATATCGGTCTTTTTGGGATGTTCGTATCGGAGGAATATGGTGGTCAAGCCATGGATTATATTTCATACATCATCGCCGTTGAGGAAGTTGCGAGGGTTGATGGTTCCCAGGCAGCAACAGTGGCCGCTGCAAATTCACTTGGAATAGGCCCCATCTATTACTTTGGAACGGAAGAACAAAAGAAAAAATATCTACCCAAGCTTTGCTCCGGTGAGGGTCTATGGGGTTTCGGACTAACAGAACCTACCGCTGGATCGGATGCCGGCGGGAGTCAGACTGTTGCGGTTCAGGATGGAGATGAATGGATCATTAACGGTTCAAAAATCTTCATTACCAATGCCTCCTGCGATCTTTCCATGGGCACTACCGTTCAGGCTATCACCGGTAAAAAGGATAATGGCAAACCTATATATACCTGTTTCCTGGTGGAAAACGGAACACCCGG
>JANQLH010000004.1 GCA_028280735.1 SAR324 cluster bacterium | reverse complement strand
AAGGGAAAATCCGGATGTAAAGGTTTTCTAAATTGGGATGTCAATTATTTGAAATCAAATTGATTTTTCTATTATGACACAGTCTCTTAGCCCGGAATGACGCAGAGTCAAAATCTGTCCATAATCACCAAAATTTCATGAAATCAAATCTAGAGTTTATTCAGTCCGACTCAAACCAGCCTTCAGATTGCGGAAAGGTATTGGAAATTGAGATTTCAAATGCGGACCTTGGATGGCAGGGAGTGGTCCTCGAAAAGGGCTACTCTCCCAGTTTTTATCCGCAAAACGTCTATACTCCCTATTTCTATTTTGCCCTGGCATTGGAAAGGGATCTGCATTGGAAGGTCAAAACCAGTGATGATATGCAGTTCTTGAAAACCACCCCGGGGGAAATCTGGATAAATCCTCCCAAAACACCATTTTCTCATGAAATTTCAGAGCCTTGTTATTTTGTAATTCTTGCTGTAGAGGAAGATGTATTTTTACAGGCAGCTAACCTGTCGCTGGCCATCTCCAAGTTGAAATTCCTGAATAATTATAATGTACATGATGAAACGCTTAAAAACATCATAGAGTTGTTTTTAATGGAGGTGCAGTCGGGAGGGAAGAACGGATTTAGCTATTACCAGAACCTGCTTTCCTTGTTGTCTACGCATTATATCAACAACTATTCCAACTACCAGGATTTACAAAATGATTCCTTTAATACCTCCAAGATCAGAAAGGCTGAGATAGAAAAAATTGATCAGTTTATCAGCGATAACATCGATAGAAATATCGGCATAGATGAGCTGGCGGAGCGCCTGAATTACAGTAAATATTATTTTTTACGGGAATTCAAAAAGTCGGTCGGAGTCACCCCCTACCAGTATCTCATCGACAGAAAAATGCGCAAGGCCAGGAAATTGCTCTCGCAGCCGGAACAAACCATTGCCGCGGTTTCATATGACCTGGGATTTAACGATCAGGCATATTTCACCCATGTTTTTAAAAAGCATTTTGGTAAAACCCCGGGCCAATTTCAAAAGGCAGTCTCCTCTGAAACCCCGGATTAACTCCCCTGCAATTTTTCACAAAGCTTCAGGCACTATTTTACAATCTCCGGATGTTGTTGTCGGTTAGTATCTAATCATACCTTGTTACATTTCTTCTCTTAACATCAACCGTTAAAAAGGAGGTTTCCCGTATGAAACAGGTACTGTTTTTTGTTTTGATTGCTCTCTTTTCAATCAATTCATTTGGAGATCACACAATGGATCAGGATATTGAATCCAGCGTCATCAATTTGTTCGTGCACACTGATCAGCGTGAATGGGATCAGCTTAAGAAGGTATTTGCCGACAAGGTTGTGTTGGATTATTCCTCATTCAACCGGCAACCTGCTGCAGAATTGACACCGGAACAGATTGTATCAGCCTGGAGTGGGTTCCTTCCCAAATTTCAATCCACTCATCACCAACTTGGTAATCTGCTGGTCAAAAGATCCGCAAACAAGGCCCAAGTTTTCTGTTATGGTACTGCCAGTCACTATTTCCCTAATGAGTCAGGCGGGAACGTCTGGATCGTTGTCGGGACCTATGCTGTTGAATTGATTCAGTTAAGGGGTAGCTGGAAAGTCAGTTCCATGAAATTCAATTTCAAGTATCAGGATGGAAATACCGATCTGCCTAAGCTGATTAACTAAGGAGGAAACATGAAAAGAGCCGTACTATTGATTGCTCCGTTGCTGGCAATAGTGATCTCGTGCACGGCAATGAATGCTGGTGAAGGAGAAAAAGCCATGACCCGCCAGAAAAACACGGAAACTGTTCGTTTATTTTTCAGCCTGTTGGAGCAGGAGAAAATTCGCGAGTTTTCCGAATTATTTGCGGAAAAGGGAAAACATATCAATCCGTATCATTCCGGGTTATTTCCTCCCGAAATTGCCGGAAAAAAGAATATCTATGCTTTCTGGGAAAAGGTACCGGGAAATTTTGACGGGATGTCATTTCCTATCGAAGCGGTGATGCCTTTCGAAAAGCCCAACCAGGTGGCGGTGAAACTGAAGGGAAAAATCAAATTAAAAGGAAAGGCAGGCTTATATGAGAATGATTATCTTTGTCTGTTTTACTTTGATAACCGGGGAAAGATCCTCGAATACCACGAATACTTCAATCCCCTGGTTGCCGCAAGGGGTTTTGGCATGCCGGATAAAATAAAATAGGAGATATTCAAATGAAAAAAGTCATGATTACAATAGCTTCACTGCTGGTTTTACTTGGAGCATGCTCCCCCATGCAAACAACAGAAAGAAAAAATGTGATTCATAGTGAGGTTACCATGAAAAGAGTGAGTTTTAAGAGTGAAGGCGCAACCTTGGTCGGTCATTTATATTACCCGGCGGATTATGTGCAAGGTAACTCATATCCGGCGATAATCGTATCCGGTAGCTGGACTACAGTGAAAGAACAGATGGCCGGTCTTTATGCAAAACGATTGGCCGAGCAGGGCTTGATCACTCTGGCTTTTGATTTCAGGAATTTTGGTGAGAGTGGAGGTAAACCTCGGTTTTTTGAAAGTCCCGCCTTAAAAGTAATCGATATCAAAAACGCGGTGTCTTATGTGGAGAGTTTAGCGGAGGTTTCCAATTCCAAAATTGGTGCATTTGGTGTCTGTGCCGGTGCTATGTATACACTGATGGCCGCAGCCGAAGACAAGAGAATCAAATCGATTGTCACGACCGCCTCCTGGTTACATGATGCTGAGGCCGTGAAATTGTTTTATGGCGGCAAAGAGGGAGTCAACTCCAAGATTGATGCCGCACGACAAGCCAAAAAGAAATTCAAATCGTCAGGAGAGGTTGAATACATTCCATCGATCTCAACTACCGACAAATCCGCCGCCATGTTCGGTCCTTACGATTACTATCTGAACCCGAAAAGAGGAGCGATTCCCGAATGGAGTGATGATAAATTTGCTGTGATGAGCTGGGAAGACTGGTTAACAACAGATCCCATGCCCAGCGCACAAAAATTGACTGTACCGACACTGATGATTCATTCGGACGGCGCCGTGTTGCCTCAATACACCAAAAACTATTTTAACAAAATCTCCAGTTCGGATAAACGACTGCACTGGATTGAAACTGAGTTGAAATCACCGTTTCACCAGTTCAGCTTTTATGATCAAGCAGATGAGGTGAATGAGGCAGTACAGGAAGCCGGTAGTTGGTTTCGTGAAAAAATGTAACGGAGTAAAACAAAAACACGGTTTTCGTTAGCGCTAAGTTATTCTCACGAACAAAAGCTCCTACGGAGCGGTATATTGTAGGATGGGTAACTCCGTTACCCATCGGGTGGAATGTGATCAAAAACCATGTATAAAGAGTTGATGGGAAACAAGTTACCCATCCTACATTCTAAGGTGTTTTCCGGTATATCAACAATGAATTGCGCTTAGCGTCGAACAAAAGCTCCGGAGGAGCGGCAGAAAGTAGCCAGTGGTGAAAACCACTGGAAGAGGATTAAGTCCGTCAACCGGAGTCCTGTAGGGACGACACAAAAATCCTCAATTCATTCCAGCCGGAAAGAGTTGGTAGAGAATATTAAATCTATTAAAAACCGTCGATTAGTGTGTTGCGCATCAAGGCGATCGGTCAAATAATATCATGATGGTAAAGCTCTCGGATCTTACCTTGCGCCTTAAACCGGGAACTATCCATTTCAGCTTAGTCCAGCGAGCCCGAATACCTGGTCATGATATCATCGGGAGTGGTGTTCTGCATGGCGCGTTTGATTTGACGGACCGCCTGTTGAATACGTTCTTCATTTTCCACCATGGCTATTCTTAAAAAGTTTTCGCCTTCCTTACCAAAGCCAATTCCAGGGGATACACACACCTCTGCTTCATGCATCAGGAACTGACTGAATCGAATGCTACCGACATCTTTGTATTTTTCCGGCACAGGTGCCCAGGTGAACATGGTGGATTTAGGTTTGACTATATCCCATCCGGCTTTATTTAAACCTTCCACCAGCACATTTCGACGCGACTCGTAAATTGAGGCGAAATGAGCCGGGGTTTCATCCCAGTGTTCTCTCAAAGCGATAATAGCACCAACCTGAACCGCAGTAAAAATTCCGTAATCGTAGTACCCCTTAATTTTCTCCAAAGCTTTTATTATATCGGGATTGCCAAGACAGAATCCGATACGCCAGCCGGCCATGCTGAATGATTTACTCATGGAAATAAATTCCACGCCTACTTTTTTTGCATCGGGTATTTCAAGAAAACTGGTGGATTTATGGCCATCGAAGGTTATATCGGCATAGGCAAAATCATTAACGAGAATCACTTCGTTTTTAATGGCAAAGCGAATGATTTCTTCGAAGAACTTTTTATCAACAACGGTGGTGGTAGGATTATGGGGGAAGTTTAAAAACATCAGCTTTGGTTTTGGCCAGAGCATTTCATAGGTGGAAAAAAGATTGGATAGAAATGTATCCTGATCCACGTCCAAAGGAACCGTAATCACATTAGCCCCTGCAATGATCGCACTCCAGATGTGAATCGGAAAGGAAGGAGAAGGGACAAGTACAGAATCGCCAGGGCCCAGCAACGCCAGGGACAAATGGGAAATACCTTCTTTACTTCCGATCGTGGCGATAATTTCTTCTTCCGGTTTTAAGTAAATCCCATATTTTTTTTCATAAAACTTTGAGGCTTCATTTAACAATTGTGGAATTCCTTTCGAAGATGAATAGCGGTGGGCTTTGGGATCTGTTAAAACTTCCCTGGCTTTTTCAGTGACTTCCTCCGGTGCCGCCTTATCGGGGTTTCCCATTCCCAAATCGATGATGTCCTGGCCATCCCTTCTCAGTTGAGCTTTCAGAGAATTCAATTTGCCAAATAAATAGGGTGGTAAACGTTCTAATCGATTGGAAACTTGGATCTTCATGGGTACGACTCCTCAGTTCTTACGGGTTGTGGTTATCCGGGATTTAGCAGGGTAAGGAAATTCGAAATTCTTATTCCATGCTCATTAATTTTACGAATATTAAAAAATAACAGACTAAAGTGTTATTTTTCGTATTTTATTACTTGAGCTATTGCAGGTTAGCTGAAATAACGGGATAAATAATACGAAAAACGAGCTTCAAGTTTTTCATTTTGTTCCCGGGTTGTCAGCATGAATTTGCCTAACAATTGATGCGCCTTGATAGAAGAAGGGAATGCAAACGAAAATACCGGGCAACAGGATTACGATATCATATTGTCCATCAATAAATCGGAATGAACGATTAAAACAAAAATCACATAACATTTTAATTGGTTTTGACAGTGTTAACGCCTTGCTGTATTGTGCTAATACCAGAAAATGAACATAGATTGGAGCGGCTTTTTTCCTTGTCGATCAACTTATAAATCAGAATGTTGCTCTGGAACTTCGTCGTTTATTTGTTTAAAACTAGGTATATCCGGATTGATGATTGGTGATCAATATTGGTTTAACCACCTGATTTTATGAGCTTGATTGATCCAAAAAAAAAGTCCCATGTTTTCACAGGATTCCTGTAAAATAGGCAGTTAATTAGAAAATTTGGTTTTTAACAATAACAGGGCCACTATCATATCACTCTATCAGACTAGATCATGACTGATAAAAGCAAAAAAAGTCCCACATTTAAAAGACATGAATATGCTATTCCTTTTAGCGAGAGTTTATTGGGAAAAAGCAACCTGGAAGTGATTCATTTTTTAAAGGAAAAAACAAAACTGTTTAAGGAAGTACCGGAAAACGTGGTTGAGCAACTCGGTCCTTTATCAAAAATTGAACATTACAACCAGGGAGATAAGATCCTGATCGAAGATACGCCTAACGACAATATCTATTTTTTGATGCAGGGAACTATTGGCGTGTATAAACAGGGAGATTTTATTTTAAACCTGAGGAGAAAAGGGGATATATTCGGGGAAATGAGTCTGATTAGTGATAAACCCTGCTCTGCCAGTGTTATCGCTGAAACGGATGTCCAGACCTTTAGCATAAAAGTCAGGAACGTCGGGAGTATCATTGATCTGGAAGAAAAGAAGTTTAAGGATTCTTTGTACAGCCTTTATGCGGTAATTCTGGCAGATAAGCTGGCATTAACCACTTATAAGGCCATTGGGCTGGAACAGAAAGTTCAGGAAAGAACGATTGAACTAATGAAAGTCAACGAACAGATCAAGGAGGAGAAACTAAACGCTGAGAAGGCCAATGCGGCGAAAACCGACTTTTTGTCCAATATCACACATGAACTCCGAACCCCGATGCATCATATTTATAGTTTTGCCCAAATAGGAATTCAGTTTTTTAATGGCAAGAAGGAAAAATCCCTGGAATGCTTCCATAAAATTCTGAATTCCTGTCATTCAATGATGGGACTGATAGACAATCTTCTGGATTTTTCGAATCTGGAAAGAGGTTTTTATGAATGCAGCTTCACAGAAAATGATGTGTTGGCCATGATAGATGAGAATATTGCCGGGCTCGAACACAGTATTGATAAAAAAAAGATAGCCATTACCATCAACAGTTCGAAAGAAGATACCAAAATTATTTGCGATCGCAGGGGAATCAGCCAGGTTATTAAGAATCTGCTCTCCAATGCCATCAAATTTAGTCGGAAAAACAAGTCGATTCAAATCCTGATTAAATCGACAAGCCTGCCTTCTACGGAAGATGATTCAACAGTTCCGGCCGTTCTGGTGGCAGTTAAAGACCAGGGGCCCGGCATTCCGGAGGAAGAACTGGACCAGGTGTTTGATAAGTTTACTCAAAGCAGTCGCACAAAAACCGGTGCGGGAGGCGCTGGTTTAGGGTTGGCGGTTTGTTATGAAATAGTAAAATCCCATTTTGGGATCATCTATGTTGAGAACAACGAGGGAGGTGGCTGCACCTTCACATTTGTTTTGCCTTATTCACACAAATCTCGGAATGACGAAAGGCGTTGACTGGTTGTGAAGATTAATGTGCTGTCAGCTTTCAGCATCCGGCTTAAGGCATTACAATGACAAGTAAAAGCCGGCTGAGAGCAGAATGCTGAAAGCACAAAACTTCGAATCAGCAGCTAGTTACCGATTCTCACCGTATAATCTTCAACTTCTCCATAAGTAAAGATTTCACATGGTGTTGGTGTCCCGCCATACTTCATGGAGACTCTCATCCTGGTATCACCGGTGCTTACACCGGTAGGAATTGTTATATTACCGGTTACGGCTGATCTCCCGCTGCCTGAAAACACTTCTTCACCGGGATCAACAAAACTACCGTTTTTGTTGAAATCGATCCAGACCTTCCAATACTCTGTATAACCGGATGAACCAAATCCCGGAAACAGTGTTGTAGCATAGCTATTTCCCAGGGCCAAATTGATCAGCATAGAGGTGAAATCCGAGTATCCGGCAGCTCCGGAAGAGTTGGAGAAGGCTCCGACATCTACTCTGGCTATCCACTCGTAAAAATTGTTATTGCCCCGTGATGTGCAGTAGTCCAAAGCATCCGTAACTGTTACCGAGTTTGTGATAGAATCCGTACTACCGGCACTGTCCGTTACCGTCAGCGTTACTGAATAGTTTCCGGCTGTTGAAAAGGTATGGACTGGGTTTTGTACGGAAGAGGCAGTCCCGTCTCCAAAATTCCACGACCAGCCGGTAATGCTTTCTCCTGTTGGTGCAGAGCTGGTATCGGAAAAAGTCACCTCAAGAAGATTCGTTGTAAATGTGAACGAGGCATTCAGAATATTGGCTGTCGCCTCTTCGACGGCTGCCAGGGCATTGAGAATTCCATATCCATACAGGCGATTAGGGCTTGCGGCGTTATCTGCAGTATTTCTCAATATATCTCTCACCTGGGCTGCCGTAAGGCTTGGATTGGATTCAATTACCAGGGCTGCAACTCCGGCAGTAAGAGGGCAGGAGAAAGAAGTTCCATTCACACTGGAGTAACCGGTATTCGAAGTGGCACTTGCAACTCGAACGCCGGAACCCATTGCCATTACATCAGGCTTGATACGACCATCGGCGGAAAGGCCGACCGAGCTGAAGGAAGATCGTGAACCTGAAGAAGTGACGGCACCTGCGGCAATGACAAAATGGCCATCTGAAGGAGCGCCCAAAGTGTTGTTTGTAGAATGATAGCCATTGTTTCCGGCGGAGTTTATCACCACGATACCTTTGGTTGCAGCCAGGTCCGCACATTGGGTGACAATCGTCGTGTCTCCGTCCATATCTTGCCAGGTATAATCGGTTCCCGTATCAAAAACGGTATATCCCAGCGAGCTGGTAATAATTTGAGCACCGTTTGTGTCAGCCCATTCCGCCGCAGCACACCAGTTGTCTTCCTCAACGTGCAGTTCGGATTCGGTGTTTTCGGTTTTGGCCAGGTAATAGGTTGCACCGTATGCGGGACCAATCAGATCGCCGGGGGCGTACCCGCCGACAGTGCTCAAGGTATTTGTTCCGTGGCTGCCGGTTCCCATATCCGAGCCGTCTCCAACATCCGCATCACCGTTCACAAAATCCCAGGTGTCGGCAATGTCCATTTGATTAAACGCCTCATGAGTCAAGCGGTTGAATCCCGAATCAAAAATTGCTATGACAACTCCCGTACCATCATAACCCAGGTCATGAACAGCAGGTACATTGATCTGATTGTTTTGTGTGTAAGAACCGCCGTAGTCCAATGTTAGCATACCTTCCGGCTGCAGAAGCATGGACTGTTGATCGGATTTGAGTTGGCTTGGTGTAACGACAGGATCGGGAGTCCGCCTGATCTTTTTGACCAGGGTTACTTTTTTAACAAAATCCAGGGTTGAAATGAATTCCAATGCGACAGGAGTCGCTTCCACGGAAACAGCGTTCAATCCTTTTAGCTGATGCCGTATTTTACTGACTTCAGATTTCACTGCATTCAGGTAAACCGGATTGACGGGAATATCCGAAATATCAACAACGTTCTCTTCGCCACGATTGGTGATTCGGCGTTGTAAAGCTGCCGGTGTTAAAGCATTTTTCGCTACTGTCAGTTTTTCATCAATATGATCACCTTTGTCCTTAAAATAAACAAAAGCGGCAACAGCCTCTTGTGACTGCGAGGATGATAACAGGTTTTGTATTCTTTCCGACAGTTTCGGGTTACTCTGCTGAGCCGATAAACAAAACGGCAAGCTGAACAATAAGGTTAATAATCCGGTACGGAATGCTAATTTCTTGAGCTTGACCATGACTTTCTCCTTAAAAGTGATAAAAACAGTTATAAAAAAGAGGAAAAGTCACTTTAGGAGATAAAAATTTTAGAGTCAAGTGATATTAAATTTAAAATAAAATTTAAATTATCGTCAAGCAGCGATCAAATTTTAACAATAGGACAATGGTAGGGTGTGTACTATATTGTTCGTTGTGGAGGGTGATAGAGGTTGACACATCAAATCCAAACGAGAGAAATATTTATGAAACTATCGTAATTATCGTCAAGGTTAAATAAAGAAGCTATTTAATAATTACGGTATGATATAATGGAAGCCATTAAGAATTTATATGGTTTCAATGAATCTCGTAGGCTGTCTCATCACCTTCGATACCAGACTCAGTTTTCTCCTGAATCTTTCTGACTTTATCCAGCAGGTAATAGGCCTGTTCATTCAACAAGCGGACATTTTTGTTGGTAATTTTAGTATATCTGTTAACAGCTTGCATACAAATGGATGCTTTGGTGCGTATTTCCGATGGGGTCAATTCAACATTATGAATGATTTCGTTGAGGGACTTCTCGATGATTTTCAAAGAGTCCTCCATGCCATCCAGGTTGATTTCAAGATCAGACAAGTTAGGCATTTCGTTTCCTTTTTTGATTAGGTGTTTTATAAAACGCAGCTGTCTCTCGCAGGCAGTCAACATACTTGTTTTTTGTACATGCTGTCAAAAAAGAAATGCCAGAAACGTGCAAAGAAAATAACGGAGGTGTTAATTCGGATGGGGCACGGCACCTGCGTAAAAGACATCACATTTTGTGCTGAATACGGAGGATACACCTTTTGCAAGAGTTGTCAGCGGAGAAGCCAACACCTTGCCTACAAATGACATTGAATTTAGCTCGGGTTTCAACAAAGGACCATTCAACTGTTGACTGAATTCGATACACCCTTTTGAATCCAACAGGGCGATTTGAATGTTGCGATATCTTCGGGTGTTGAGATCCAGTTTACCTCCGGCTGCAACCCTGTATTTCCGGGTAGCAAACGCGACATCCCAACTTTGGGCGACACCACGTTTGATACGCCAGTCGAACTTCACATGTGGAATTCCGGTCTTTTTGTTCTTGCCGCTGTGAGATGCAATGCTTGTGACGTCGATTGATTTTGATGCAAGCAGTCCGAGCGGACCAAGAACCATGTAAGCACCGATGTCAAAAACACCTAAACGTTGGCTTTTTCTGTAGTTCCTGATCATCCCGTCCAGATCCGTTTCATAGACGGTGAGATTATCCCCCGTTAGATCCAATTTACCATGCAATTGGTTTAATAGAGCCTTTACAGTTGACCCCCGGCTGGTAATCTTGAGTTTGGTATGAAGAGTTCCGCTTGCTTTGACCTTAATGTCAAATGTTTTTATCACCCGGCTCAAGTTAATTTCGTTCAGGTCCAGGTTGAGATCATAGCTAATTTGAGGATTCCCCAGATTGACAACCAGGTTTGCCGTAGCTTTACCAAACGAGGGTTGCGCCTTGACCTCGGAAAACGTTATCCGACCCTCTTCATTTATTGCTTTAAGTGCCACATTTTGTAAGTGCAGCTTTTGCCAGCGCAACACCTTTGCAGATCCATGGCCGGAAAGTGAATGCTTGTTAAAAAACAGCCTCCAGCCACCCGTGATATTTTTAAACTGTTTTACGTAAAGCCCCTCCAAAACGATCTGAATCGAATTAATACTCAGAATTTCCTTGCCTTTGTGCTCTCCCAGGTAGAAATCTCCCGAATCGATTTTAAATTCCTGAATAATAAGGGATTGGACCCGGGTCATGGTTCCCGGAATCTGTCGATTGATTGTGGCAAAAAGAAAAAGACCGGCTTTTACAAGATACTCCCGGTAAAACGGGGCAGGTGTTTTTTCTTTTTCAGATACAAGGTAGGTTTCTTTCAGACCTTGCCTGATGGCAAGCTTTGGCCTGATGAGTATCACATCGGATATTACCAGGGTGTCTTTCGGCCAGGGACGAGTTTGAAACGATAGTACCAGCTGGTCTGCCTGTATCAGGGGCTTTTTCGAGGTTTTAATTACCGGCTTGTGCACGACAATAGTTAGACGGGGAAAGTATTTAACGGTGATCCTGCCGTTAATCCCGGTTTCTTTTCCCAATAATTGACTCAAACCGGTTTCGATTTCCGGCTTAAAGCGGTTTAGCGCAGGTTCCAGACCAAATGCCAGAAAAGCGACGAAAATCATCACCAGCATTAACGGCAATGTAACAAAAACAAACAGGAACCTCTTTTTCATTGATTTTAATGGATCGGTTAATTCTCATTTCCCCACATCAAAACCGGGGTTATCAAGTGATGTTTGAGCCGAATAGACAATACACTGGATATGCGATTTCCAAACGAACACTGTCAAGCCCCTGCCCCTGGATTTTCAGAATAAGCCTGTTTCTTCTTAACCAGTGTCCGAACATAAACCGGTTTAACCTATACCAATTAAAGCTTTAAAAGCAAATCCACGCTTCACGGTTCAGCGCTTTCAGCGATCTGCCGGATGTTGCTTGTCTTTGTAATGCCTTGAGCTGAAGCTGACGGCTGACAGCAGGTTCATCTTCTTCAAGCTCCGGAGGAGCGGCAGATAGTAGCCAGTGGTGAAAACCACTGGAAGAAAATCAAGTCCGACAACCGGAGTCCTGTAGGGACGGCATAAAAATCCGCCAAATCCAATTCTTATGTCGTTCCTCCGGAACTCCGGAAAGTGCCGCGCGATTGGTCTACCAGCGGTTAAAACCGCTGGCTACTATCTGCCGCTCCTTCGGAGCTTTCGTTCGATCGAGT